>JAPLKJ010000207.1 GCA_026388125.1 Elusimicrobiota bacterium
AGCCAGAGCAGGCCGGCCCGGTCCGAGAATTCCCGGGCCGCGGCGGGACTGGCGGCCGCTTTTTCCAGGAAGCCGGAGGCCCCGGCATAATCCTTAAGCTCGTATTTTATCCGGCCCTCGGCGTAATCGGCCAGGAACTCCCCCTCGGCGCCCAGCCGCCTCAGCTTCGCCAGCGGCGGCGCGTAATCCTGGCCGTTCTTCCAGGCGGACAGCGCCAGGTTCTCGAGCAGAACGGCGTCGTTGCCGTGCTTGAGCAGCAGCGTTTCGTATTCTTTGACCGCGCACGGGAAATCGCCGGAAGAATAGCAGAGCTTGGCCAGCAGCATCCGCGCTTCCGCGTCGCCGGGCCTGTTGTTGAGGAACTTGCGGTATTCCCGGGCGGCGAAATCGTAAAGCCCCACCGCCTGGTACATGACGCCCAGGCAGTAGAAGGAATTCACGTCGGAAAAACCCAGCGCGCGGGCGCGCTCCAGGTCGGAGATGGCTTCGATATAGAAAGCGGGGCCCAGCTGGTATTTCAGCCCGCCCGCCTCGGCGAGCAGGTTCATGTTCCCGGGGTCGGCGGCCAGCCGCTCGCGCAGCCCGGCAAGCCTGCGCCCGGCCCGGGCCGGTGAGACGGCTCCCTGCCCGGAGCGGGGAAAGAGGGAGGAGAACGAGGTTCTGTGCGCGGCAAAAACGTAAAGTGCCGCCAGGGCTATGAACAAGAACAGGCCCAGCGGCACTTTATAGGAACAGGCGAACTTCGAGACCGCTGTCTTTAAAGAAGACAGCCGAGCCTCATAACTCACCTTCATCCTCCGAGTTCTCCAGGAGGATCTGACCCAGCGTCAGAGACGGAGAACCCTTGAGGTACTGCGCAACGCGCTTGCGGTCTTCAACCTCTTCGCAGCGCTTCACTGAAAGTATCAGCCGGAACGCGGTGGAGTCGATGGCGGTGACCACGGCGTTGAGCTCCTGGCCTTCCTTGGGCTCGCCCTCGGCGCCGTAATCGTCGGGCAGGATGAAGCCTTCGGTGTTCTCGCTGATCTTCACCAGCGTGCCTTCCTTGGCGACGGAAACCACCTTTACTTTAAGGCGGGCGTGGCGGGCGAAACGCCGCTTGAGCATGTCCACGGGATTGGCCATCAGCTGCTTGAAGCCGAAAGCCAGGCGTTCGGTCTCCTTGTCCAGCGAAAGAACTTTGCATTTCACGCGCTGGCCGCGCTTGTACGTTTTGAGCTCGGCGTCCATGTTCTTCCAGGCTATGTCGGACAGCTGGACGAAGCCTTCGATGCCCTGGAAGCGGACGAGGAGCCCCTCTTCCGTGACCTTGGACACCACGCCGCGCACGATATCGCCGGGCCTGACGCCGCCCAGCACTTCGGTGCGCCGCAGCTTCTCGTCTTCCTCCAGCACCTGGCGCCGGGAAACCACCACCTTGCGCTCTTTCTCGTTGAAGTCGGTTATGTAAAATCTCACCTTGGCGCCGGCGGGCAGGTAATGCTTGTGCGCGCCGCCCAGTTCGGAAAGGGAAAGGGGCATGAACGCCCGGACGCCGGAGATGTCCACGATATAGCCGCCCTTCACGGTCTCCAGCACTTTGCCCTTCACCCGCTCCTTGGCCTCGAACATCTTGCGGGCCGCGTCCAGCGCCGCGCGCTCCCGCGCGCGCCGGTGGGACAGCACGGTGTTGCGGCCTTCGCCGCCCTTCTTCTCGAGCACGGCCTGCACCTCGTCGCCGGGCTCGGGGGTCTTTTCGTCCTGGAACTCGGACAGCGGGATCACCGCTTCCTTCTTTTCGCCGATGGCCACGAAAACGAATTCCTGGTTCACCTGCACTACTTTGACGGTGACTATTTCGCGCGAATAGACTTTCCCGGAAACCTCCGCCTCGGCCTTGAGCAGGTCGGCCATGGACATGTCGTCCTCGGGCGGGCGTGCGGCTTCTTTGTGCTGGTCTTCCTGTTCTTCTGTCTGCTGGGGTTCGTTGGTTTCCATGGGGCTACTGCTCCTTCGTTATTGAGAAAATGTCCGACATCAGCGATTCTGAAAATTGCGCATAGGCGGCTTTAAGGTCCGCGCCGGCAGCGGGCTCGAAGCGCCTCACCGTACCGTACTTAATTACTATTTTACCTAATTTTAAGAAGTTATCGCTGTTGAAAATTCTGGCGGTCAGCACCGGCGCCCCCGATCTATGGGCCAGGAAAGCCGCCCCTGCCTTGGCCGGCAGCTTGCGCCCCCTGGCCCGGGTGCCCTCGGGAAAGATGACAAGGCAGCCGTCCTTCTTAAGGGCGCCCAGCGAACCGCGCAGCGCGCCCAGGTCCCCCCCCTCCCGGCCGCGGTCCACCGGGATGGCGCCCCAGCGCAGGATGAACCAGCCCAGCACCGGGATGGAGAACAGTTCTTTCTTGGCCATCACGTTCACCCGCCTGACCAGCGCGGTGAAGGAAAGCAGGGCGGGAGGATCGGAAAGGGAAAGGTGGTTGCAGACTATTATCAGGGGGCCGGTGCGGGGTATTTTTTCCAGGCCGATCACTTCTATGGAGTTGAACAGCCGGAAAAAAACCCGGAAAAGGAGGAACACCAGGTCGAGGGAGGCCTTTATCACTCAGCGCCCCCGCCGGCGGCCGCTTTAAACAGTTCCACGATCGCGTCCACCACTTTCTCCCTCGGAACGGAGGTGGAATCCAGGTAATGCGCGTCGGGGGCTTTCGTGAGGGGGTTGTTCTTCCGGCCCGAATCCTGCGCGTCGCGCTTCACGATGAAGTCCAGGATCTGGGCGTAATCGGCCTCCAGGCCCTGCGCCCGCAGCTGCTCGGCGCGCCGGACGGCGCGGGCCTCGGGCGAAGCGTCCAGATAGATCTTAAGCTCGGCGTCCGGGAAAACGTTGGTGCCGATGTCGCGCCCCTCCATCACCACGCCGCCGGCCAGCCCCGCCCGGCGCTGCATGCCGCTCATGAACCGCCTAACCCCGGCGAACCGCGCTATGCCCGAGCTGGCCTTGCCCACCCTCTCGTCGGTAAGCTCGTTGCCCAGCAGCCGGCCGTCCAGCGAGACGCCGGCCTCGGGGCCTTCGCCGCGCGGGAAGTCCCAGGCGAGCGTCCCGGCGAGCCCCACCAGCGCGGAGTCGTCCTCCAGGTCCAGCCCCAGTTCCAGCGCCTTCCAGGCCAGCGCCCGGTACATTTTCCCCGTGCTGACAAAGCTGTAGCCCACGCGGCCGGCCACCAGTTTGCCGACGGTGGATTTGCCCACGCCCGCGGGTCCGTCTATGGCTATTACCAGGCCCCTCGCCCTCGGGGTCACCCGGCCACCGCCACTTTATTGGGAAGGTTCGCCTTGTTCTCGATGCCCATCTTGCGCAGCGGCCGCACCCACTTGGTGAAGGCGGAGGGCTTCAGCGAATATTCGTGCACCAGGCGCGCCACCTCGCTGATCGGCTGGTAGCTCTCCCAGTTCAGGCGGAGGATGCGCACGCCGGCGTCCTCCATCTCCTCGATGAACTCGTAATAGTTCTCCTGCAGGCTCCTGAGATAATCCGGGGAAATGGTCTTTTCCATGTTGCGGCCGCGCGCCTTGATGCGGGCGATGGAGGTCTCGACGCGGCAGTCGAGGAAGATCATCAGCTGGGGATAGACCATCTCGCGCAGCACCATGTTGTCGAACAGGTCCAGGTAGGTGTTGTAGTCCATGTCGGAGATGATCTTGTCCGGGTGCCGGTTGAGCATGCGGGCGAAGATGGTGTCTTCCCAGATGGTCCTGTCCTGCACCACGCCGCGGATCTTGCCGAGGCTGATGCGGGAGATGAACTCGCGGTGCTGGCGGAAGCGGTGGTTGAGCAGCCAGATCTGCATGATGGTGCCGAACTGCTTCATGTCGCCGTAGAAATTCTCGAGGTAAGGGTTGCCGCCGACCTCCTCGAGCACCGGCTCGAAGTTAAGCGCCTTGGCCAGCTCCATGGTGAGGGTGGACTTCCCCACGCCGATGATCCCCGCTATACCTATATAGCCTTCAGCGAACATAAGTACCTTCCTTGTGGACCAGAATCAGTTCCTTTACTTGCGCGGCTCGATCTCCTGCTCTATGCCTTTTATCGCCAGCAGCACGTCGTCTGGGTTGGAAGCGGCCTGGATGATATCCTCGAGCCTGGCCATCCCCTCCTTGTGCATCTTCACCAGCGCCTGGTTGAAGCTCTGCATGCCGTAGAAGCCGCCTTTCGAGATGGCCTGCGTCACGGAATCTATGGCATTTTCCGCGATCATCTTCTTGATATGCGGGGTGGTGCACATCACTTCCACGGCGGGAATGCGGCCGCCGCGGGTGCAGGGCAGCAGGCGCTGCGAAATTATGCCTTTCAGGCTTTCCGAGAGCTGCATCCGTATCTGCACCTGCTGGTGCGGCGGGAACATGTCCACGATCCGCGAGATCGTCTGCACCGCGTTCATCGTATGCAGCGTGGCGAACACCAGGTGCCCGGTCTCGGCGGCGGTTATGGCCGCCTGCGTGGTCTCCAGGTCGCGCATTTCGCCCACCAGGATCACGTCGGGGTCCTGCCGCATGGCGGCGCGCAGCGCGTCCACGAAAGTGGTGGTATCCGAGCCCAGCTCGCGCTGGCTGATGATGCATTTCTTCTCGGTAAAGGAGAATTCTATCGGGTCCTCCACCGTTATGATATGCGCCTCCCAGCTCTGGTTGAGATACTCGATCATCGAGGCCAGCGTGGAGGTCTTGCCCGAGCCGGTGATGCCGGTGACCAGGATCAGGCCGCGCTCATTGAGGAGCAGCTTCTTGATGGAATCCACGGGCAGGCGCAGTTCCTCGAAAGTGGGGATCTTGAGCGGGATGTGGCGGATGGCCACGCCGATCTTGCCCTTGTGCGTGAAAACGTTGAACCGGAAACGGCCCAGCTCGCCGCCCTCGAACGAGAAATCCGCCTCGTGCTTTTCCTCGAAGATCTTCTTGAGCCTGTCGCTCATCAGCGGGAACACCATGTCCTCCACTTCCTTCTGCGTCATGCTGGAGGAGTTGATCGGGGTGATCGCGCCGTTGATGCGCAGGAAGACGGAGGAGTCGCAGCGGATGTGGGTGTCGGAAGCCTTGTTCTGCACCATCACCTTAAGCAGGAGGTTGAGATTTATAGCCATAGTTCACCTGGGCAACGCTGTACCGCGGAGGAAGTTACCTGAGCCTCCTGACGCCGGGCTGCCTGCGCAGGTAGGCCGGCTTGTCGAGGTTGTCCCCGCAGCCGGACGACACCTGCTGCTGGTCGGGAGGAAAATCGTCGTCGAGCCGCGGCCGGCGCGGGCCCCGGGCCTTGATGCGGGCCAGGTCGCCGGCGAGCTCGCTGCGCTTGGCCGGGAAACCGGTGGCGATCACGGTGATCTTCAGCTCGCCGCCCATGGCAGTATCGAAGACCTGGCCGTGCTTTATGGCGGCTTCGGGGTTGGCGGCCTTGGTTATATATTCCATGGCCTCGCTTATCTCCACGAGCTTGATGTCCCGCGAGCTGGTGAAGTTCACCAGCAGGCCCTTGGCGCCGTTGATCACCGCGTTCTCGAGCATGGGCGAATGCATCGCCATCTGCGCGGCCGTCATGTGCCTGTCCTCTCCGGAGGCCTTGCCGATGCCGATCAGCGCCTCGCCTGACTTGGTCATGATCTTCTTGACGTCCGCGAAATCCACGTTCAGCTCGCCCTCGCTGGTTATCACGTCGGAGATCCCCTGTATGGCCTGGCGCAGCACGTCGTCGGCAAGCCGGTAGGCGTCGTCGCGGCTGGCTTCGCGGTCCACCTCGGTGCGTATGCGGTCGTTGGGGATCACCAGCAGCGAGTCCAGGTGCTTGCGAAGCTCCTGTATGCCGGCCTGCGCCTGCTCGGCGCGGGGTTTTCCCTCGAAGCTGAAAGGCCGCGTGACCACGCCTATCAGCAAAGCTTCCGGGTTGATCTCCCTGGCTATCTGGGCCACCACGGGGGCCGCCCCGGTGCCCGTTCCGCCGCCCATCCCGGCCGTGATGAACAGCAGGTCGGCGTCGCCGACGGCTTCCTTAATAAGGTCCACGGATTCCAGCGCGGCTTCGCGCCCCTTGGCCGGATCGCCGCCCACGCCCAGGCCCTTGGTGAGATTCTCGCCTATCTGTATGCGGTTGGGCGCCTTGCTGCGGCGCAGGTCCTGGGCGTCGGTGTTCACCGCCAGGAACTCCACCAGGCGGATATCGGCGTCCACCATCGTGTTGACGGCGTTGCCGCCGCCCCCCCCTACGCCCAGCACCTTGATGACGGCCTCGCGGCCGTGAAAATCCCTGTTGTAGCGTATACGGGTTTCAGACATAAGTTTTAAATTAAAGGCCGCCGCAATTCCTGACCGCCCGGGCCTTTCCGACCGAGCGTTCAGAACAGATCTTTGAACCAGCGCCAGAGTTTCTTTTCCACCGAGCCCGACCGCGTGGTGCCGGGCACGTCGGTATTCCAGGTCTTCAGGTTAGGATAGCAGACCAGCGCCAAGGCGCCCAGGTACGGCTGCGTAAGATATTCCTCGGGGCACTGCAGGATCTCCTGCGCCGCCACGCCCAGCCGGGCCTGGCTGAGGTCCAGCAGCTGCTCCGCGGCCTCGGGCATGCCCCGCAGCAGAGCGCCGCCGCCGGTAAGGATGGCCCCGCCGGGCAGCTCGGCGTAGTTGGAGGTCTGCACCGCCTGGTTTATCTTCTCGAAAATTTCCTCCGCGCGCGGCTGTATGAAATCCAGCAGTTCGCGCGGCTTAACCTCTTTCTTGGTCCGGGCGTCCAGCCTGGTAACGCTTATCATATGGTCCTCGTCGACCATATTGGAGAACACCGCGCCGTATTTCTCCTTTATCTCCTGGGCGGCCGACATGGTGGTGCCCAGGCCGTAGGCGATATCGCGGGTGACGTGGTCCCCGCCCAGCGGGATCTCCTTGGAGAAATGGATGCTGCCTTCGGAGTAAACCGCTATCGAGGTGGTCTGGCCGCCGGAATCTATCAGCAGGCAGCCCAGGTCCTTCTCCTCCTCGGAGACCACCAGCTCGCCGACGGCAAGCAGCGTGTAGATGGTGTCGGCCACGCGGAACCCGCCCTTGAAAACGGATTTTACAAGGTTGTTTATCACGGGCGTGGAGGCCGTTACGATGTGCACGCCCACTTCCAGCAGCGCCCCTTCCATGCCGATGGGATTGGGCACGCCGCGCTGGCGGTCCAGCGAAAAGCCCTGCGGGATCACGTGCAGGATCTCCCGGTCGGAGGAAAGCGGCACGGTCTTGGCGCTTTCGATCACGTTGGAAACGTCCTCGCCGGTGATCTCCTTGTCGGTGCGGGCGATGTTGTAGCCGCCCTTGTTGTCGAAAGCCTGGATGTGCGAGCCGCGCACGCCCAGGTAGACCTCGCCCACCACTTCGTTGGCCTTGCTCTCGGCGGCGTCCATGGCGTGCTCGATGGCGCGGGCGGTCTCTTCGATGTTCACCACCACGCCGCCCTTGAGCCCCTTGCAGGGGGCGGAGGCCCCGGCCAGGATGCGTATCTTGTTATGTTCCTCATCGCGCTCGGCGATGACGCAGGTTACGCGGGACGACCCCATGTCAAGCCCGGCGATAATTTCGGATTTTCCCATATTATTAAAACTCCAGGAGGCCGGCCGGCCCGGACCGCTCAGCAAGCGCTGCGGTCACCGGGGCTCGGAAACAAAGATCTTGCCTTCGTTGAATGTTCTCAAATCCACCCGCAGCGGGCCGACGCGTTTTGCCGAGGCGTCTTTAAGGACTTCGCTTAATCTTATTATTTTTAGTCTGGTGAATTCAAATCCCCCCCACAGGATGTAAGTATTGTCGGCAAGGGTGAGCTCGCAGGCGGCGGCCTTCAGTTCGCAGACCAGGTTTACCGGCTTCGAGGGGAGCAGCCCGGAAAAGGACTTTATTTCGCCCAGGAATTTCACCAGCGCCGGGGCCGGGCCGGTTACGCCCCGGACCTCGGTGATAAAGGCGGGGTCCTGCGGGCCGGAAAGATTCTCGCGCATTATCCGGCCGGTCTCTCCCAGGTAAACGGTGGTCCCGTCCAGCAGCAGCGGGGCTACTACAGGCTCCACCGCGGCGGACACGGCCGCGGTGCCGGTAAGGAAATTGCGGGTCACGCGCGCGGAGGACAGCGCGGGATGCAGGCGTTTCAATTCCTCGGCCAGTTCGCGGCACCGCCGCGAGGTAAGCGGGGCGCTGACCGCCGCGGCCAGCAGCGCGCGGGCGGAGGCCGAGGCTTCCGGCGCGGGGCAATCGACCGCTACCGACGACGGACGGAAAGCCGTCAGGCGGCCCTCCAGAAAACGACGGGAAGCTTTCAGCGATTGGCCGGAAAGCCACCCCGCCAGCGCCAGCGCCATTACCACGCCGGCGGCCGCCCCGCCGTGCAGAAGCAATTTGTTGCGCACTTTGACGCGCATCGTTCTCTTGAATCTTTTTCTGGCGGCCATTCCTGTATATTATAGTTCAATTTTGCCTCCGGGCAAAATTGCCCGGAGGGCGGCTGCGCCGAGGCTATGCCGGAGGTGCAGCCGAACGTATCCGCCGCGCAGCGGCCGCGAGCTCTGCGAGCGCGGACGCAGTCCGGGATCGCTCAATTTTGCCTCCGGGCAAAATTGCCCGGAGGGCGGCTGCGCCGAGGCTATGCCGGAGGTGCAGCCGAACGTATCCGCGGATGATGAATGCCGGCGCCTCCGCGCCTGGCCCCTGTCACGTTTTCCCGGTTAAATTTTCCAAAGTTTTGTTTTTGTTGTATAATTACGGTGTCGTACATCAGCAGTCAGGCGCCCGTAGCTCAGGGGTAGAGCATTCGCCTTTTAAGCGAGTGGCCGCGCGTTCGAATCGCGCCGGGCGCACCCCTTTTCTCCCTCTCAGGCCGAAAATGAGCATCCGAAGCAAACTGATAATCTTCATGCTCGTGCTGCTTACCGCCGTCTCGGCGGTAATGGCCTTCCTGTTCCAGCGCAACGAATGGTCATCCATCTCCTCCAACAGCCAGCGCAAGAACCTCCAGATCCTGCTGGCCATGTCGGAGGTCTGCAAGGAAATGTCGGATACGCCGGACAAATCCTACGCCTACAGGTATTTCAAGACCTTCCTTAAGACCCCCGAGATAATACAGGTTTCCTGCAGCGGCGCTAAAAGCCGGATCTTCCTGGAAGACCGCTACTACAGCCCGCAGCCGCCGCCTTTTCTTTACCGCTACACCACCTTCCCCCCGCCCCGCATCGGCACCTGGGAAACCCGCAGCGACGGCGGGGTTGAAATACTCAAAGCCTCCGTCAACACCCTGAACGCGAAAAAGCAGACGGTCACCGCCAGCGTGGATTTTTCCACGCAGCTCATCTACCAGGAAATGGATTCCTCGCTGCGCCAGTCCTCGGCCAGCTTCTTCATAATACTTTCCATAGCTTTCGCGCTGGGCTGCGCCGGCACGCTGATCATAACCCGCGTCATCTTCACCCCGATACAGTCCATCGCCGAAGGCGCGCGCATAATCGGCTCGGGGCGCCTCGACCACAGGATCCCCGTTACCAGCAGGGACGAAATGGGCATGCTGGCCTCCGAGCTCAACGACATGGCCGACAAGCTCAAAGAGGTGTCGGACATGAAGCAGGATTTCGTGTCGAGCATAACCCACGACCTCCGCTCGCCGGTGACCGGCATCGAACTTTGTTCCGACATCATCCTTAAGCTCGTCGAGAACCGGGAGCAGGCCAAGATCCCGGAGCAGGTGTTCTCGATAAACGAACATTCGCAGCGCCTGAACCGCTACATAGATTCGCTGCTGGAGATCTCGAAGATGGAGTCCGGCAAGATGACGCTGGACCTGAAAACGGTGAACCTGGAAGACCTGGCGGACCGCGCGGTGCGCGCTTTCCGGGCTTACGCGGAACAGAAAGGCCTGAAGCTCGAATTCATCGTGGGCCAGGATATCCCGGCCACGCGCGGCGACCCCGACAGGCTTTACCAGGTGCTCGCGAACGTCATAGGCAACGCGGTGAAGTTCACCGCGGCCGGCTCGGTCAGCGTGTTCATAGAAGCCGCGCCCGGCTGGCAGAAAGTCCGCGTCTGCGATACCGGCCTAGGCATCCCGCCCGGCGAGACCGCCAACATTTTCAGCAAGTTTTACAGGATAAACCGCGGGAAACGCGGCTACCCGGCGGCCGGGCAGGGCACGGGCCTGGGCCTGTTCATAGCGAAATTCATCATCGAACAGCACGGCGGCAGGATAGAGGTGGAAAGCGCGCCGGGCAAAGGCAGCTCGTTCACGGTGTTCCTGCCGGCTTAGAACGTTCTTTATGCGCCCGAAACAGACCATCCTGGTGATAGACGACGAACTCACGCTGCTGAAGTCCGTCAAGGAACGCCTTGAGCTGGAAGGCTTCAACGTGCTCACCTCCACCACCGCCGAGCAGGCGCTGGCCACCATCGCCCGGTTCCCGCCCGACCTGATGGTGGTGGACCTGCGTCTGCCCGGCATGAGCGGGCTCGATTTCTGCAGGGAGGTGCGCGCTTCGGACGGGCCCTCCAGGACAGTTCCGATCTTATTCCTGACCACCGACCGGACGGAGATCAGCAAGATACTCGGCCTCGAGCTGGGCGGCGACGATTACATGACCAAGCCTTTCAGCCCTGCGGAATTCGTGGCGCGGGTGAAGGCCCTGATAAGACGCAGCCTGCTGAGCGATGAAAGGGACGGGGCCGAGGAGGTCCTGACCTCCGGCGAGCTGGCCATAAATTACCCCAGGCACGAAGCGCGCGTCTCGGGCAGGCTCATCGACCTGGCCCCCAAGGAGTTCGAGATACTTTACCTGATGGTAAAAAAGAACGGCCGGGTAATGACCCGCCAGTTCCTGATGGAAAGGATCTGGGGCCGCCCGTACGAGAACACCAGCCGGGTGATAGACACCCACATAAAGAACATCCGCAAAGCCCTCGGGGAAATGCAGCACTGCCTTCTGACGGTGGAGGGGCTCGGCTACAAATGGGCTCAGCCCGAATAGCGCCGGGCGCGGGCGCGAAACTTCACAGGAACTTCACACTCCCCCCACATAAATAACCGGTCCGATATGCTATAATTTTTTTATCAACGAGGAGTTTTCATATTGCACGGGAGGAATTATGCAAAACAGAAAAGGTTTTACGCTGATAGAACTGCTGGTGGTCGTGCTGATCATCGGTATCCTGGCTTCCGTGGCCATACCGCAATACTTTAAAGTGGTGGAGAAAGGCCGCGCGAGCGAAGCTATTTCCATCCTTTCGTCGGTCTGCGCCGCGCAGGAAAGGGAACTGCTGCGCAACGGCTCTTTCGCCACCTCCACGCTGAACCTGGACATCAACGTCCCCGTGATGAAATTCTTCAACGCGCCCGTGCTGACCGCCGGGGCCGCGGGCACCGGGGCCAACGCTACCATTACCATCCAGAGGAAAGCGGCGAACCCCGCCCCCCCCGCCGCGTTCGGCGCCTACACCATGACGCTGACCTACGCCGGCGCCGGCGTGAAGACCATAACCTGCGCCACCGCGGGCACCGACCCCTGCACTTCGCTGGTCCCGTAAGCCGCGAAAGACCGCAGACAGTTCTGCACTTAAGAAAACCCGCTTCGCGGGTTTTCTTATTTTCAGGCCCGGCGGGTCTGCGCCGGCGCGGACCTCAAACTTCACAAGAAACTCACATCCGCCACACACGTAGATACGCCTCGATATGATACAATCTCACTATAAGGACAGACAGGGGGTATTATGCAAAATAGAAAAGGTTTTACGCTGATAGAACTGCTGGTGGTCGTGCTGATCATCGGCATCCTGGCTTCAGTGGCCATACCACAGTACTTTAAAGTGGTGGAGAAAGGCCGCGCCAGCGAGGCCATTTCCATGCTTTCCTCCATCTGCGCCGCGCAGGAAAGGGAACTGCTGCGCAACGGGTCTTTCGAAACCTCCACGCTGAACCTGGACATCAACGTGCCGGTGATGAAATTCTTCAACCCGCCCGTACTGACCGCCGGGGCCGCGGGCACCGGGGCCAACGC
>JAPLKJ010000059.1 GCA_026388125.1 Elusimicrobiota bacterium
GCCGTCGAGGTGGTCGATCTCGTGCTGCAGCGCTTTGGCGAACAGGCCCTCGGCGTTTATCTCAATGGGCAGGCCCTTCTCGTTGAGCGCCCGCACTTTCACCTTGGCGGCGCGCCTGACCTTGGCGAACAGCCCCGGGAAGGACAGGCAGCCTTCTTCCTCGTAGGAAGAACCGGACCGGTCTACTATTTCCGGGTTAATGATGACTATGTTCAGCGGCGGCTCGTCCTCGCGCTTTATACTGATCGCCGCCAGCCGCAGGTCCACGCCCACCTGGTTGGCGGCCAGCCCTGCGCCGCCCACCGCGGCCATGGTCTCGAACATGTCGGACAGCAGGCCGGGCAGCTCTTTCTTCACCGCGTCGAACTCCACCTTCCTGGTCTTTTTCTCGAGTATCTTCTCGCCGTATTTGCAGATCCTTCTTATAGCCATAAAAACCTCTTTTTCATGAAAGCTGGTACGT
Source organism: Elusimicrobiota bacterium (assembly GCA_026388125.1). GTDB lineage: Bacteria > Elusimicrobiota > Elusimicrobia > Elusimicrobiales > UBA9959 > UBA9959. The sequence goes on from JAPLKJ010000059.1 coordinate 464, forward strand.
CATCTGCCGCCCTTCCCACACCACTTTGGCCAGCACCGGCTTGCCCGCGGCGTCGGCCTTCTTAAGCATGCCCCAGGCCATGGCCAGGCGCTCCAGCTGTATTTCGGCGCCGGTGGAGCCCGACACGCCCATCACTATCTCGTCCACCTTGGCGGCCTGCGCCACCTGGGCCATGGAATAGAAAGGGTCGTTGGAGAAAACGAAAATGGGCTTTACCGTCTTGCCGTATTTTTCGGCCAGCAGCACCACCGCGCTGAAAACTTCCTTGTCCTCGTCGGACATGCTCTCGCCGCCCGACTGTATGCCTTTGGCTATCTTGGCGCTCAGCACTATGATGTCGGTATCCTCGTCCTCCACGGTTTCCAGGACCTGGGCCAGGTGCACCAGGTTGTTGGGGTTGCGGACGGGCACCAGCACCCGGCGGGCCTTGGTCAGCTCGGGCACCACCGTGTGGATGTCCACTTCCCTGCGCAGGTTCATTTTCTCGTCGTTATCCTCGTCCGGGGCGTAAAGGCGGGCTTTCTCCTCGTTGAGCTTTTCGGAGATCTGGAAGATGGAGAAGAAGGTCATGGTAAAAAGCACGCCGCCGATGGTGGCCACTTTCTTGGTGAGCATGTTCATGCCGGTGGCCGCGAGCAGTATCATCAATACCGCCATCATGCCTACAGGCACGTAGACGTTGTCGATCTTGATATTGAACGGGAACATCCATTCGCGTTCCTCGTCCCGGTGCTTGAAGCGGAGGATTATCATGGAGGCGGTGTTGAAGGTCATGCTGGTGAGCACGCCGAACGCGTAGGCCTCGCCCAGCAGGAAGATGTTGCCGCCGGAGATAATGATGATAAGTATCTGGGTTATGGCTACCAGGTTGATCAGCCGGTGGGTGGTGCCGTATCTCTTATGCAGGTGCCGGAACCAGTCGTGCAGGATGCCGTCGTCCGCCACACGGTTGAGCACGCCGTTGGACCCCACGAAGGAAGTGTTGACCGCGCCCACCAGCATCAGCGCGCCGGAAATAACAACGGCCACCTGCATGAACAAACGGGCCCAGTAGGGGCCTGAAAGCTGGATGGCCAGGCCGCTGAGCAGGTTGTCGGCGTATTTCCCGGCGATCAGGTCGCCGGGTATTATCAGCGCGGAAATGAAGGTGAGCAGGCCGGTAAAAAAAACGCTGAAGAAAAAGATGGTCACGACGGTCTTCTTCAGGTTCTCCACTTTGGGGTCTTCGATCTCGCGGTAGACCTGGGCCAGGGTTTCAAGGCCGCTCAGCGCCAGGATGGAATGGCCGAAAGCCATTATAAGACCGATAAAGCCGGCCGTCCTGAGCCAGGGGAAGTTCACCGTCCAGCCCAGCGCCTGCGTCGTAAAGACGGGTTTAAAGGGCGGCAGGGTAAAGCCCCTCGAGTAAAGCGTAACCCCCGACCAGGTGATAAGGATCACGGCCACCACGGCCACGAAACTTATTATTTTTACGTTATTGTCGGCAGATTCCTCGATGCCGCGGATATTTTCGCGCCAGAAGTAAGCCGTGACCAGTACAGCGAAAATGACCGCGAAAGCGTGGCCCGGCACATGCCAGTTTATATGCAGCAGCGGCAGCAGGTTTTCCAGAAGGCTGCCCACGTAAAGCCCGGCGGTAACGGAGCTGATGGGCCCCGTAAGAGTATAGTCGAAGATCAGGGCGGAAACCGAAAGCTTGGCCATCACCTTGCCCATGGCTTCACGTACCACCACGTAAACCCCGCCGCGCACGAACATGATGCAGGACTCGGTGTAAACCCCGAGCATCAGCCCGGAGAACAGCATGACGACCATTATGAACCAGGGGAAGGCCGGGCCGAAAGCGTTCATGGCTATGCCGCCGGCGTAATAGGCGCTGGAACCGAAATCGCAGAGGACTATGGAGGCGGCTTTCCAGAAAGAGATGAAGCTGAGCATGGCCGTGCTCAGCACGAAGACCTGCTTGAATTTGGGGTTGGGGACCATATATTAATTAATTATATATGTTTCCGCACGGCAACGGAAAGACGGGAACGTTCAAATAAAGGGGCGCTTACGGTTATTTGCTCTTGATCAGGGCAAAAACTTCGGAGGGATCTTTCAGCGCGGCCAGCTTCTCGATAAGCTCCGGCTGGAAGGTCTGGCTGAGCAGCGAAAGCATGTTCAGATGGCGCTGAAAAAAAGCGGGCTTATGGGGGGAGAGCAGCAGCAGCACTACCTTGACCGTAAGGCCTGCCGCCGCATCGGGGAAACCTTCGGGGCAGATCCCCAGCACGGCGTGGAACCCGTCGAGCTCCGGGAACTTGGCGTGCGGGATATAAAAGCCGCTCTCCAGCACCTGGTTGAGCTTTTCGACCTCGGCCAGGCGGGCGAAAAGAGCCTTGCCGGTGATTATGCCGGAAACCTGCGGCAGGATCTTCT
>JAPLKJ010000232.1 GCA_026388125.1 Elusimicrobiota bacterium
CAAGGAACTGGCGGGGCTTTTTGCCGCCAATTTCAAGAAGTTCAACGTGACCAGCAAAACCATAGCGGGCGCGGGGCCGAAAATCTAGGTTTTCCCGCGCGCCACAAGAGTATTGACAGTCCCAATGGAAAATAGGTTATATGTAGTTGTAATTTGAAGCAAGTCCCTTAAGGAGATAACACAATGCCCGCAGCAAAAGCAAACTCGAAGTTCATGGCCCCCGTGACCCCTAACGCTATCCTTGGCGAGATAGTCGGCGTAAAGCCGATCCCCCGCACGGAGATCGTTAAGAAGATCTGGGTGTACATAAAGAAGAACAAACTGCAGGACGCGAAGAACAAGCGCATGATCAATGCCGATGAGAAGCTGCTGAAGCTTTTCGCCGGTAAGAAACAGGTCAGCATGTTCGACCTGGCCACGATCATCGGCAAGAACGTAACGAAATAAGCCGATAGTCACAGTTGAACGCCGTCCGCTTTAAAACCGGACGGCGTTTTTATTTACCCTGAAACCCGCGTGGGCCCTATGGCTGGGCCGGTTTGGGCCCATTGCCGGTTGACATTCGTCAATCTCCGCGCCATAATATTAATACGACACGGCAGGCTGGCGAAGCTTATGAAACTCAGGACCCTGGCAAAGATAATTCTCCCGGCAGCGCTGCTTCAGCAGGCCGGCTGGGCATTTGCCGCAGGCGGGCCCTCGGCTTTGGTGCCCTGTTCCGTTTACGGCCAGGATGACCGCGTAGATCTCTACCAGGCGGACCAGATAATGAAAAAACTGGCCGGCTCTACGGCCGCGCTGTTCGAGGATTCGGACCTCTCCTTGGACGCGGCCAGCGGGCAATACAAGCTCACGCCGGTCTCGCTTAAGGAACAATATAACCTTAAGGACGGCCAGCGCTTCAATGAGCAGCCCACAGGCGCGTTCTGCTCGGCCGCGCTGGTGGGGGAAGACCTGGTGCTGACCGCGGGGCACTGCTTCAAGCCCTACCCGAAAAGCGCTCCCTGCGAGAGCGTTAAATTCGTTTTCGGCTACGCGGTGACCGCCGCGGGGGTGACGCCTGCCTCTTTCCCGGCCGATAATGTCTATTCCTGCAAAGCTGTGTTGGCCCAGCGGGTGCAGGACGATAAATCCAATTTTATGTGCTCCAGCGGCCGCTGCGTACGCCGCCGCCTGGCCGGGTTCGGGCCCGATTTCGCGCTGGTAAGGCTGGACCGCAAGGTGAAAGGGCGCTATCCGCTGGCCGTGAGCCGCACGAAGGTTACCGCGGGCACCAAGGTGGCCGTCATTGGCTATCCCAGCGGCCTGCCGGTGAAAGTGGCCGGCAACGCCAAAGTGCGCAGCGTGACCAACAAAGGCTATTTTGTGACCGATCTGGACACTTTCGGCGGCAATTCCGGCAGCCCGGTGTTCAACATGGCCACCTACAAGATAGAAGGCGTGCTGGTGCGCGGCGCCGCCGACTATGTATACAGTTCCGGGGGGACGCCTGTTGAAGACCCCGACGATGCCGATCTGCAGCAGCCCGGCGAGACCCGGGTTTACCCCCAGGAGGACGGGAAAGGCGAGGACGTCACCCTGTCCACTGTGTTCGAGCGGATGATACCCAAAACCGCCATGGAGAGCGCGCTGGACAACCAGGCGCCCGATACCGCGCCGCGCAACCCCGGGATAGTCCCCGCCATTTACGTGCCGGGCACCGGCGGCACTATACAGCCGGCCATCTACAGCCCTCCGCCCTCCTCCGGGCCGGCGATAATGGAAATTTAAACCGGTTCAGCCCGATATTCAAAGGCCGCTTCGCAGCGGCTTTTTTGTCGGGTTCCTGAGATCATTTCCCCTGATTTTCCTGAGAGTATTTCTTTATATTTGAAAGGCCCTGGTGCTGTTGCTTTTCGTGTTTTCTCCTGTGAAAATACGCGGCAAGACCTTCCCGGCGGATCGCTGGCATAAAAATTGCTCCGTAGCAGGCATAGCGGTACAAAATATAAAAAGGTAAGGAAAATTGTTTATGAAAAAGAGCAATATGCTGGTGGCGGTGTTCGCGGTGGCGATAGCAGCGGGTTCCGTAACGAAAGCCCAGGCAGGAACGATAGAGAATCTGGCCGATACAAGTGGTAAAATATCGAATATCAACATGGAGAAAGACCCTGGCGAAGTCGGGAAGCTGCTTGACGGCGTTTATCTCGGCATCAAATCGAAGAAGGATATGGACAGTCCCGTGGTTTATGCCGACGGTAAGGCGAGCGGCGCGACTACCCGGGCGAAAGATATCTGCAACGTGGAGCCGAAAAAAATAAGCACGCTCGCCTCAAAAGTTAAGCCGCTCGAGTCGGCGCCGGGCGAGCCTTCCGATCATAGAGGCGAGCCCCTTGGCGGCGGGCTGCTGGCTGCGGGCGCCGCGGTTATGGGACTTGCCGGATTGAAAAAAGGGTATTTCAGCAATTATTCCCAGGACGCCCATACCGTGTGGGATTATGTAACCGGGAGCGATGGTTCTTCCGAAGCCCAGGACCCGTGCCAGACGCATGACGGCTGCATTACTCAGGGCCATGGTTCTTCCAACGATGTTCCCAATCCTACGGAGATGCCGAATAGCGCATGCCATGAGTTGGAGGATTCCGGGATATATTCGGACGGACTCTGCCACGATTACTACAGCAGGCCGTAACGCTGACGGTTTTCACCGGGGCTGCCGGGAACTTCAGCAGCCCCGTGAAACAAAAATATGACCGAGTTAAAGAACAAAACGAACGAGCCGGGCGCGGGAAGTAGTTCTTCCGCGCTGGTTCATATTTTAGGCGTTCTTCTGGTCTTTTGCGTTTATCGCGTGTTCCAGGAGCTTTCCCAGAACCTGCTTTTCCGGTTTTGCCATTATTTGACGTATGCCGGAAAGATCGATGCGGACAAAGCGAACCTTATCGGCGCTGCGGTGGTCGGCTCGATATTGTGGGGTTGCGGCGCCGTCCTTTTGGTGATGTGCGGGCTTAAGTTATATAAATTGTCGCCGGAAGACATAGGGTGGAGAAAGTCCGGACACGGGAACTTCCGGAAGGTGCTGGCAGGGGTTATCGGTGCTCCTGTTTGTTGTTTCCTCTTTCGCATATTTGTGGTATATATGCGGTATAAACACCTGCCCGATCTTTCCCTTAAAGCGCCTGTTTTTGCCACTTTAACGTCGTATTATTCGGTAATTACCGCGGCAGGCACAGGGGCACTGATCGAAGAACTTTTTTTCAGGGGGTTAATTCAGACCGCTCTTGAAAGGAAAATAAATTTTAAATATTCGCTTATTATAACTGCCGTGCTGTTCACTTTGACTCACAGTTATAAAATCCACGACTGGTATATCGTTCTGATCTTCATCGTTCAGGGACTGCTGTACGGGCTGCTTAAAAAATGGGACGGTTCTTTATGGAGCAGCACTGTCGCGCATGGCTTTTTTAATTTCTGTCTAAGGTGGTTCCCTACTATCTGAGGGCAATGGCCTGGTTATGGGGATTAAACGAAGAGAACGGCCATGTATAGCACGGCCGCCCTTTTTAATTCGTGTTTAAGTGTTATTTGCTTTTTGCCGAGCGCTCCCGCGCCTGCAGCAGCCCTCCCAGGAAGATGCCGCAGGCACCTTGGAAGCAGGCGGAGATGGATTGACTATCCAGTTGTTTTTATAACAACACTTCTGCATGTGGCTGCTCATTATAATTACGGAAATTTATTCGGAATTTTTAACCCTTGGTCGCAACAAGACACAAAGTTTTTTTCTGAGCTGATCCCTTTAATGCTTGTTTCAGGCACAGCCGGATGGCTGCGCAACCGTTATAATGATCTTTGGGCGCCAATAGTTTTCCATAGCTGCTGTAACCTGTTGGGGTGGGCTCTCTGCTGGGAGCTTTTTCTGCCCCACTAAACGATCCCGGTAATATATTTCTGGCAATTGTCCCGTAATCCGTCCTTAATTTGCCCACAAGTTCGTTTTACCTGAAATAAACTCCTTGAAATACTTTCAAATGAAAATATCCCTTTTCATTCGAAAAGGTCTTGCCCCGTTTTAGACCCATTCCAGGGGAGGCTGCGAACTCTTTTTTAAAATCTTCTCCAATAAAAATACAGGTTTGACCTGCCCCTGCTGCTGCATGGCATAAAAATTGCTCCGCCATGGTTATCAGGGAAACGGTGAAAACTATGAAAAGAATAATTTTAGCGGCCGGACTAATATGCGCGGGAGCGGCTTTCGCGAAAGCGGAAGTCTCCATAGTCGCGTTCGATATCCCCGGGTACGGCGGCCTGAGCTCTTACATAGCCGCCAGGGCCGAACTGGAAAGCAAGAACCTGGAAAGCGTTGCTGCGCAGCAGCCGGCCGGGCGCCAGGCGTTGCGGGCAAAAGACCTGCTGAAAGGGCTTTCTTCCAAAGAAAGAGCGGCGTTCATGGCCGGCATGCAGCTGGCGGGTGGAAGGGTTGTAGCCTTGGACCTGGCTGTGCTGGAGAAAAGCGGCCTGAGCCGCGAGCGGATGGTGGAAATAGTGCGGGCGTTCGGGCTGCGGGAAGACGGTGCGGCTTCGGCCGGCCCCGCTGGCGAGAAAGCGGCTGTTACCCTGGGGCGGCTGTTCCCGGGCGTATCGGAAAAAGTCAAAGCCGAATTTTTCGACAACATGAAATTCCTGAACGGCTCCGTGGCCGCCGTAAAGAGCGAGTGGCCGGAAAAAGCCATCCCCGCCGGCAGGCTGAACGCGATCCTGGAAACGCTGCTGCCGGCGGCGCCCGGCGACTTCGGGTCGGGCGCGGAGAACGCGATGAAGATCGAAGCCTGTGAAGCCTCGGCGAAGTGCTGCCCGCCCGCGGAAGATACCTGGAACTCTTCGGTATACGATTAATAGCTGAGGGGGATATGGTGGAAAACATTGAATGCAGGAAGGACTATTCTGCCGTATTCTCCAATGAGGGTGCGGTAAAATTCCACAAGAGCTGGGGGGTGTGGCATAAAAATTGCTCCGTAGCGCGTGTAAGAAGAATGTTGGCAGGTCCCGGCAGGGTGTAGGTCTAAAGGCCCTTTCAGAAAGCGAAGTTCTCTGCAAAACTAGAGTTGTAGTCTTCCTTGTAATTTGGGGGATCGGCCCCAGAGTATCCACTCATTAGAGGTCCCCAAGTCAAGAGGCAATAAAATACCCGCCCACAGGTTGTGGTTTCTCTTTTCATAAAAATCAGTTCCATCTCTGCTGTTCAAGGCGCATCCGCGTCCGGGTTCTC
>JAPLKJ010000147.1 GCA_026388125.1 Elusimicrobiota bacterium
GCGCGCTGCAGAAAGGGATGTTCAAGGCCGTTTTCGCCCTGCTGGAAAGGAAAAAGACCAGGAAGATAATAGAAGGCTGGCTGGAAAAAGGAGCCGCCGCCTGACCTATGCCCGACATAGCTTTCTGGAACAAGTGCAACAATAAGTGCGTAATGTGCACCAACATGGCCTCCTTCTCCCGGCAGGACTCCGCGCAGTACCGCCTTAAAGGGCAGATAGGGAAACTGGAGCGCTACCTCAGGGGGCAGGGGCCGGTATACCTGAAGAACGCGGACCTCGCCGGTTTTATCAGCCTCACCGGCGGCGAGCCCACCATCCATCCCGATTTTTTTCCGCTGCTGGCTTATTTCCGCCGCCGCCTGCCGCGCGTGCCCATCACGCTGCTTTCCAACGGCCGGCGCTTCGCCGATATAAAATTCGCGGAGAAATTCTGCGCGGCCGCCCGGCCGCCTTTTTCCGTGGCCATAGCCCTGCACGGCCCGACGGCCGGCGCGCACGACGGCGTGGCCGGGGTCAGGGGCTCTTTCTCCCAGACCGTGGCCGGGCTTAGGAACCTTTTCGTGCTGGGGCCCGGCCTCGGGGTGGAGATACGCCTGGTGCTGCATAAAAAAAGCCTGCCGTATTTCCGCAGAACGCTGGAATTCCTGCTCAAGACCTTCCCGGACACCGGGCGCTACCGCGTGACGGCCATCCATTACGAGATAGAGGGCATGTCGCTCGAGAACCACCGCTCCTATTACAAGCTGTTCGGCGCCGCCGAACTGAAGCCGGTGGGAAGATGAAGAGCGTGTCCCTGCTGTTCCTCGCGGCCTTCACCGCCTGGTCGGTTTCCGTGGTAAGCCGCGACCTGGCCACCAGGAAGATCCCCAACGCCGCCATAAAGACGGGGCTGAAGCTGTTCGCCGCCGCGCTCGCGGCCTTCGCGGTCTACACCGGGCTCGGCTACGCCGGCCGCGCCCAGAGCTTCATGAACTGTTATTTTTACCTGCTGCTCGCCATGCACGTTTTCTGGTCGGTGCTGGCCGGGCTGATACTCTGGTACGCGGAGATCTGGCCCGCCGGGGACGCCAAGTTCTTCATGCTGGTTTCGGCCGCCCTGCCGCTGGCCAACCCGTACCTGCGCGGCTTCCCGCATTATCTTTTTTTGAGCCTGCTGATAAACATCTTCGTGGCGGCCGCGCTGTGGATACTCGGCGGCTTCATCGCTTCCGGGTTCGCTTCCGCCTCGCCCGGCGATTTTTTCGCGGAGACCTGGGGCGATATCAGGAAACGCCTGTCCGCCCTGAGCGCCGGGACGAACAAATTGGCCGCGGCGGCCTGCCTGTTCAATCTGGGCCTTTTTTTCCTGCTGCAGCAGATCTTCGCCATGGAGGCCCGCGGCTTTATAAGCGGGTTCTTTTCCCGCCCCGATATCCTGTTCTTCTTCCTGTTCATGCTCTGGGACAAGATCGGGGGCGTGTTCGGCAGCCGGCGCTGGGTTTACATAAGCGCCGTCTGCTACGCGGTGTATTTCATCGGCGGGTTCTTTTACTTCCCGGAGCACCTGTGGCTGCTCGCCACCGGGGCGCTTCGCAACGTCCTGACGTACAGCCTGCTGATGTTCTTCGGGCGGTTCATGCTGGAATTCCTGATGGAGAAAAAAGACACGTATTGCCTTTCGGCCGGCGAGCTCGAGCCGGGCGTGATGCTGTCCTCGAAGGCCGCGCGCATCCTGAGGAGCAACCCGGTCTTCGAAGGCGCCTTCGACGATTGTTTCAAGGACGGCCTCACCGCAGAGCAGGTGGCGGAACTGAAGGACTGGCTGAAGAACCTGCCCGTGCCCGACGCCAAGGTGGAAGCGGTGCGCGGCAGGCCCTTCGCGCTGTGGATCTTCGCGGGGGCCGTGCTCCTGCTGGTGCTGGACCGCAGCCTGACGGGGCTGCTGAAATGAAAAAGAACGGGAAAAAACTTAAGATAGTCCTCTTCACCGGCTACGCCTGCAACAACAACTGCGCCTTCTGCATAGACGAGGATAAGCGCGGTCTGCCGCAGAAAAGCACGGCGGAGCTGCTGGCCGGGATAATGCGGGCCGGGAGCAAGGGCGCCGACATCCTGGAACTGATAGGCGGCGAGGCCACCATACGCCCCGATTTCAGCCGCGTGGTGGCGGCCGCTAAAAAACTCGGTATCGCCGAGGTGGCCTGCGCCACCAACGGCCGCGTCTTCGCCGACATGGCGGCGGCAAAAAGAATAGTCGCCTCCGGCATAGATTCGCTGATCTTCTCGGTGCACGGCCCCTGCGCGCGCGTGCATGACGCGCTCACGCGCGTCCCGGGCAGCTTCGCCCAGCTGGTGAAAGGTCTGAAAAACCTGAAAGCGCTCGGGTTCAAAAAGATCAGCGGCAATACCACCGTGGTAAAACAGAATCTGGCCGCCCTGCCGGAGCTCGCGCGGTTCTACGCCGCCAACGGCGTGCGCAACGTGGAATATATCTTCGTGGACCCCAATTACGGCGGCGCGAAGAGGAATTTCAGCGCCCTGGTGCCGCGCATTTCAAAAGCCGCGCCGTTCATGCGGCGCGCGCTGGCATCCGGGCGGCGCGCCGGCATGGACCAGTGGAAGGCCAGGTACGTGCCGCTCTGCCATTTCAGGGACTGCCTGGACCAGATAAGCGAGATAAACGAGCGGACGCTTTTCCTGACCGAGCACTGGGCCCCGGATTTCATAAACACCGACGCCATCGGGTCGCGCGCCGCCGTGGGCCGCAGGAAAACCGCCCGCTGCCGCGGCTGCCTGCTTTATGACCAGTGCGAAGGCATCTGGGTGGAATATCTGAAGAATTACGGCGACAGCGAGCTCAAACCCGTAAAAAAGTCTGCGGCCGCGGCGCGGGGCTTGCGGCGCGGATAAGACCATGCTAAAACCTGACCATCTGGTAATTTACCTGAGCGGGCGCTGCAACCTGTCCTGTCCCTGCTGCTACGCCGCCGGCGTCTCCAGGCGCACCATCTCCAGGGCCGCCCTCTTCGCCGCTCTGGGCGCTTTCGCCGCCGCCCGCCCCGCCGCCCCCAGGTTCACCATACTCGGCGGCGAGCCGCTGCTTTGCAGGGACCTCGCGTACGCGGCGCTGGCCCGGATAGAGGAACTTTTCGGCCCCGGCGCGCCCGTGCAGCTCTTCACTAACGGCCTCCTGCTGAAAAAAGGGGAGGCGCAAAAACTCCTTAAGCGCGGGGTTAAACTGACGGTGAGTTTCGGCCCGGCCGGCCCCGGCGTGCCCGGGCGCGCCCGGACCGGCGCGGCCAATATCCCGCGCGCCCTGCGCAAAAAGGTCAGCGCCGCCGTGGTGGCTACCCCGGCCGGCGCGGGGGAGCTTGCCGCCGCCGTCCTTTGCCTGCTCGGGCTGGGTTTCGGGCGGGTGGCCTGGTCCCCGGACATTACCGCCGCCTGGGACGGGGCCGCTCTGGCCCGCCTACGGGCCTCGTCGAAAGCCCTGCTGCTGGAGTACCTGGTCCGGCTCAGGGGCGGGCGCGGCTTGTGGGAACTCGCCAACGGCTACGAAGCGATAGCGGCCGCCTCCGGCGGCGCCCGGCCGGGGCCCTGCCGCAACCTGACGCTGGCGCCCGACGGTTATTTTTATCCCTGCGATAAGATGCTCTCCGGCCCGGCCGCCATGCTGCGCCCTTTCCGCGCGGGGGCGGACGGAAAGGGCCGTGAAAAATTCTTCAGGCTGGCCGCGCGCGGCGGCATAAGTTCCTCGCAGTCCGTGTGCCCGGCCGCGCCCTGGGCGGCGGCGCGGTTCAGGCCGGCCGGCGGCCCGGTCCCCGCCGGGCAGGCCGCGGCCGGGAAGATAGCGGCGCGCTGGCTGAAGGCCGCGGCCGAAGCAGGGCTTTCAAGCCCCGTATTCCGGCGCCTCCACGGGGTGATATGAACAAGACCGCCGGCGAAAATTGCTTCGAGCTGATACTCAACTATAACTGCAACGCGCGCTGCCTGTTCTGC
>JAPLKJ010000202.1 GCA_026388125.1 Elusimicrobiota bacterium
CCCCAGGCCTCCGCCTCCGCCATCCTGGCCGCGAGGGCTTTACCATCGCCGGGCGGATAATACAGCGCTGTTTCAGCGAAAAATTCAGGAAGGGGCGGATTCTGCGCTGCTATGGAGACAGCTCCAAAGGACATCGCTTCCAGGGCGGTGTTGGGACCGGCTTCGATGCGGCTGGTCATGATATACGCCGCGGCGTTCTTGTAGCACCAGGCCAGTTCCCCCTCCGACAGCCCGCTTACCCAGAGTATCCTGTCCGCAAGTCCCTTCGCGGCTATGCCGGCCTTGAGCTTTCCGGCGTAGGCCGCCATCTGCCGGCGCACGGAAGCGCAAATCACCAGTTTATGGTCCTGCGCCCCTGGCAGTTGCAGCGCTGCGAGTATATCCTCCAGACCGCGGTATTTTTCCAGGGAACCTATCGTCCAGAAGAATTTGTTCCAGCCTTTCTCCGCCAGCGCGGTCGGCTTTACCAGCGCAAGGCCTTCAGCGGAATCCGCGCCGGGATATATCACAGAGATCTTCTCCTCGGGCAGGCCCCAGCTCGAGACTAGGAACGAGCGCACGAACTTAGACGTCACTATTATGTGGGTGGCTTTTCTGGCCGACCTTCTGGCGTGATAGAGCTGCACCAACTGGCGAGCTTTCTCGGCAACGGACCCGTCGGCATAATTCTTCAGCATGGGCGCCATGTTGACCAGCATGCTTACAAAAGGGACGCCGGGATAGCGGAAATAACGTTCCAGCGGCACGAAGACCAGATCGGGAGAGAAATCCTTGAGCTTTTCGAGCAGGGCGGTATCCCGCCCGGGCAAAGGCGAGAAAGGTTTGCAGGCAGTGAACTCGGTGCGGGCCAGGCCACCGAACCAGTCCTTGATCGGGATGTTGGCGGGAGCGGCGCACAGGATCCTGCCGCCGTCCAGCCTGGGCTCGAGCAGCGGCAGCAGCCGGACGAGATATTTTTTATAGCCCCCGCTTATCCCCCCACCGGTCAGATTGAGTATGGCGATGTTCATGATATTTTTTTCGCGGCGCGCGCGGCGGCGCGCCGCAGCCGCTTCAGCCTGGAGATGTCCGCGTAAATTTTATCGACGTCCGGCTTGCCGGCCGGCGGCGGGGCCGAGTCCACGGCCGAATACGGAACGCCGGCTTCGGCCAGCAGCCGCGCCAGCAGCGCCTTCATGCGCACGGGGCGGCCGCTGCCCACGTTATAGATCCCGCCCGGCTCGCCGCGGTCCATCACCAGCCTGAGGGCCGCCGCGGCCTCACTGACGGTGAGGTAGTCCCGGAAGGAATCCAGCCGGCCTACTTTGATGCGGTCCGTCGCCCCGCGTTTATAAGCCTCTATCTGCCCGTTCACCCTGCCCGGGAACAGCGCTTCGGTCACCCCGGGCCCGGTCAGGTTGAAAACGCGGGCAACCACAACGTCCAGCCCGTAGGCCCGGGCGTAAAACTCACCCAGCCGCGTCTGCAGCATTTTAGTGAACCCGTAAGGCGTCACCGGCAGCAGCGGGTCGGTTTCCTTCACCGGGTTCTTCGCCGGGAACCCGTATTCGGCCGCGCTGCCGGTCAGCAGCACCCTGCAGTCCGGAACCTGCTCCCGCACGGCGTCCAGGATATTTTTCGCCGCAAGAAAATTCACCTTGTAATTTTCATCGTAGCCGCCGGAGAACATGCCGATAAGGTGGTAGATCCGCCGCGGCCGCAGCCGGGCGACGAGCCTGAGCACCGCGGCCTTGTCCAGGAAGTCGCAGTGAACTCCGGCGCCCGCCGCCAGGTCGGCCTGCGCAACGTTCTTCTCCCCGCCGGCGCGCAGGCAAGCCGCCAGCGCGCGGCCGATGAAGCCCCGGCCGCCGGTTATCAGTACGGCGCGTTCAGATGCCGAGGTTCTTGCGGATCTTTTTGAAATTTTCATTGCAATATTCGTAATCCTCGGGCCTGCCGATATCCAACCAGAAGCCTTTGAAAGGCCTGGCCCGGTAGCCCGCGCCCGACTTGATGCCGTCCAGCATAAGCGTGTCGAAGCTGTACGGCCGCCCTTTGGGCAGCGCGCGGATCACGGCGCGGTTGATGCAATAGATCCCCATGCTGACGTCGAAGGTCAGCTCCGGCTTCTCGGAGAACTCCGTGATATTGCCGGCCTTGTCGTATTTTAGAACGCCGAAATCTATTTTAGACTTACGCCGGAACGTGTTGACCGTCACCTTGCAGCCGGACAGAACGTGGGCGCGGTAGAAGGCCGCGTAATCCAGGTCGCACAGGATGTCGCCATTCATCACCAGGAAATTCTCGGGCAGGTCCTTGATGAGCGTGAGCGGGCCGATGGTGCCCAGCGGGGAATCTTCCATGGAGTAGTCTATCTTTACGCCCCATTTCCTGCCGTCGCCGAAGAAGGCGGCGATCAGCTCGGCCAGGTGGTTGACCGTGATGGTGATATGCCGGAAGCCGGAACGCGCCAACTGCCGGATCACCACTTCCAGTATAGGCAGCTCGTCGCCGACCGGCACGAGCGGCTTGGGGATCAGCGTGGTGTAGGGCTTGAGCCTGGTGCCCTTTCCCCCCGCAAGTATTATAGCCCGCATAGGTCTCCTATAGATTATAGATGTCGCTTTTGTACCGGGCCAGGTTCTCCGGCCGGCGGAACCACTCTATCGTCTCGCCGAGCCCCTGCTCGAAGGAGAAGCCGGGCTTCCAGCCGGCGAGCTTCCGTATTTTGGTATTGTCGCCCAGCAGGCGCTCCACCTCCGATTTGGCAGGGCGCACGCGCTGCTTGTCGGCTGTGAGCACGGCCGCCGGGTTTATCAGGGCGATTATTTTTCTTACCACGTCGCCCACTGAGATCTCCTTGCCGGTGGCGATATTGATCTCCTGACCGCGCGTCCTGTCCGATTTAGCTATGGCGACAAACCCCCTGACCGTGTCCTTGACGTAAACGAAATCCCGGGTGGGGGCCAGTGCGCCGAGCTTCAGTTTTTTCTGCCCGCACAGCAGCTGCGTTATTATGGTGGGGATCACGGCCCGGGCCGACTGCCGCGGCCCGAAGGTATTGAACGGGCGGACGATGGTGACTGGCAGGTCGAAGCTCCGGTAGTAGGACTCCGCCAGCCGGTCGGCGCCTATCTTGGTGGCGCTGTACGGGGACTGCCCCTGGAAAGGGTGCTTTTCGTCGATGGGGACGTACTGCGCAGTGCCGTAGACCTCGGAAGTGGAGGTTACCAGCACCTTCCTGGTCTTCAGGTCCCGGGCGGCCTGCAGCACATTGAGCGTGCCCTTGATGTTCGTGTCCACGTAGGAGTCCGGAGAATGGTAGGAGAACGGGATGGCGATCAGCGCCGCCAGGTGGAAAACCGCATCGCAGTCACCCACGGCCTTCCTGACGCCGTTGGGGTCGCGTATGTCCCCGGGGAAGACCTCCAGCAGGGCTTTCTTTTCCTTCGGCAGCGAGTCCAGCCAGCCCCAGGAGTTGAAGGAGTTGTAATAGACGAAAGCCTTGACGCGGCAGCCTTCCGCCAGCAGCTCTTCCACGAGGTGACTGCCTATAAAGCCGTCGGCCCCGGTCACCAGAACTTTTTTGCCCTTTAGGTTCATGTTCCCCGCCTAGTCCCGGACCTGGCCGGTTTTGTGGATTTGCCGCCGCGCATGTATTGTCGACGACAATTATTTTACAAAATTACTCGTACCGCAATTTAAAAAGCGCACGTTTAAGACCCGGAGTAAGGGGCAGGAAAACCAGCAACAGAACGGAAAAACCGTAGGCGATCACTTTAGCGTGGAACAGGCTTTGCACCGCAAAGAACAGCGAACCCGGGTTGAAAAGGCCCGTCAAAAGGCTAAAGGCCTCTGATCGTTTTCCCTGTAGAATACAATTAAGCGCCCGATTTATGTTGTCCTTCAATTCCTGCATCCTGTAGTTGAGCAGGTCTTTGCGCGACAGCAGCCCGGGCGCGGAATTATTCACATAATCGTCCAGCAACAGGAAAAGATCCAGTCGCCAGGTGCGGGAACGGGCTAAATTGTAGCTGTAGCTGGTAGCCGCCAGTCTGTAATGCAGCAATGGCTCGTCGATTATGACAACAGGGAATTTCTCGGATATCCGGAACCAGACGTGCAGGTCAGAGGAGTTCTTGTAACGCCCCACGTCCCAAGTCACTACTAAGTTCTTATATACCGAGGTACGAACCATAACGCCGGGACAAAAGAAGAAATTACCGTATTTCAGCACAGCCCTGAATAATTCAGGGAAGCGGTATAGCCCGTCGGGACCAGCAGAAAGCCCGGCGGGAAGCTTATAAGTCCTCAGTACTTTGCTGCCCGTCTCGTCCACGCCATGCGCCATTACGAAAGCCGCAGCGGCCTCCTCGTTTTTTTCCAGCGCGTCCACGGATCGCAGGACCGTATCGGGAGCGTACATGTCGTCGGCATGGTAGATTGCCGTGTATTTACCTTCTCCGAGCCTGATGCACTCCGTAAAATTTCCCTCCCCGCCGAGGTTTTTAGCCTGGCGAAAAAGAACTACCCGGGGGTCGAGACGGGAATATTTCTCCGCGATTTCGCGCGTATCATCGGTAGACGCGTTATCGGAGACGATAATTTTAATGTTATGGTACGTCTGGGAAAGCAGCGAATCCAGAGTAGCCGACAGCGTCCTGGAGACGTTGTAAGCCGGGATGCAAACGCTTACCAGCGGCTGTGGGGGCTGTGTCATAAAACATCCTTTTCCGCCGGCGCCAGGTTCTCTGTGTCCACTGGCTGTGCCGCCGGCGCTGGTATCTTTCCGGCCGAACCCAGCCATTTGCGCGAGAACCAGTACTGCAGGAACAGGAAATAGGCACCGGCCGCTCCAAGCAGCGCCAAGGACTGAACGAGCCCTTTCGGGTGTATAAGTATCGCCACCAGGAAAGCGAGCGAGAAGAAGCCCGGCGCGGCAAGCGAGCGTGCGTCGAGTTTGAATTCGATAATAGGGAATATCGCGCGCTGCATGTCGAAAAAGGTTATTACGCCGCTCAGCAGCAGGGCGAGCGGCACAAAAAGCTCCGGCCTGCTGGACATAGCGGCGAAATACGCGGAAACCGCGGCCGACACGCCGCCCAAAAGGTAAGGCGTGATAAGGCTCTTTGTGCGCATCTCGGAATGCGCCGCCGAAGCGAGGATATTCGTACTCATGCGGAAGAATTCGACCACGGCCCCGTAACGCGCGTAGACGAAGACCTCCCGGTATTTCGGCGCGACAAGGAAATAGACGAGATGCTCGGACAATCCTATTATAAAGAACAGGTAGATGAGATAGACCGGAATGGCCCTGGCCGCCAAGTCCCGCAGCGCGGAGCGGCGCTCGTCTTTGCCGCCCGTGCTTATCCTTCTGTAAAAAGCCGGCAGATAGATCTGCTGCACCAGGGACTCAAGTATCCCCGCCACGCTGGTGGCAATGCTGAAGCCCACGGCCAGATACGCCAGAAATTCCGGGCCTCTGATCTTCTCTACGATGACCCTGTAGGACTGACCCTGCGCCCACATGAAGAAAGTGGCGCCGGCCAGCGGCAGCGCGAAAGCGGCCACCGCCAGAAGGCTTTCCTTCGTCACACATTTCTCCGTACCGCTGAGAAGCAGCCCGTTCTCTGGCACCTTGCGCCGGAAGACGCAAACACCCGCGAGCGTGAGCAACCCCAGCGCCACTACCTGACCTGAAACCCATTCAACGGCTCCGGCCTTGAAAAATTTCACAAAAACTATCGAAAAAACAAGGCCGATCCCGGTGGTGGCCGTGGTTAACAGCACGAAAGCGGTCTTGTGTCCAAAAGCATTCAGCGTCGGGATAATGGTCTGGTTCCAGTTGAGCACATAAATGTAACAGGCCACTATAAAAGCGAACAAGAGCCCGGGCAGACCGGCGCCCACACCCAGGAAAGACCAGGAAAACAGCACGATCCCGAAAGCGAGAGCGGAAACCAGCAGCGTGTAAACGTTAAAGCCGAGAAAATGCTCAAAGACGGTTTTCTGGTCGTACCAGACGAAAAGTTTCCGGTTCACATACATGCCCACGGGATTGAGCAGGAACAGGCTGAACAGGGAGGCCATGGACATTATCAGGTAGAACCCCCCCACTTCGGAGGGGGAAATAAAAGTGGTCAGAAGCCTGAAAGCCGCTATAGTGAGCAGGGCCTGCGCGCCACGGCCGGCCAGGAGTGTTGAAACTTCTTTATTCATTCATTTTTGCTGCGGACGGAAGCGCCGGCCCGTCCCAAACACTTTCCAGCAGTTTGCGCATCCGCTGTTCGTAGGTGTGCTCCGCTGCCGCGCGCACATGGCCGGCCGCCGCCAAACGCAGGCGTTCATCCTCATGTTCCATGTAATAAGCGATTTGCACCGCGCATTCTTCCGGTGAGGAGAATACCGCAACTTCTTCGCCTACCCTGAAATACCGCTCCAGCCCCACGGCGTAGTTCGTAAGCTGGAAGCCCCCGGCCACGGGAATCTCGAAATTGCGCGCTTTTATCTGCTCAGCGCGCTTGGTAGAACGTAAATAGGTGACGGGGTTGCGCCAGTGGGAGAACAGGAAACGGATGTCCTGGCTCACACTGTTCGATAGATTAAGATTGATCCTGCTCCGCAGGAAGATCCTGTTCATCTCTTCGAAAGAGACTTTGCCGGCCGGCCAGCCGGGGCCGAACACGCTCACCCGCACGCCGAGCTTCTCCAGCCGGCCCAGGAACCACGCTCTGTATCTATTGTAGCCGCCGAGGAACGAGACATCATAATCATAGGCATCGGGCGGGATGACCGGAGCTTCGGCCAGCTGCTGCGCGGCCCACTGGGTCAATACGGCCCTGACGCCGATCTTTCTGTAGGCGGCAAGACTGAACGGGTCGGTGGTGGCGGCGATGGTAAAATGCGGGGCCATTTTTGAGGAATAGTCCTCGAAGCGCCAGGTGTCATCCCCGAACCAGGCGCAGGTCGTATACTTACTTTTCAACTGATCCAACGTCTCCACTTTGAACTGGTCCGTGTAAAGCAGGAAAAATATCAGGTCCGGCTTATAGTCTGCCGCCTTTTTAAGCAGCGCCGTCTGCAGCCCGGGCAGGTCTTCGAGGTATGCATCGTAGAAGAAAGGCTCCAGCTCCGCGGCGAGCGTTTTCAGATTGCCGCAGAAGTACTCCATGTCCGCGGAAAGGCCCCGGGCCTTTATGCCGTAGTCGTACTGCATCAGCACGACCAGTATTTTTTTATTCCAGCGCTTGTCCATGAGACGGGCCTCAGTACTTCCGCAGGCAGCTCCGGAGCATGTCCAGGTCGGCCTCCGTCAATTCAGGATAGTTGCCGAAATAGAAGCCGCACTCGTGCAGAAACTCGGCGCCTTTCAGGTCGAAGGTTTCCCCCACGTATTTGGTGTAGAACGGCTGGCGTTGCATATTGCCTGCTATGATAGGGCGTATCTCCACGCCGTTGCCGGAGAACTGCTCTATATACCGGCTGCGCAGCTCTTTGGTCCTGCAGATGACCGGGAAAGCGAAGTTGGAAATGAACGAAAGATGCCCGCGCTTCATGGGCAGCAGGTCGGAGTTCCCGTTCACCTCTTCCTCCAGGGCCAGGTAATATTTCTGGCGGACCTCGCAGTTGGCCTCGAGGTACTTCAGCTGCGTAAGGCCCAGGAACCCGGTTATCTCGGTGGGGCGCAGGTTGAAACCGAGGTCGTAGAACGTGTATTTCGCTTCGAACTCGCTCTTCACGCCGTGTTTCTCGCGCAGGCGGCGCTGCGCCGCGAAATTCAGGTTGCGGTCCCAGCCGTTGGCGCGGACTATGCGCAGCATCTCTTCCAGCTCGTCGTCGTCGGTGCAGGCGCAGCCGCCTTCTATCGTGGACATATGGTGCGCCACGAAGAAAGAGAAAGTGGAGGCCAGGCCGAAATTGCCGGTTTTGCCTTCGGGCAAAGCCGTGCAGAGCGACTCGCAATTATCCTCGATGAACAGCACGCCGTTCTTTTTGCAGACCTCGCGTATCACGCCCAGGTCCCCGGCAAAGCCCAGCGCGTTGGTAATAAAGAAAGCGTCCAGCTTTACCGTCTTAAGCGTTTCGGCGAGGTTGGCGGCCATGCAGTTAAGCGTTTGCGTTTCGCAATCCACCGGCACGGCCTTCATGCCCAACTGCAGGATGGGCATGACGTTGGTGGACCAGGTGAGGGCTGAAAAGCCTATGACGTCCCCGTCCTTAAGACGGCCCAGGTTCTTAAGCGCCTGCAGCAGGGCCAGGTTGGCGCTGCCGCCGCTGTTGAAAAGTATGCAGTGCCTGCGTCCCTGAAATTTGGCGAAAGTTTTTTCGAATTCGCGGCACTTTTCCCCCATGCTGAGGACTTTAGCCTTGAGGATAAAATCCACAAGCTCCTTCTTGGTTTCGTATTCGTTCAGGAAAGTATTCTTCATCAAAGGGATCATTTTTTATCTCCATAGTGCGTTTTGAAAAATTCGTAGGAGGCCGCTATGCCGTCTTTGAGCGTAGTGGCGGGCTTCCAGCCCCAGGCGGCCAGCCGGGAAGTATCCACCAGTTTCCTGGCCATGCCCGCCGGCTTCGTAAGGTCGTGCGTGAAGGCGCCGCTGTAGCCCACCACGTCCGCCACGGCCCGGTAATACTCGTTCACGGAATGGTCCCCGCCCAGGCCCACGTTCATAAGCTCGGGCAGTGAGTTGAAGTCAGTTACGGCCCTGTGGATACAGTCCGCTATATCCCCGGCATACATGAACTCCCGGCGGGCCAGGCCGTCACCCCAGATCTCGACGGTTTTATCTCCATTGAGCTTTGCCGCGTGGAGTTTGCGTATAACCGCGGGTATCATGTGGGAATGCTCGGGGGCGAACTTGTCCCAGCGCCCGTAAAGGTTGCAGGGGATGAGCGTTTTGTATCTGAATCCCGGATCTTCCTTGGAGATGTAGGAGCACAGCCGCGAGACCACGGTCTTAGCCAGGGCGTACCCCTCGTTGGTGGGCTCCAATTCCCCCTGCATCAGCATTTCCTCTTTAAGCGGGTTGGGGGCGTTGCGGGGATACATGCAGGAACTGCCCAGGTTTATGAGTTTTTTCACGCCGCAGGCGCGGGCCGCCCAGACAAGGTTGCGGCCCATGTCCAGGTTCTCCAGCAGGAAAGCCACCGGATGCGCCATGTTGGCCTGGATGCCGCCCACGCGGCCGGCCGCGTGCACAATCAGGTCGGGCTTTATCTTCGAGATATAAACTTTTACGGCCGAGAAATCAAAGAGGTCCAGCTCCGGGATATCCGGGGCGAAGAACTCGTATTCCGGAGAAAAGCGCTGCTCCAGGACGTTTTTTCCCACCATGCCCGAACCGCCTGTCAATAGTATTTTCATGTAATTTCAAAGCGCGTAATATTGATAAGAGTTAATTGTCTCCGGTAAGTCACAGGTACTATTTATATTATAGGAAGTTTGAAGAACATTTTTTCCGCGAGCAGCGGACCATGATTTAGCGGCTAAAATATTATAATTTGACGATACCGCACCGAGAACTTATTCCAACACCCCGCCCTCCCCTGCCCGGTAATTCCTTTCCTTTGTTACCACGTTTTTTTAGTCGAGGAATGAATTAGCTTTTTCAAATCAACTGACATCTTTATACAAATCTTCCCATTGGGGGCCAACAACTTCCATTGTATAAGCGGAAAAGATAAATCCTCTCGCCGCCCGCCCCATATTCTCCCGCAGTTCCTTATCAGCCAGCAGGGTTTTAAGCGCTGCGCGGATTTCTACCGGAGCGTTACGGATAAAGCAATGTTTACCGTTCTCAGCGGAAATGCCGCCGAACGCTACAGTCGTACCTATAACAGGTTTACCCAGAGCCATCGCGTTCAATACACGGGTTTTTATACCGGTACCGGATCTGTCAAGGATAAGAACCACATCCGCCGCTGCCAGAAAAGCTTTATAGTCCTCCACCCAACCGAAGTATTGCAAACCCTTGAACAATGAAAGCCGTTTTATATCCCGCTCGGAAGCTTTCGGCCCCAGCACATACAACTCAAAAGGCGGAACTCCGGCCGCCGCATCGCCGTAAACTTCCTCCAGAAACTCAAACAAGCCGTTGGCTATGCCCGGGATATTCAGATTGCCGGTAAAGACTACCCGCGGAACTTTGTGACATGTTTCAGGTCCGGGCTGATAATTCACGAACGAGCCGTCCATCGCGATAGGAATTATTTTCAGCTTCGTTCCCGGAGATATTCGCTTCAGATACGCGGCGTCATCACTGGATACGACATGGACCGCGGAAAACCCGGGATAATGATTCTTTTCAAAACGTTTTATAAGCAAAGAGGCAGCCGACAGGTATATCTTGCGCAGAAGTCCGTGGTTCTCTTTTATCATGCGCTCGTATGAAAGCGATATCGCGTCATTGGATGAGAGCACCGAAGGCAAAGCCGGCCCCCATGGGAGATACTGGGCGATATTGATCACGTCGTAATGGACCACGTCATATTTTGTTGCTGAAGATGCCGCCTTAAGTGCTTTTATAAAATCCACGCTGTAAAATTCAGCCAGCGAAGGCGGTAATCCTTTTATAAAATTGAATGCCTTATTAAGGATAAGCATGATTCCTGACGGTCCGGGATACACTCCCAGCACTCTAACGTCCGGAACGGCTTTTTCGAACGCTCGGACCCTGGCCGACACTTCACCCGAAGCGAAACAAAGAACGTCGCATTCCCAGCCTTTGGCAGCCAGATACCTGATAACGTTATAGGCTTTGGAATTGATCCCGGTCGAAGGCGGGAAAGGCAGGTCCTGCAACAGGAAGAGTATCTTCATTTTACATCCCGCCGGGCAGCGAACAGCAGCACAACTTCGCACAGAGCACAGGCGGCCGCAGCCGAGAACACCTGTTTGACCACTATAGGGGTAAGCCCCTCGGTCACCAGCCAGAAAAAAAGCAGCAAGAAGAACGCCGAAGCGACAGGCATAAGCCGCAAAGGCAGCCTGCGCAGACCTTTCCAGCCAAAAACCGAGATACCGGCGCCAGCTGCGGAAAAAGCGGCTATTCCGACATAGCCCCACAGGACATATGCCCCCCCCACGAACGACGGAGCAAAAGCCATCGTATAGTTGATCCTGAAAATTTCTTTTGTAATATACCCCGGTAGTCCTTCCGGAGAAAGAATAACCCCAAAAGCCGAAGCTTTAAGCGGCCCGGAGGACATCCCGAGCAGCGCAAATAAGGTTTCAGCCCCCGGGACCCTGAAAAAGAAAAAAACAGCCGTTTTAAAAACGCTCGCCCAGCCGGCGGAAAAACACGCCAGCAGACGGAAGAGGGTTTCCATTACACCAAGCCCCTGCACGCGCAGCAGACGGTACTGAACAGCCAGGGGCGCCAGCAGCAGCGCCACTGTTACCGCGGCGGCGATAGCGGCAAGTTCCCATTTGCGCAGTTTAACACCGCCGCAGAAAGCCATAAAAACCGTCAGCAGCGGCGCAAGAACAAGGCTAGCCCTGCTGCCCCGCACAAGGGCGTCGGCGCCGGCCCACAAGAACAGCAGAAATATCCCGGCGCGCGCCAGCCCGATCTTACCGGACTTTTCCGAAAGATACACCTGTGCCAGGATAAAGACAGGCAGCAATATCGTCTGAAAGTAATAAAATACGCCGGAAAGGTGCAGGGGCAACGGCGCTGAAACCAGGCCCAGCACTCCTACCTTGAAAGTTGCAACGGCATACAAAGAAATCGCGGCAAAAAAAGGAAGCGCCAGGATAAGCGCTTTGGAAAGGCGCGCGTCCCGGCCCGCCGGGACGGGTTCCGGAGCGGGCTCGCCGAAACAGCTATCTGCCGCGTAAAAGAAAATCAAAATACCGGTGCACAGAGCCGAAAACGCCAAAGTCTGCACCGCAAAAACAGGCAAGAAGAGGTCCGGCTCCGTGAACAAGGGCCAGATGCCTCTGGGAAATAACACGCGGGGCGAAACCGGGTCGGCCATTATCCAATAGAATTTGGCATAGCCAAAAACCAGCATTACACCTACCGCCAGCCACGCCGCCGCGCCCTCACGACCCCTGCCCTGGAGTTCATAAACGGCGAAGAAAGCGGACACC
>JAPLKJ010000250.1 GCA_026388125.1 Elusimicrobiota bacterium
CCGGCGGCGATGAGGCCGTCTCATTGGGCCAGATCAGCGTTTCCGCCAATGTTACGGTTACCTTCGAGCTTCTGGATTAATAGGTCAAACCAGGTAAGGGATAAGTTGTTCCTTTAACTTTCCTTCCAGCTAAAAATAAAATAATTGTTGTTTCCCACCCCGACAGACGTTTGTCGGGGTGGCCTGCTATGCTATTTGTGCTGCAAGGGAGGGATTATGCGCGAAAATCAAAGGTCAATCATAGCGGTGCAAGGGACAGCCATTACTATTCTTAGCCGGGCGGTTAACGATTACATTTCCCTGACGGATATTGCCAGGCATAACGAGCCTTCCCGTTCGGATCAGGTCATTCAAAACTGGCTTCGAAACCGCAATACTATAGAGTTTTTAGGCGTTTGGGAGCGTCTAAATAACCCTGATTTTAAACCCATCGAATTCGAGGGGTTTAAAATTAAGGCAGGGCTTAATAGTTTTGTGTTAACGCCGAAACAATGGATCGGAGCGACTGCTGCTATAGGTCTTATCTCCAAGTCGGGGCGCTATGGCGGCACCTATGCGCACAAAGACATAGCCTTTGAATTCGCCTCCTGCGGGTTCGGGCTAGGGGAGCAAGGTCAGCGAATGCGGGCTTTTTTTAAGGCCTATCTCAAGCCAGGGGCAATTCTGCCACAGCCTGTGGCATAAATACCGTGGGGCAAAACGGGCCTGCTATGCTATTGCCATACTCTGATCATAGGGGGATATTATGAATCCTGAAAAATTAATTCCACAAACACTTATTGAGAGCAGGATACTGGTAGTGCGCGGGTGCAAGGTCATTATTGATTCCGACTTGGCGAACCTGTATGGCGCCTCGACTAAACGTCTTAATGAACAGGTCAAAAGGAACAAAGAACGATTCCCGGACGACTTCATGTTCCAGCTTACTTCCGACGAGAAAGCGGAGGTGGTCGCGAATTGCGACCACCTCCGGAAGTTGAAGTTTTCTCCCAGCTTGCCATACGTATTCACTGAATATGGCAGTATAATGGCTGCCAATGTCCTGAATTCTCAGCAAGCCATACATGTCAGCATTGCCGTAGTCCGCACTTTTGCCAGGCTGCGCGAAATGATAGCGGCGCATAAAGAACTTGCGCACCGGCTGGCTGAGTTGGAAAAGAAATGCGACGTCCGTTTTTCCGCCGCTTTCACGGCAATCCGCCGCCTGCTGCCCGACAGTACCCGGAAACATAAAAAACAAATCGGTTTCACCGCCAAGTGAAGATAGGAAGGAAAAGGCAGCAGGAGCCTCTTCCTGCTTCTATGTATCAGGGCCTAGAGGACGCTGCTCCCTAACTTCCTAATTGTTACGAGTCGTGTGGAAACCGTTATCTGCGGAGACCTAACTGTTCTATAATTATTGAGAGTAACGCGTTGAAATCTTCATGGACGGTGGCTGCCGGTTGGGGATTACGTTTATAGGAATCCGGGAATCCGGGGACGCTACACGATAACTTGATAACTTCCGGAACGTGGCGCAGGTGTTAGCGTAATAAACATAATAATCGAGTTATCGTGTAGCGTCCCCAAAGCCCCCACCTTCGGACCGGCACAATAAAGTTCTGATTTGATAATATATATCGTATCGGAAGGCCGGCGTATTTGCCGGCGCGGGTAAACTGCAAATTAAGCAAGGACGCACCATAATTTATGAAAGCCATTGATCACACAACTCATTCCGGCTCGCCCGGAGGCGGTTTTAAACCCGGCGGCGGGCGTAACGCCGCCGGAACGGCGCTGCTGGCCGTTTATTCTTTTGCCGTTCTTATCCTCTGCGGCCCGGCTTCATGGGCGCAGGACTCCCGGATAGTGGCCAGGGACCCCCAGGGCTCGTTCTATTCCGTCTCCGGCCGCTATAACAACCGCAACGAATACCTGCATATTTCCAGGCTGGGGCGCGACGGCAACATGTACTGGGAGGGGGATTACGATACCGGGGCAGATGAAAAACCGGTGGCCATGGTGGCTAATTCCCTGGGGCTGGTTATCCTTGCCTCCCGCAGGGACGGCAACGAGCGCTCTTTTTCGCTGGTATATTATTCCTTCGATAACTTCTTCGTCCGCGAAGTGGTCGGCAACTCTCCCGGGGCCGTGCCTGTGGCCGCGGCCGTGGATAAACAGGGCAATGTTTATATTGCCCTTACTACCAAAAAGGCCAACCAGGTAATGGCCGAGCTCTGGAAATACGACAACAGCGGCGCTTTCTACTGGAGCGTGGTGTACGACCCCCTCAATAACGCTTACGCGCAGGACGTGCAGGTCCTTTACAGCGGAGAGATAAGCTTCGGCGTTACCGAGGCCGGTCGCAACGCTTTCGGGGAGTATCAGCCTTTGGCGCTGGTCTATAATTCCAGCGGGGCGCGTCTGCGCTGAGCCTCTGCTTAAGGACCAACTATTATGAAAAAAAACCATTTTCTTCCCGGTATTAATGAAATAGCCTGCTGCCTCGCGGCGGGCGCCGCCGTGCTGCTTGCGGCTTCCGTCCCGGCTTTAGCCGGCGGCACTTTTGTGATGACTACCGCGGTCGCCCCTTTCACGCTGGACCCCTCCGGCAACATGGACCACCAGGGCGGGATGATCTCGCTCAGTATCTACGAGCCGCTGGTAGCTTTTGCCGGAAAATCCCCCGACTCCGGCTTTGTACCGGCGCTCAGCACCGAGGTTCCTGCTGAGGCCAACGGCCGGCTTTCCAAGGACGGGCGCACCTATACTTTCCCCATTCGCAAAGGGGTGAAGTTCCATGACGGCACGCCGCTTACCGCCGCCGACGCCGCCTATTCCCTGCTCAGGGCCATGATAACCAGCGATTACAGCCTGTTCGTAAAACCTATCCTGGGGATCAATTCCATGCGCGGCAAGGACGAAGCTTTTGTGGTTACTTTTTCCGAGCTCTCCAAAGCCGTGAAGGCGGACGGGGATAACCTCGTGGTCACGCTCAAGGAGCCCTACCAGCCGTTCCTGTCCATGCTGGCTTCAAAACCGTTCATCATGTCCAGGGCCTGGGCGGCCGCCAATGGCGAATGGGACGGGACGGAGACTACCTGGAAAAAATACTTCAATATCAAGGCTGCCAACTCCGGACTGCGTGCCAAGGCCAACGGCACGGGGCCGTTCAAGCTGGATACCGCGGACCTTAAGACGGGGCGCGTAACTCTTGTTAAGAACGCGGATTACTGGGGCACGCCGGCCTTGCTGGACCGCCTGGTATTCACCCCGGTGGGTAAAGAGACCACCCGGCTGTCCATGCTGGAGATGGGGGACGCGGATTACGCCGACCTTTCCCGTTCCTGCCTGCGCGACCTGGCCGACATGAAGAACGTAACGGTGAAGGAAGGTCCTCCCAGCCAGACCGTGTCCGTGTTTGTTTTCAAGTTCAAGGTTGCCGCGCAGGACAATCCGTTCATAGGCAGCGGAAAGCTGGACGGGAAGGGTATCACTCCGGATTTCTTCTCCGACCTGGACGTGCGCAAAGGTTTTGCCTATGCCCTGGACTATGAGAACATCCTGCGGCAAGTGGCCCGCTACGAGGCCCGGCGCATTACCAGCCCTGTCCCGCGCCCCGGCGCGCCGTCCGTATCGCCTTACGTTTACGACGCCGCCAAGGCGGAAGAGCATTTTAAGAAGGCGTTCGGCGGCAGTGTCTGGGAGAAAGGTTTCGAGTTCAGCGTCCCCTACGCGCTGGGCGACGACCTCGGCCAGCAGCTCTGGGAGCGGGTTGCGGAGGCGCTTAAAAAAATAAATCCCAAATTCGTCCTGCGGCCCGCTCCGCGGACGATGGAGGACTTCGTTGCCAACGGGGAAAAGCTGCAGCTTCAGCTGCCTTTGTTCTGGACCTACTTCGAGCCGGAGTATCCGGACAATTACAAAAACGCTTATGTGATGCTCCACAGCGAAGGGCCCGTATCCAAATTTACGGGCTATTCTAATAAGAAGATAGACCAGCTGTGCGAAGAGGCGCTGCGCACGCCCGGCGATAAGCGGGAAGAGCTGTTTACCGGGATGGACAAGATCTATGCGGAGGACGCGCCGTATATACTGCTGTACTCAGCTAATAAATTCAAGGCCTTCCGCAAGGACATCACGGGTACGGAGCCGGACAATTGGCTGTATTACAGCAACGGGTTCATGGATTTCTCCAAGGTCGATAAGCCCTGACCGCGGCGCCGGCCGGTACACAGTTCGTGCAGCAAGCCGCCGGGTGATCCCGGCGGTTTTGCTTTAGTGCGGGTTTAGTAGAATATCATGGTGCTTTCAGGCCAAGAGCCCCTGTTCTTATGACGAAGATAATACTACTGCTGCCGGTGTTAATTCTTGCGGCCGGCTTTTTCTTTGTCTACTATCGGCGGCTGGGGCTTGTTACGGGGTATGCCGCAAAAAATATCTGCTCAGCCGTGTTCCTGGCGGGGCGGGACCAGCTTTCTGTTGAAACCGGCGAGAACGGAACTAATCTTATGAAATACGCCCGGAGCTCGGTGGACAAGGCCGCCGGCACGGTCACCTCTACTATATTCGGCCTGAAGCCCAGAACCGCTGTCTACAGGGATGGCGTGGGTTGCGTGTTGTTGCCTGAAGGCGGCGGGCCCGGCGCCGCGGCCTATAAACCTGTGAGGAGCATCGCTGTCGCATCCGCCCCTTACCCCTACGGCAGCGGTACGGCTGAGTTGGCGCCGCTGCCCGGCATTGATAATGCGGCCTTAAGCCGGGCGGTCGGTAACGCCTTTGACCCTCCTGACCTGGACCTGAAAAAAACCGCGGCCGTGATAGTGGTACACAACGATCGCCTTATAGCCGAACAATACGCTCCGGGTTTCGGCAGGGAAACCAGGCTGGCGGGCTGGTCTATGACCAAAAGCATTACCAGCGCGGTAATTGGCGTGCTGGTAAAGAACGGGAAGCTGGACCCGGCCCGAAAAAACCTTTTCCCGGAGTGGACGGACGGCCGCTCGGAGATCACCCTGGCGCAGCTGCTTAATATGAACAGCGGTCTCGGGTGGACGGAAGATTACTCCAACGGTTCCGACGTTTTAAAAATGCTTTATGAGGCCGCCGAGATGGGGGCCGTTCAGCGCGGCAAGCCTTTAACCGCCGCCCCCGGCGGCCGGTGGCACTATTCCTCGGGCGTCACCAACCTGTTAGCGCTGTTCCTGCGCGGCCAGTTCCCGACGCAGCAGGAATACCTGGACTTCTGGTACGCCGAACTTGTGGACCTGATAGGCATGAGCTCGATGGTGCTGGAAACGGACCTGGCGGGGAACTATGTGGGCTCGTCCTATGCTTGGGCCACCGCGCGCGACTGGGCGAAATTCGGGCTGCTGTACCTGCACAGGGGCAGCTGGAACGGCCGGCAGGTGCTGACCCCGGCCTGGGTAGACTACACAGCAGCGCCCGCCGCCGGTTCCAACGGCGCTTATGGCGCTCATTTCTGGCTGAACGCCGGCGGGAAATTCCCGGCGGCCCCGAAAGACATGTTTTACTGCGCCGGCCATTATGGGCAATATATTTTTATCCTTCCTTCCCAAAACGCGGTGATCGCCAGGTTCGGACTGGGCGGGAAGGCTAAGTTCGACGCGAATATTTTTCTTGAAAAGATATTGGCGGGCATTTCCGGTTAAAAAAATATAACCATCTCCCTTTTTCAACCCGACACGCCTTTGTCGGGTTGGTCTGCTATGCTATGGGTATAGCAAGGGGGATATATGCGCTGCCGGGACGGATAACCTGACGCAAAATTGATGACTGGGACAAAAGTCCTAATATCACTATAGGCCAAAGGACCTATATGTGAGTAGGCCTTTTGGCCCTTTGTGGGTTGACATTCGTCAAGCATAGTATGGAGGTCATGATGTAATTCCCGGGATTTGGCCGGGGAGTATCCACCTCCAGACCTAATCTGGATTCACCATCGGACGGTTGGAAATTCTTGAACCGAGGTCCGATCATATGGTGAACACATCCAGAGTATTCATATCCTCACTGCTTCTTCTCCTCTCAGGTATCGTGCGCGCCGCTGATTCAATTGAATCCCTGCGCAGCCGTACCGGGTTTGCCCCCATAACTGTGGCTTCAATAATGGAGCAGCAGCCGGCTGCCAGCCTTACGGTGCCGCCGCCGGCCCCGGCCCTTAACCTGGAGCAGGATACCCGGGCGAACGTGGCCCAGCCGGATTTTAACTTCACACCCGGCAACCTCTGCACGCCCACCGACCCCAACTTCAAAGAATACCGCTACCCCGAGCACATCGCCTACTGCAACAGGAACGTGTCGAAAGAGATGAAGCTTCAAGTGGCCGCTCACTACAATGTGCCGCAGTCCGACTGGACGAAATACGAGTTCGACCACCTGGTGCCGCTGGGCATAGGCGGGGACAGCAGCATAGACAACCTGTGGCCGCAGCCGCGCGGGGGAGCCGACTCGGACGGGAAGGACAAGCTTGAGAACGATCTCTTCAACCAGCTGTCGGCCGGTAAGATAACCCAGAAAGCCGCCGTGCAGAAGATCTACGACTGGTTCAAAAAATATATGTCCCTCCACCCGGAGTTCAGGAACACGCCCCTGGCCGCGGTAGTAAGCTGAGCGCCGGACGCGTAAATAAAAGGCCCGGGGATAAATCCCCCGGGCTTTTTTATGTATGCTTTAGCGGGTGATTTAAGTGTTAACAAGTTTGTAAACTTGTGAATACATTGAGGGGTAAGTATTCACAAGCGGGTGCGGTGAATATAATAATATGAAAAGAATCACTGTGTTTTGCGGCTCGAGCGGCGGGAACCAGGCCAATTACAGGCTGCAGGCGGCCGCGCTGGGCCGGACATTGGCCGAACAACATATAGAATTGGTCTATGGCGGGTCCAAAGTGGGCTTAATGGGCGCGGTTGCGGACGGAGTATTGGGCTCGGGCGGGAAAGTGATAGGGGTGCTGCCCCGGTTCTTAAATACCAAAGAACTCGCCCATGAAGATCTAACGGAGTTGATCCTGGTGGGCAGCATGCACGAGCGCAAGACGAAGATGAGCGAGTTATGCGACGGCGTAATTGCGCTGCCGGGCGGTTTCGGTACGCTGGACGAGTTATTTGAAATGCTTACCTGGGGGCAGCTGGGCATTCATAAAAAACCCGTAGCGCTATTGAACATGGACGGCTTTTATGATCCTTTGCTCGCCATGGTGCGGACTATGGTGGAAAAAGGTTTTTTGAAAGAAGCGGATCAGAAAATGGTCTTATTAAGCGCTGATGCCGAAGACCTGCTTGATAAAATGCGCCGCTATGTGGCGCCTGCCGGCGGCAAATGGCTCAATAAAGATACGTTATAGGAGAAGCAACCCGGGAACGCTGCGCGATAACTTGATAACTTAATGATTTCTCGTCCGCGGATAGAGTAAAATATCAGGTATAGCTTGCGTTGCTTCGCTTCAAGTGATCACCATGAGAACACTCTTTAAATTTTCTTTTTCCTTATTCCTGTTCCTGTCGCTGGCGGCAGGCCCCTGTGCCGCGGTTTCCACCGGTACTGTTGAGGCGGGGACGGTTGCGTCCGTCACTGTTTCCACCGGCACAGCCGCGGCGGCGCCCGTCGCGGTTTCCACCAGCCCAATAGAGGCCGGGCCGGCGGCGCCCGTCACTGCCGTGATAGCGGCTACCGTACTGGAGACGGGCCACTACTCCCACAAGCCCATTAACGCCGAGACTTCCACAGAGCTGCTGCGGCTTTATTTGCGGAGGTTCGACCCGGCCCACCTGTTCTTCCTCGCCGCGGATATCGAGGAATTCAACTCCCTCTTCGGCCCCGAGCTGGCCCCGGCCCTGAAGGCCGGCGGCGTGGAGCCGGCCTACTTCATCTTCAAACGGTTCATGACGCGCCTCCAGGAGCGGGTGGACTGGACGCACGAGCTGGTGCGCTCCACCTTCACTTTCACTTCCGACGATACCATACTGGCGGACAGGCGCGACGCCGCCTGGCCGGCCGATGAGGCCGAAGCGCGCGAGCTTTGGCGCAAAAGGATAGAGCTCGACTTCCTCCAGCAGAAGCTGGACGGCGCCAAGCCGGAGGATTGGGCCAGGGAAGTGCAGAAGAACTACGACCGGATACTGGCCAATCATAAGGAATTAGACTCGGTGGACGTGCTTCAGAGCTATCTTACTGCCCTGGCCGGCTGCTACGACCCCCACAGCGAATACATGGCCGCTTCTACGGAGGAAAATTTCGATATCGGCCTGGGCATTTCACTGGTGGGCATAGGGGTGGTGCTTCAGACGGAAGAGAGTTACGCCAGTGTACAGTCCATAATTCCGGGCGGCCCGGCGGATAAAAGCAAAGCGTTCCATCCCAAAGACCGCATAGAGGCCGTGGCGCAGGGCCTCGACGGCCCCTTCGTAGAGGCCACGGGCATGCGGCTCGACCGCCTGGTAAAGCTCATCCGGGGCGAGAAAGGCACCGTTGTCCGCATAAGGCTGATCCCCGCCGACGCGCTGGACTCCTCTGCGCGCGTAACGGTAACGATGGTGCGCGAGAAGATCCTGCTGCGGGACCAGCAGGCCAGGGCGCAGGTGGTGCTGGTCCCGGCGGGCGACGGCCGGAACCAGCGGCTGGGCGTCATCAAGCTCCCGTCGTTTTACGCCAAGATCGGTCCCTCGGGCGAGGAAAGCACCACGCGCGACGTGAAGATCCTGCTCGACTATCTGAAGCAGCAGAACGTGGCTGGCATCATCCTGGACCTGCGGAACAACGGCGGAGGCTCCCTGGAGGAAGCCATTGCCATGACCGGGCTTTTCCTGGGCGGCGGGCCGGTGGTGCAGGTGCGGGACGCCCGCGGCAATGTCCGCGTTCTGAGCG
This sequence comes from Elusimicrobiota bacterium, assembly GCA_026388125.1. Taxonomy (GTDB): domain Bacteria; phylum Elusimicrobiota; class Elusimicrobia; order Elusimicrobiales; family UBA9959; genus UBA9959. Next base: position 8,866 of record JAPLKJ010000250.1, read on the forward strand.
CCCCGGGGGCCGAACCTGACTTCGTCGGGCCTATGGTGGTGCTCACTTCGCATTACTCGGCCTCGGCTTCGGAAATAGTTTCCGCCGTGCTTCAGGATTACCGGCGCGCCGTGCTGGTGGGCGAGACAACCACCTTCGGCAAGGGTACTGTGCAGATGGTGGTGGACATGGATAAATTCATGCCGCCGGCGCTGAGCCAGTACAAGGCCGGGGGGCTGCGGGTGACCATACAGAAATTCTACCGGGTTTCCGGCGGCTCCACCCAGAACCGCGGGGTGCCCACGGACATCGTGCTGCCTTCCCTGGACGACTACCTGGACGTGACCGAGGCTTCGCTGCCCAACGCCATGGCCTACGACGAGATCCCCCCGGCTTCCTATACCCGCAGCGGGCTGGTAACCCTGCCGGAGCTGGCCCGGCTGCAGGCGGCTTCGGCTGAAAGAGTGGCGGCCTCGCCCGACTTTAAGTTCGTGCGTCAGGATATCGCGCTCTACCTCGAACGTAAAAAAGAAAAGACCGTCTCCCTTAACTACGCCAGGCGCCTGGCCGAACGCACGGAGGACGAGGCCAGGAGGACCGGCCGCAACAAGGAACGCGCCTCGCGCGGGGTCCCGCCCCTGTCCGTCACCGATATCTCTTTGCAGGATATAGAATCCGGAAAACCCCTGGTGCTGAATTCTACCGCGGCCATGGTGGTGGACTACTCCACCGCGCCGCCGCCGGGGCCTTCCGTACCGGCCGCGGCTGTTTCCTCCGCCGCAGTTCCTTCAGTGGTAGCGGCCTCGAGCGCCGTCCCCGCCGGCGTTGCGGTTTCCACCTCCGCGGTGGAGGGGGCCGCCTACGCCCGCGCCCCGCCCTCGGGGGATTTCGTGCTGGAGGAGGCCGCGCGCGTGCTCTCGGATATGATGCGCTTCGTCCCGCGGCTTATTCCCGCGGTAAAAAAAGCGGCGGCAACTGACGTTAAACTTTAACTTGGCTGATTTAACAGGGAGACGCACTTTAAGATGAGCTCGATACGCAGGACCCTTAAATTATTGGCGCTGTGCGTCCCGGCCGCGCTGGCGCCGGCGGCCCCGGCGGCGGCGGCTTATGCGGCCGGCAACGCTTTCGATTTTCTGCGCCTTGACGCGGGCGCCGCGGGTATGGCGCTGGGCGGGGCGGTTGCGGGCCGGCCGCTGGACGCCTACGGCGTATTTTACAACCCGGCTCTTAATTACGCCTCCGGCAGGGAAGGCTTTCTTGCCGCGGGGCTGTCGTATTCCTCCTGGGAGCAGGGCATAAATTACCAGGACGCTGTTGCGGGCCTGCGGTCCGGGAAGAGCGCGTACGGCATGGGCTATCGCAGGCTGGATTACGGCAACATCAGCGCCGTTAACTCCGCCGGCGTCCGGCTGTACGATTATACGGCCGGGGCTTATATTTTCAGCCTGGATTATTCGCACGAGCTCGAGCATGGGCTGGTGGTCGGAGCGGCGGCGAAAACAGCCGCCGAAACTATAGACGGCGCGGTAAGCCGGGTGCTGCTGTTCGATTTCGGGCTGTACTTCCGGCCTTCCGAGCCCGAGCTGGAGAAATTCACGGTAGGACTGGCGCTGAAGAACGCCGGCGGTTCCCTGAGAGCCGATTCCGGGAAAGAGAAGCTGCCGCGGATGATGGAGGTGGCGACGGCCTACAAGCCGTTCGCCGCCAAAGAGCTGTCCATAATGCTGGGCCTGGCGGTTCCGGGCGCTCCGCACTCGATGAAGAACGAATTGCGCGCCGGCGTGGAATATTCCCCGCTGAAAGGCTTTTTTTTGCGGGCCGGCTATTCCAGCGGCCGCGATACCGGCTGCGGCTTCAGGGCCGGGGCGGGAGTTGTCTTCCGCGGCCTGAGCGTGGATTACGCGCTGCTGCCTGCGGGCGGCTTCGGCGTGACCCACCACCTGGGGATAAATTTAAAGTTCAATACGGCCGGAGCCGGACGAAAAGCCGCGCGTACGGAGCCGGCAGCCGCGCCCGTACCGGCGGCTGTGCCCGTACCGGCAATAGTGCCCGTGCCTGCAGCGGAGCCCGCGCCGGTGGTCGTACCCGAGCCGGTCCTGGAACCTTCGCCCGGCGTGGAACCTACGCTGGTAATAGAGCCCACGCCGGAGTTCGCGCCTACGCTGGTAATAGACTCTACGTCGGCCGTGCAGCACAGGCCGCTCGTAGAACCGGTCGAAAGGCCGCGCGCGCCCAGATGAAGCGGCCGCAGAAATGAAAACGCCTACCGCAAAAAGCCCCGCTGAAAGCCGCGTGCAGCCGAGGCTGGCCGCGGCGGCTTTGATAGTTCTCGGCTGCGCCGCGTATTCCAACTGCTTCCACGGGGTCTTCCTGTTCGACGACGAAAAGCATATCCTCGGCAATCCCGCCATCCGTTCGCTGTGGCCGCTTTCGCAAAGCATGTTCGCCGCCCTGAACGCCGCCCGCCCGCTGGTGGGGCTCTCCTTCGCCCTCAATTACGCGCTGAGCGGCTATAACATCTGGAGCTACCACCTGTTCAACCTGCTGGTGCATCTGCTGTCCGGCCTGACCTTGTTCGGCATAGTCCGGCTGGTGTTCAATTCCCCGCGGCTGGCGGAAGAATGGGGGCCGCGCGTCCTGGGCGTGGCGTTCACTGCGGCGCTTTTCTGGACGGTGCACCCCCTGCACACGCAGGCCGTGACGTATATCACCCAGCGCTTCCAGAGCATGATGGGCCTGTTCTATCTGCTGACGGTTTACTTCTCCTTAAAGGTCTTTGGCGGGGCCGGGAACAGGCCCCGGTATTTCTTCGAAGCCTGCGCGGCGCTGTGCTGCCTGGCCGGCATGGGCTCCAAGCAGGACATGCTCACCGCCCCGCTGCTGGTGCTGCTGCTGGACCGCGCTTTCTTTGCCGACGGGTTCGCCGCCGCGCTGAAAAAGAACGCGCGCCTGTACCTCGGGCTCGCCGCGGGCTGGGCGCTGCTGGCTGTTCTGAGCGGGGCCGCTCCCAAGGCCTATTTCGCGGGCTTTTTTAATACGCCGGTGACCCCGGCCGATTACGCCCTCACGCAGCTGGCCGTAATAACCAACTACATTTCCCTTAGCTTTCTTCGCGGGGATTTTTGTTTCGATTACCGCTGGAGCACCGTGCATTCCATAAAGGAAGTGCTGCCGCAGGCCGTTTTCATCTGTGCGCTGCTGGCGGCCACGGCGTGGGCGTGGCTGAAAAGATCGCCCTGGGCGGCGCCGGGGTCCTGGTTCTTCGGCACGCTGGCCGTGTCCTCCAGCTTTTTCCCTATCGCGGATTTCTCCTGCGAGTACCGCATGTACCTGCCGCTGGCGGCTATTGCTGTTCTGGCGGCAATGGCCGTCTGGAAAGCGGGCGGCCTTGTTCCCGGCCGCTGGCGCAAACTTTTTCTCGTCCTGGCGGTTTCCATCCCGGGCATAGTTCTGATGCGCCGGACTTACCGGGAGAACAAGGTTTACGCGGATGTGGACGTGCTGTGGGCGGACGTGGCGAAGAAACGCCCGCAAAATTCAAGGGCCTGGAATAACGTGGGAGTGGGGTATGAAATAAAGGGCGACCTTCCCAACGCGGTGGCTTGCTACCTGCGCTCGTACGCCATAGACCCCTCTTACGGGGCGGTGCTGGACAGCCTGGCCCGGGCGGAGATCAAGCTCGGCAAAACAGAGGACGCCATAGCGCATCTGAAACAGGCCGTGGCCGGCTACCCTGTCTACCGGTATCCAATGCCTCACTTCAGGCTGGCGGAACTGCTGGCGCAGAAAGGACAGGCCGCCGGGGCCATTGTGAACTACGAAAGGGCTATCGAGATAGATCCTAATTTCGCCGCGGCCTACAATGGGCTGGGGACCCTTTACGTGAGGCTGGGCCAGGCGCCCAGGGGCGCTCCCTACCTGCAGAAAGCCGCCGCGCTCGGCCGGTTTAACGTTAAATAAAATTTCCGGCGCTGACTTCAGGCCGTTATCTTGGTACCCTCACCAGGACAGGCTGGTAGATGGCGGGGTCCATATAGATAAGGTAGATGTTCCCGCCGTCGGAGAAGATCTCCTTGGCCGAATAATAAAGCGAGCCTTTTCTGGCGGGCGGCGTGTAGAGCGGCCCGGCCCGGGGCGTCCGGGCGAAGGCGGAGAAGTCGGAGAACTCGGCCGCCTTTATCTCCTGAGAGGCGAAACTCATATAGATTATCCTGAAAACTTTTTTCGCCGGGTCGTAAACCAGCGACGCCTCCCCGCCTACGTCGTCGAAAAAATAGCCCCGCTCTTTCGCGCTCCACTTCCCGCGGGAAGTAAGGAATTCGTAGCGGGACAGGTCTTCTATGTGCCGCGGCCTCACGCGCATGAGGCACAAAGAGGTGAGCCTGCCGTCATTGGCCCTGGCCGCGCGCCCCAGTATATAAAGATATTTTCCTCTGGCCGCCAGGCTGTCGCCTACGGCCAGGCCTTCGGCCCGGAAAGCGCCGACCCTTTCGAACGCCAGCAGGCCGGGTACGGCGCTCCGCGGCACCGGCGCCCTGGCCAGGCCGGCGCCCTTGAAGACGAACCCGCCCGGCGCGGCCGTAGTTATCGCTACATCCATGAAATAAACATAGATAAAGCCGCCCGCCTGCGTGCCGCCGGCGGCCCACAGCCGGTTCACGAAGGGGTTCTCTCCCGGCTTATAACCGATGAATTCCGTTATTTTGCCGCCAGGGGCGTAAAAGGAAAAGTTCAGGCTCCGGTAATTGGCGGAGGACGGCACGGGGGTAAGCGCCATAGTGTTGGAGGGCATGGCCTTCATGTCGGCGGCGGCGCTGAAATCCAGCGTGGCGGTGGTGACCACGGCGCCTTTCCAGCCGCCCAGGATAGTATCCCCGAAGGTCCAGAGATACGCCCCTGAGCCGTCGCGCAGTTTGACGGGGATGGGCGTAACGCCGTCCTGCCCGAGCACATGGTTAAGCCGGTCCGGCGCGAAAACGCCCTCGTTCACGGCTTCGCCGGAGGCGCTGCCGGGCATAACGCACAGAAGTAAGATCCACGCCGCCGCCCCGCTTATCTTCATGGCTCCTCCGCGCAAATATCGTTAAAAAACCGCCGGGTTTCCCCGGCGGCTTCCGGCCCGTTCTCTCCCGGGGGGTTACAGCCCGCCGTCCTTGATGTGGCGCAGCGGCTGGCCGTCGTAATCTTTTTCTATGGCGTCCAGCACCTTTTCGGTGGCGGAGGGGTCGCGGCCGCAGATCTTCAGCAGCCGGCCCACGAGGCCGCGCGAATAGTCGTTGCGCGGCAGCCATACCCGTTTAAGTATCTCGTTGGCGTTGGCCTGCGCGTGCGGCGAAGAGAGCAGTTCCAGCTCTATGCTCTGGTTGGCCTGGTCGCGGAAACTTTCCAGCTGGTGATAATAGGCCTTAAGCACCGGGTTGGGGCTTTTGGCCATGGCGCTCCAGTCCGCCACCAGGTTCTCCAGCAGCCGCTCGGTGAAGTAGCCGAGTTCCTTTGCCAGCGCCCAGCGGGGGGCCTGGGTTTCCACCTGGCCGCCCAGGAAAATTATCGTCTCCGCTTTCGCCTGCTCGTCGGCGGTGGCCGGGCCGAACTCATATTGCGCGCCGGTAGGCCGCCACGCCTCCTTCCTGCGGATGGTCTCGGAATCGTTGAAAACGCTGCCGCCGTCGAAAGGCCCGGGCTTCCATTCGTTGGGCTCGGGTTCGTAGGCTTTTTCCAGCGGCACTATCCGGTAGATATGCTGCTTCAGGTAGCTCTTCTTGTGGAAGATAAGCCCGCCGCCCAGGTAGTAGACCGCGTGGTCGCCGTCGTTGAGCACCAGTACGTCGCCCGGCTGCAGGCCGGTGGCGGGCACCTTCTTGAAATACATCGCAAGCCGCTGGTCGGCCTCCGGGTTGCCCACGTGGCGGAGCTTGTCGGGCGACATCATGCCCGCCGCCGTGAAGGCCGCGTTGAAGCAATTGGGGCCGGCAAAATTCGGTTCGCGGTTGAACAGCGCGGCGGCGCCGGCCGGCAGGAACTGGTTAAGGGACAATATCGTTGCGCCCGGGTTCTGCGCCGCCAGTTCCAGTTCCGCCCTGGACTTGGGCTGTATGACCGCGGCTTTCGCGCCGGCGGCAGCGCCGAAAGCCGAACGCAGCTTCTCCGACATGGCCTCAAGGCCGGCGCCGGGGCGCAGCACGGCCAGCATGTTCTGCCCGCCGTCGATATGGGGGACTATTACTTCCACGCCGTTCACGGCGTAAGCGGCGTAATAGGCGGCCGCGCGGGCGGGTTTCAAAGGGGCTGACGGGGGAGGTGTTTCAAGCGCAGCGCCGGCTATCTGGGGGGCGTGCATCAAAGGCAGTTCGAAAGCGCCCAGCCGGGCGCATAATATGAAAGGCGCTAATATAAACAGGAATTTCTTCATCAAAGCAAACCTCCGGCCGCGGGCCGCTAAGTATAGTTTAGCCCGCAGGGCGCAGTACGGTAAGAGGCGTTGGACCGTATAGCGGCTGGGTATAACGGCCTATAAGGAAAAGGCGCGCGCGTTCTTCAGGCCCCCGTTTCTATCCGGGCCAGGAGGTTCGCTATATCGGCGGCGGCCGCTTTCATCAGGGCCAGCATTTCTTTTTTTTCCGCGGCCGAGCAGTCCTTGTAAAGCTCGGCGGCGCTTTTAAGGCTGGAACATTTCGACCTGAGGTCGTGCAGCAGTTTGGACGTGCCGGTGGTCATGGTATCCCTCTAAATTTTTTCTCCGGCTTTTTCCAGCGTGGCGTAAAGCAGCCGGGTGGAGATCTTCAGGTCGGCCAGGGTCCTGGTCTTTACCCCGTCGTTCTCCCGGAGGTTCCTTTGGATTATTTCCGCCGAAAGTTTTTCCAGCGCGGCTTCCAGGCCGTGGGCCAGCGCGTAGGCGTAGGTATCCCCGCCGGCCGGCCCGGCCGCCGCGGCGGGCTGCGCCACGCCCTTCAGATGCTTGCGGGCGGTCTCCAGGCTTACCCTGCCCGCCGGGCCGCTGGCCGCCAGGTCCATGAATTTTTTCAGTTCGCGCACATTGCCCGGCCAGCTATAGCCTTCCATGAATTCCCTGGCCTCGGGGGTAAAGGCCAGCCGCCTGCCGCCTTTCGTGAAATGCCGCACCAGCGCGAAAATATCGCCTTTGCGGCGGGCCAGCGGCTTCAGGGTTATCGTGTAGCCGTGAATGCGGTGGAACAGGTCGAAGCGCAGTTTGCCCTGCGCTATCAGCGCCTGCGGGTCTTCCAGCGTGGCGCTGATTATGCGGAAATCCGAGCGCTCCGGCCTTTCCGAGCCCAGCGGGTAGAACGAGCGCTCCTCCAGCGCCTTCAGCAGTTTGGTCTGCATGTTCAGGCTCATGGCGCCTATCTCGTCGAGGAACAAAGTTCCCCGGTGGGCTTCCAGCAGGCGGCCCTTGCGGCTTTCGGCCGCCCCGGTGAACGCGCCTTTCTTATAGCCGAACAGCTCGGCTTCCAGCAGGTCCTCGGAGTAGGCGGAACAATTGATGGCCACGAAAGCGCCGGCGCGGCCCGAATGCTCGTGCAGGATCTTCGCCAGCGAGGTCTTGCCGGTGCCGGAAGGGCCGAGCACCAGTATGGGCAGTTCGGTGGGCGCGTATTTAAAGGCCTCGAGCGCGGCGGCCTTCGTTTCGGGGTCGACGGTAACGAACGCGCCGGCGAAGATGTCGGCCGCGCCGGCGGCTTTGCGCTGCTGCGCGAACTTGCGCAGGATGTCGGCCACGTTGCGCTCCTCGTTGCCCTTGGCGTAGAAGTCGCCGGCGCCCAGCTCGTAAGCCCGGCCTATCATCTCGTCGGAGTCGGAGCTCGAGACCACCACGGCGTAGACGCCTTTTTCCACGGCCCTGGGGATCACCTTAAGGCCGGAATAATCGTCGTCAACGCCCAGCATCAGGTCGAAGAACCCGAGGTCGTATTTCCCGGTCTCGAGTTTTTTCATCGCGGTCCTGAAGTCGCCGGCCAGGTCAACGTTATGCGCCGTCAGCTGCGCGGCCATCACTTTCTGGGCCAGTTTGTCGTCTTCAACCACCAGTATGCTGAATTTGACCATAGGATTCTCTTTTGAGAAGAAGTATTTTCAAATGAAAATGTCCGCCGCTTGTTCTATTATACAGAAGTTGCGGCCGCGCTGTATCTCATTGGCGGAAAGCACGGAAGTCCCGTTCCGGGCGCGGCTGGCATAAAAATTGCTCGGCCACGGATACAATGGCTATAATGTGTTCAGAGAGAAAAACTATGACGAAAAAATTCCGCGCCGGACTTTCCAATTCAGCCGGGGCCAGGGCCGCCGCCTCGATAATGGGCGCGCTTAAAATGGGCCAGCTGGCCGCCATGAGCGAAGAGGAATTCGAAAAAACCCTCAAAGACATGGAAAGCGGGCGCGTTTTCCAGCTGCTGAAAACTTCCGGGGCCCTGAACCTGTCGGAATTCCCGGCGGCGCGCTACGCCGCGCGCAAGTACGCCGGCTACGGCCTTAAGCTCTCCGGGGGCGAGCTGCCCGAACTGGCCGACGGCAAAGGCGACCTGGTGGGCCTGATACAGGGCATCGGGCAGGAAAAGTTCGAGGCCTGCTTCCTTAAGGACGCGGCCATGAGCGACGTGCAGCGCGCCGAAGAATGCGATATCACGGCGGCCGACGCGGCGCGCCTGCGCGACTTCGTGAACCGGGCGTTCATACAGGTGGAATTCGAGGGCGCGGTGCAGGCCCCGGCGGGAAAAGTGTTCAGCGCGGTGGCCGGCATAGAGATAAAGAACGGCGAGCCTGAGCTGGCCTTCTTCCACCGCGAGATCTGGAAAGGCCGCTACAAAGTGGACGCTGAGAAGCTGGCGCAGCTGCTGTACGGCCTGGACCTGGCGGAAAGGGAACGCGTGGAGAAGCTGCTGCGCAGGGTGGAGTTCGCCGACAAGCGCAAGACCACGCTTTACCGCGCGCTGGAGATCCTGCTGAGCGTGCAGCAGGACTACCTGGCGAGCGGGGAGCCCGGCCGCCGCCGGCCGCTTTCGCAGAAGACGCTGGCCAGGAACCTCGAGGTGGACGCCAGCGTGCTCAACCGCATGGTCTCGAATAAATCGATACAGTTGCCGTGGGGAATGGAAGCGCCGCTGAGCGTGCTGCTGCCCAGCTCCAAGCAGGTGAACCTGGAGCGGCTTTACGCCATAGCGGCCGAAAACCCCGCGCTGAGCGACGAGGGCCTCCGCGCCGAGCTTAAAGCCCGCCACGGCATAGAGCTGTCCCGCCGTTCGGTGGCGCAGTACCGCAAGGACCTGTCGGTGAATCGTTCGGGCGAACGTTAAGGACCGCCGGAAAGCCGGCGTCAGCGCCGCGTCAGCGCGCGCACATCGGCTTCGAAACTTTCAGGGTCTTCGGGCCCCAGCACGAAGACCGCCGTGCCCGCGCGCACCAGCACCAGGGCGTCGAACCGGCAGGCGTACAGCCGGAATTTCCCGAGCGCCCGGTTCCAGAACCAGCCGTAATGCGCGTAAAAGCCGCTCGCGCCCATAGTGCGCAGCGTCCCTTTCATTTCAGCGTCGGCCACCCGGCGCACTTCCGTTACAGAGCTCAAGGGTATTCTTATCGGGCGCATGGCGCGGTCGATAACCAGCTCTATGTCGTTGAGGGCGAAGCCGCGCGGCGCCAGGCCGCGCGTGAAGAACGCTATAGCCCACATGAAAAAGACCACGCTCAGTATAAGCCAGACCGAGGGCGCGGTCTCAGGCCGGCTGCGGGCCAGGTACCAGTGCATGGTCATGGCCGCGGGCGGGATGGCCAGCGCCAGCCAGACCACGCGCGTGGTGAGCCTCAGCGTGCGGTCCATCACCGCTCCGTAATACTTCTGCATAAGTCCCCCGGCTTACTCGCCTTTGAACTGCGGCTTTCTTTTTTCCGTGAAGGCTTTAATGCCTTCCTCGTAATCCCTGCTGTTGTAAACCTTGCGCCGCAGGGCCTGGATGCGCTCGAACGCCTCCGGGCTGATAGGATGCGCCTCGGAAAGTATCCTGAACTGCTCCTTGATCACGGAAACGGCCAGCGGGGAGTTGGCGGCGATGCTGCGGGCCAGGGTGAACGTGAACTCCTCTATCTCGGAGGAGCTCACCAGGTGGTTCAGGATGCCGAAATGGTAGGCGCGCTCGGCTTTGACCGGCGCGGCGGTGAAGAACATCTCCTTGGCGATG
>JAPLKJ010000257.1 GCA_026388125.1 Elusimicrobiota bacterium
GAACCTGTTCGAAACGCGCGCGGGCGGGAAGGTTACCGGCGCGGAAGTGGATATGGAAGCCATAAAGCGCCTGCCCGAGGCGGAGCGCGCGGCGGCCACCCGGGCCGCGGCGGCCGCGCTGGCCGGCGGGGACCGGAACAAGGCCGGCCCGCTGTACCAGTTCATGGCGCAGGCCGCCAGGCAGGGCGGGCCCGGCGCGAAGATGGACTTTATAGCCGTAACCGACGAGAAGGGCAGCCCGCTTTACCTGGCCACGATAATATCCGCCAACGGCTCCCGCAAGCAGGTGCTGGGCCAGTGGGACAAGCTTTCCAGGGCCGAGGCGGCCGGGCTGCCCAGCGACGTGGGCCTGAACATCAGCGTGCGCTGCGGCGCTACGGGCGAGGACATCAGCAAGCGCAATTACCTGAAGCTGTTCAGGTTCAACGGCGACAACATCACGGACCGCTACGGCTCGGAGGGCCGCGTTACCGGCAACTGGTTCGTGGGCTACGGCGCGGAGGCCGACAACTTCATCCACCGCAGCTATTCCGGCACTAACAGGGACTTCAAGACCATCAAGACCGGCACCGAGGAGCTCTACACCAGCCCCACCATCTTCGGCCACGCCGGCAACGCCATCGGTACCCTTGGCAAGGGCGCCGTGCAGCTGACCGGCTCGGCCCTGGCCGTGGCCGGCGCCGGTACGGTGGGCTGGGCCGACAAGGACCTGCAGGCGGAATTCCTGCTGCGCGCCAAGTCTAACTTCTACGGCAACGACGTCAGCCGCGCGCTGGGCAGGGATTACATCGGCGGCCGCTACGAGGAAGGCTACGCCAGTCTGGACGTAAAGGAAGACAGGAACATACAGAACGTAGGCCGGGAGATGGCCGCGATGGGTAAGCCCACGCTGGGCGCGGTGCTGCAGGGCGGCGTGAATTTTTCCAACGGCGTGGCCACCTCACTGATCGCGGCGCCGCTTGGCGGAGCGCTTACGGGCGCCATAGGCAATACGGGCACGGTGGGCGCCACAGTGGCCAACGCGGCCGGGAAAGGCTACGGCGCCTACAAGGGCGTGAAAGGCGTTTATGATACCGGGGCTTCCGGGGTGGAGTTCGTACAGGCCTACCGGGCCTTCGACGAGAACGACCCAGCCAGCAAGGAGCGCTATTACGCCGCCATCACGGACCTTACCGCCAAGGGCCTGAACGCCCCGAAGACCGTAAGCGGCGCCTTCAAACTGGCCGCTACCGCAAAGGAGGTCAAAGGGGCTCTTACGGCCAGGGGCCCGTCCCCGATACTCGGGGCCGACGGTAAACCCTACCAGGCGCCGCCGGAAGAGCTCAGCGACTTCAGGAAGTTCATGCTAGGCCGTAACGAGCCCGGCATGCTGACGCGGGTGATGACGAAAGACATCAGCAGGGGGCTGGACCCGAAGATAAATCTCGATCTGTCCAACAACCCGGTCTCCAACGCCGTTAATTCTGCGGGGAGGTGGGCAGGCGCCAGGCTGGACAAGTGGGCGGGAAGGCCGGAGGAAATGCCGAAGCCGGGGCTGATACTGCCCGGTGCTGCGGTGCCAAATCCCGACGCGAAGATAATTATCCCCGGGCAGGCCGTGCCGAGGCCCGAAGTTAAACTGATCGTCCCGGGCCAGGCGGCAGCCGGCCCGGACGTGAAAATAATCATCCCCGGGCAGGCCGTGCCCAGGCCCGACGCGCACATAGTGGTCCCCGGCCAGGCGGCGCCTGCCCCTGACGCGAAGATAATTGTTCCTGGCAATTGAGCCGCGAGATAAAACTAATTATGAAAAACGAAAACCTTATCATAGCGTCCCTGCTTCTGGTCCCGGCGTTCTCTCTGGGCTCCGGGCGCGCGCCGTCCGCCGGCAGGCCCGCCGATCTCAGGGACACGCTGCGCGACAGGACGCCGCTGGAGGAATTGAAGGCGCAAGGCGCGAACGAAGCGGCCGCTATCCCGCAAGCTACAAAAGGGTCCGCGCAGACCGGCATGAAAGCCGTCAAGCCGGGCGAACCGGTGGCAATAAGCAGCGTCCCGGGCCTTACCCGGACCGGCGACATACCTCTGCCCGGCTTCGGACCCGATCCCGCCGGCTGGTTCATTGCCCCCGCCGGATATACCGAGGGCGGCGCCTTCCCGGCGCCCGTAGAGAAACCCGAATGGGCCGTTGCGCAGGCCAAAGTGCATCCCGCAGCCGGCCCCGGAACCCTGCGGGTGATGTCCTGGAACGTCAGCCGCGGGCAGAAACTGGACAAATTAATAATAGCCATTAAAAAAGCCAATCCGGATGTGCTCCTGCTGTGCGAAGCGGACATGTACGGCAAGCTTACCGGCGGCCGTGTGGCCGCCCGGGAGATAGCCGCTGCTCTGGGCTACAGCTATTACGCGGCCGCGGAATTCGGCGAGCTGCGCCCCGACCGCATGGGCTCCAGCGGCAACGCCATCATCTCGCGGTATCCGCTCAGCGGCGGAAAATACTTCGCGCTGCCCATCATGAAAGACAAGGGCGGCTACGACTGGGCTACCGACGGGAGCCAGCCCCGCACCGGCCAGCGCAATTCCATTTCCGCCCGGATAGAAGTTCCCGGCTCGGCTAAGAAGATAACCCTGGTCTCTATGCATACCGAGAATAAAGCCAACGCCAGGGTAAGGCAGGACCAGTTCAAGCTTCTGGCCAAAGAGCTGGTTACCCCGGGCGAGCCCGCTATACTCGCCGGCGACCTCAATACGGTTTCCATGGGCGAAGGCGGGGATTTCCGGAATTTTCTTAAAGGAACTTCTTTCTTCGATTGTTCCAACGGCGATGACCGCCCCACCTTTTCCGTAGCGGTATTGGTGAACCTGCGGATCGACTGGGTACTGCTGCAGTCCGGCGCGGATAAAACGCTGGCTTTCAAGTCTTACGACGTGATAGGCAAGGACGGGGCCAGCGACCATTCACCGGTCATCACGGAGTTCAAGGTCAACTAGGTTAATAGAACCCGCCCCGGCCGACGACTAAACAAGTACTCCCGAAAATTCCCCGACGCCCGGCAACTGCCGGGGGCGGCTTAGCTTTTTGCAATTTAGAAAACCGCCCCGGCTTTTGGTTTTATAATAAATTGACGGAAGGGGAGCGGTTTTAAAAATATTTTCAGGCAGAGAAAAGAGCAGAACAAGGAAAGAGCTTACGATAACAGGCCATGTTTGCTACAGTTTCGCAGCTGCTGGAAATGACCCGCCTAAGCGCCATTGAGTTTTTAATTAAAATGAAGCGACACACAAATTAATTGGCAGCAATTAAACTGTGTGTCGCCAGAATTATCGGGAACTCACTTGCCCGCAGAGCCGGGCGTTACGTCCCTGGTCAGCGCGCCGTAGTCGACACCGGAGCTGACGGAGCCGCCGAGGTCGTCCTTCCAATCATGCTTCAGCACCAGGCTGCCGTCGGCGGCTTTCCTCACCTCGTAACGGGAAAACCCCTTGTTATAAGGGGGCAGCAGCTTTTCGAATTTCACGCCTGCGCCGGTAAAGGCGGGGTCGCTCCAGTCCCGCCGCTGCTCATGAAGACAGGTGCTGATACCGGGGACCAGTGCCGGGTCCAATTTTTCGAAGAAGGACGGGTTCCCGTCTACGGTCATGACCTCCAGTTTAAAGAACGCGTGGGTAAGCGTGAAGGTCGGGGCGTTCCAGCCGGCCAGCAGCAGGCCGCCTGGATATTCGGGGTAATCCTTGCCGTAAACGCGGCCGCCTTTCCAAGCCAGCAGTTCGTCCCTGGACGGAGCTGACCCGGTTTCGAAAGCCCCGGCGAGGCGCTTGTATTCGTTCTGCCCCTTCGGCTCACCCGCGGGCTCCGCCATGCCGTAGGTCTCGTCGCTGTAGAGGTTGCTGAAGAGCAGCAGCTTGCCGCCGGAGAGTCGTATCACGGCCCTGGCGCGGCCGCCCCAGGCGTCGGCGAATTCCGCCCCATGCGGGGTCAGTTTCAGCGTAACGGTCTCGAACAGGCCTTCGGGGGGCATCGGGAAGGCGGCCTTTACCGCCCCGGTGACCGGGTCGGCGTAGACAGCCATAGTGAAAGGAACGGTGTAGTCCTCCCGTTCATACAGCGGGTGCAGGTATCCTTTATAGATACCGATCAGCCTATGGAGGTCGGCGGGGACTTCGGCCCTGAAAAAGCCGGCGCGCAGCGCCGCCCAGTCTTCTTCCGGCGCGGCCAAGGGGGCCGGCGCCTGCATGGGAGCCGCGGCGGCCGGCTTGAGGAAGTCGGCTGCGCCGAGCCGCTGGAGTTCGAAAGCTCCCGCACTTGCGCAAAATACGAGCATATACACTACGGTCAATAGCTTTATCATCTTTTACCTTCCTCTTATTCTGCCAGGATTAACATACAGACATACTTTAGCTGTTCAGCGCCGTAGCCGCGTGAGACGGAAGGGAAGGAAAAGGAGGTTATTCGGTCTACAAAGGAAGTGTGACTGCCGGAACAGTTTTGGCAACAAGTTATGTTGCTATCAGGGCTTCCGGGGCTTCTTTAAGGGGTGTTTCTATAGGGAGTGCAGCAAATGGCTCATATCTTACAAAAAGCGAGGAGCACAAGAATTATGAAGTCTCTCTCTCCGCGGGTTTCTCACCGATGCGTTCCGTCCGCCGGCGGGTGTCCAAAGTGCGAAGCTCGGAAAAACCGAAAAAAGCGCCATTGGTTTTTGTATTATAACGGTAGGGCAACATTTTAGTCGTATCGCGGTGCAGTTTCGAATATCGGTTCCGGCGGCTTATGATAAATGTTTTGATGTTTATCGTGGTGTCCCGTAGTTGTCGGCCGGAACAGGGAGGCATATGTCAGACGCGGATTTTTCAAAGCAGCTTATAAAGGCCCGCTTAGCCGCGGGCTTCGACACCGCATACAAATTCTACCACCGCAACGGCGGGCGTCGGCACTTCAAATTCACCTTCGTTCATTACGGCCGGATAGAGCACGGGGTGTCCCTTCCGCGTGCTGAATGGCTGCAGAGGATCTTCCTTGCCTTGCGCCTTATGCCCACCGAGGCCGCGGCGCGGGAATTGCTTGTATCGTATCTGCGGGGCCTCCTTGGGGGAGGGTCTTGCGCCGATTACGTGCTTAATCCGCTTTTCAGCGGCAAGGACGGCGGCGCGAATCAGGCCGGCCCGATGGACTGGATGAAAGCCCATAGCTCGGTGCATCTCTCGCCTGACGAATTTTCGGCCATGGCCGCGAATGAAGCCGTTTACTGGTGCGCGGAAGCCCTGTGCAACGATTCCGGGGCTTGGAAATCCGAAGAGCTTGCCGCGAAGCTCGGCCTTGAAGCCGCCAAGGCAAAGTCAGCTCTGGAAGCGCTGAAAAAAGCCGGCATAGCCGTGAAGACCGCCGGCGGAAAATATAAATGCCGTTACCAGGGCAAGTTCTTTACCTACCCGGGCCGTCTTGAAGGCATGAGCAAGAGCCTGGACGCGGTAAAGTCCTACTGGGACAAGGCCGCGGCCGGCGGCAGGGATTTTTTTGAGCGCGTGGAACTCATCCGCGCCGAGGATGGCGCCGTCTCCAATTACCGCCTGCAACTGGCCCAGGCTATTGACGGGGCGAACGCCTACGCCACCCATTCAGGCAGCGCCACCTCCGGGTTCTTCCTGATAGAGACCCGGATAAAAAAGGTCCGTAAGTTTTGATCTTGTAACTCCCTGTTACGGGAACGAACCGCGCTTCTTGCAGCCGGCGGTCCGCTGCTCCTTCCTTATTGCGTTCGTTCCGAACGTCGCCGCGTCACGTGTTGCCGGTGAGCGCGTGTTCAAGTTGAAGTGCCGTAAAATGGGGAGAGCGTCATAAATATCAGTGATCCCATGATGTGGACGGCGAACGTGGCCAATAAGTTCCGGTTGAAAGTTGTTGTCGCGATATTTTGATCGGAAGGGTTATAAGAAGGTCAAATCCCCGGGTACGTGTTCAACCAGGCTCTGGCCTTATTTTTTTACCTGTCAGCCTTTTGATCTGTAGTCAACAAGCCGGCAACATCCGCTGGAACGGGGGGCGCTCCAGCGGTGATAACAGGTCCTGTTACTAAATCCACGGTTCACGTCACTCTTCCTTTGTAGACCGAAATACGCCGGATTCCTTCCCCTGCGCCTCATGTGCCTTGCGCCGCAGGGTGGTAAACTATTTCCAGAAAGCTTTGGTAACGGGTCAGGGCGGCGGGAACTAAGTCATGTTCAGCGCGGCCGCGGTGAATGCGACAAGAATGAACTGCAGGGTTAGGTAAATAAAAAGGAGATAAAAATGAAAAGAATAGGACTGGCGTTAATATTCGCAAGCATGGCCGCTTCGGCCATGGCGGTTGAGCTTGAGCAGGTGAGCTTGGGAACGTCCGGCGAAAAGGATCTTTCGGCGGGTACCGTGATTTCCGGGGAAAGCGCGCGCATGCAACTTAACTTTCAGGCTTCCGGCAGCGCGGTTGAAACGGTTGTTCCAGAGGTTACCCGGAGCAAAGAAGTTACACCTAAGGATTCGGTAGCCTCGTCCAGGACGGCCTGGAAACATGTGGAGCTAACCGCTACGGACGGTACGAAGATACTGGTGGATTACTCCGTGCAGTATGGAAATGGCCGTACCTGGGCCTATCCGGTCTGGATAAATGTCGTGAACAAGTCTCTCGGCGGCAACAAGGACATACAGGTGACCCTGCTGGATCTATATAAGGACTATATACAGGCGGGAACTGTCAAGGACACCCTGAATATAAACCTTATCTGTGCCGGAAATGACAGATATACGGGCCAGGCAGGCTGGGCAGTTATGCTTTCCAGCGATAACGGTATTAATTACCGTCAGGAGATAGCGGTAAAGGTCATTACTCATCTGCATTCCGGGGAAGCACGGGAGGAATGGCTGACCGATCCCGTGAACGGTTCCCACAACTTCAAGTTCGAGTTGTCGAGGTTTTAAACCGTTAATAAGGGAAAAACAAATGAAAAAATATATTATCGCCTTACTGCTGGTATCCGGAGTTTTTACTTCGCGCGCCGCCCTCGCAGGCAACGCGAACATGGCCAACGGGCAGACCGAAACCGTGATCGGAAGAATGCTTTCGGTAAATCAGCCGGATATGTCGGTGCTGGTCATCTCGGTAAGAACGTCGCCCACCGCGCTCGGCTATGCGGTCACCTTCGAAGCCAGGACCGTTGAAACGGGGGTAACGGGGATCGCCCAGCAATTCATGGTCAGGGGTCTTTATAATCTCGCCAACGAGAAGCTGACCGTCCTTGAGAAGCACCTGGATGAATCGGCGAAGTCGGCTACCAATACCGATAGTGTCAAGTCGGCGCTTAAAAAGCTGCTTGAAAGCGACCAGGCGGATCACTTGGTCTCGGTCGAGTCGCTCGACGTAGCGCCTACTTATATGGGCTTTCTGTTCTCCTTTAAGGCCGAGGTCGTTGAAATAGGCCTCACGGGCATAGCGAGAAAGCATCCCGTGACCGGTTTTTACAACACCGTGACGAATACGGTGACCAGGAACTGACGGACCGGGCAAAAAAGTATTATATTACTACGGATCTAAGGCGGGATATACAGGGGCTGCGGATACGATGCCAAAACTGGCAACTCTGCTGATGATAATGGTTCCTTTCTGCGCCTGTGAGCGAAAGGGCGGGGCGGAACCTGTTTTGCCGGCCGGAGCTCTGCAAGTCCCTGTGGTGAGGCAGGCTACCGGCTACAGCTGCGGGGCGGCCGTTCTTTTGGCGGTGCTGTTCTATTGGCGCGCGTACGAGGGCACGGAAAGCGGGCTGCTTGAAGTGACCGGCACCAGCCGGACCGAAGGCGCAAAACCTCAGGGACTCGTTAAAGGCGCGCAGAAGTACGGCCTGAACGCGTACTATAAGGAGAAGGTTTCCCCGCAGGACCTGCGCGAAGCGTTGGACCGCGGGGAGACCGTTATCCTCGACCTGCAGGCCTGGCCCAAAGACAGGCCGGAGCTGCCCTGGTCTAAAAGACGTGAGAACGGGCATTATATGGTGCTGACGGCTTTGGACGGGAAATACGCGTATTTTATGGACCCGGCGGTGGGGACCGGATATACTTATATTCCGGTAGCCGAACTATTGGAGCGCTGGCATGATTACGAGAATATGGAGAACGGCGTGTGGGAAAATGAGCGGCTCGCTGTCTTTATCAGCGGTAAAATCCCGCTGAAAAAGTTTCCCTCCGCGCCGGTTCCCACGCGGTGACAGAGTGGGAGTCGTTGTTTACCGTTTGATGGTTAGCGGAGTAATGAGGAACCGCCAGGAAAGCCCGGCGGTAGTGCTGCAGGCGGAAAAAGAGGCGCAGAAGCTTGCGCAGGACGAAAGGGATGATAAGCCGAAAAAGAAAGCCAACTCCTGGGCCGCCTGTCTGGCGCGCATTTTTGAGATCTACCCGCTTATCTGCCCCCAATGCAAACTGGAAATGAGGCCGGTTTTCCGGAAAATTTTCAGGCAGAGAAAAGAGCGGAATAAGGAAAGAGCTTCCGATAACAGGTCATTTTATCTACAGTTTATTGACGAGCCCTTAATTATCCGCGGCCCGGGCGTTCAACAGGTCGAGCAGCTCTTTTGCGATCCGCGGTTTTTGCGGGGCCAGATCCAGCGTCTCGCCCGGATCTACGGCAAGGTCGTATAATTCTATTTCCTGCGTGGAGCCGCCTTCAGTCCCGGACCGGACGAGTTTCCAGTCGCCCGACTGAACGGACCGGCTGACGACGCCGGCGCCCGACGTTCCCGTAAAGACCGGGCGGTCCATCCTTTCCTTCTTCAGCCCCATGATAACCCCGGCCAGACTTTGTCCCTGCGCCCCCGTTGACAGGGCGCCGGGCGACCTCACCAGTTCCAGCAGCGTGGGCATCAGGTCTACCAATTCCACCGGCTGGTCGATTACGGTGTTTTCCGTATTCAGCCACCATTTCGGGGTCTTTATGATCAGCGGGACATGCGTGGTCTCCTGATAGGGCCGCGGAGGGGCGGCGGGGCGCAGAAAGGCCCCATGTTCCCCCAATCCCTCGCTTTTCCCGGAAAGAGGGGCCGCCTCCGCGGATAAGCCGTCCGCGGAGAGGTACCAGCCGTCGCCGTCTTTCCCGATCCCGCGGAGGACCGCCGTTGAGAGCGGGAGCGAATTGAGCAGGCCTTCATAGTTCCCGGCATATGGCCCGAGATAGGTTCCCGGCGGCAGATATGGCCACGAGGGCCCGCCGGGACCGAGAAGGACAAAGAAAGGAGCGTCCGAATTCTTGTTTTCCTCCATCCACTTGAAAACCTCCGGCAGAAAAGCGGATGCCTGCCCCGTTGGCGCGGGCTCGCCGGTTCCGGCCTTAGGCTCACGATAGAGGTCGAACTCCCCACTGAAAACGTGTTCCGGGCCGTCCAGGTCGCCGGCGGAAAAGAACGCCGTCCGGTAGCCCTCTTTTTTCAGCGCCTCCGGGAGGGTCAGGCCGGCCCCGGCCGGTCCGGGCCCGGACAGCCCCGGCTTACCGGGATATTTACCGGTCAGCAGGGAAGCGAACGAGGGTAGCGCCAGGTCCGACTGGGCATAGGCCGCTCTGAACAGAATGCCATGGCGGGCAAGGTCGTCGGTGTTCGGCGTGGTCGGCCGTTGGTACCCGTAAGCTGAAAAGTGGTCGGCCCGGCCTGCATCCAGCGCTATCATCAGGATATTGGGCCGATACCCCTTCGGGCTCCTGTCGCCCGTCATCCCTTGCTGCGTTTGAAATCTCTTCAGTCCCTGCAATAAGTCGGGGTCCGCCAAGGCCTCGTGCTGTTTTAGCCGTTCTTTCAACGGCCGGGCGATTTCAGGCCGCGCGTTTATCAGGTTTTTCCGCTCGTTGGGGTCAACGGACAGCTGGTACAGCTCGTATCTCGCCCCCATATCCGGCCCGTCGCAGAATTGGATCAGCTTCCACTCCAGGGAGCGGACGCAGACCCGCCAGGGCATCCAGTGGCCGCTCGCCCCGATGGAGAAAGCGAACTCGTTGAATCCCTTCGGGGCCGTATCGTTGATGAGTGGCGCCAGGCTTTTGCCCTGGACCTGGCCGGGCACGGGGATAGCCAGCCAATCCAAAATAGTGGGCATCAGATCGATGAGTTGGGCCTGGACATCTATCGCTTTTCCCCGGGCCGCGGAAAGCCACTTGGGCAGTTTCATGATCAGCGGAACGTGTATCCCCTCTTCGTAGATATCCCCGTGCCTGCTTTTTACTATATAGCCGTGGTCCAGCAGCGCCTCGCCGTGGTTGCCCAGGAAGATGACGATCGTATTATCCATCAGCTTTAGCTCTTCCAGGTAATTCAAAAAATCTCCGATCTGCCTGTCCATGTTGGAGAGCGCGCCATCGTACTGGGCGATCCAATGGTCTATGTCCCGCTGGCCCAGCTGATAGACTTTCCCGTCTTCAGCCCTCAGGGTATGGCCTTTGATGTTATTGCCGGCGCCGTGGCCCAGCCCGAACTGGTTCAGAACACCCTTGTAATCAGTTTCGTAAAGGCGCTTGTATTTCTCCGGCAGTTCGTAGGGGGCATGGCAATCATAGGCATGGAGGAACAGGAAAAAATTCTTGTTCTTCCGCCCGTTTATCCAGTCATACACCCGGGGCAGCACATCCACCAGGCGTTCATATTCTATCCCGCTGTTATAGGTGCCGAACCCCTGGTCCAGACCGAGCGGGGAGGCGCTATGCATGCTGCCGGTGAAAGCGGCGGTCTGATAGCCGTGCTGCTGAAGGACCTCGGCCAGAGTGGTGACCGACGGCTGCAATTTCATTGTTTTCAGCGGTACTCCATGCGTAAGCGCGTGCTGCCCGGTAAAAATACTGATGGTGCTGGGCAATGTGTACGAGGCCTGTGCGACGGCCTGCCGGAACAAGATGCCGTCTTTTGCTAATTTATCGAGGTTGGGGGTTGTGTTCCGGTTATAGCCGTAGCAACCCAGATGGTCGGCCCGGAGGGTGTCCAGCGAGATCATGATTATATTAGGCCTCGGTCCGGCCCTCCCGGCCTCGGAGCCGGTCCCGTTCGCCGCATTCGGCAGCGAGCTGCCGGGCAAGCGGGGGACAGCCCGGGGATCCGCCAGCCCGAAGCGGGAAAGGATGGCGGGGACGATGTCCAGCCAACCGGCCGCCTTCGCGGCCACGCCTTTGTCATTGGACGCAAGAAAGCCGGACGGCTCCGCTGCACGCGGCTCCTGTCCCCGGCTCCCTGTCCCGGCGTCAGGGGGGAGACCGCTGGCCGGCGCGCAGGAAACCAGGCTCCAGGCCAGCAACAACGTAGACAAGTGTATCATCGTATATTCCCAATATTTTCAAAGCGGAAACGAGCGTGCCCAGGGCGGCATCGCTGCTCACGATCGCCTGGCGGTATTCCGGCGATCCGCTCCCGTATCGTTCTCTTGCCCGGGCTGGCTCGTCAAACTGGAAAACCGCAAAAATACGCCCGGCAGCGTATTTCGTAAGAAGATCGACGGCTTTTTCAGCGGCCAGGGAACTGGCGCCCGGCCGGACCTGCTCCCGGACATCGACGGTGCCGGCATAAAAGGACTGGCTTTCGGCCACCATAACGGTCTTGATCGAGGGATCGGATCGTTTGATACTTTTAAATATGTCCGGACCGGCGGGGATGGCTTGACGGGTATAACCGCCGGCCGCTCCGGCCATCCGCGGACTGCCTGCGGGCAATTCCGGCCGGCCAGCCCCGGGCACCTCGCTCTCTTCGTCGTAAATATCGAAAGATGTCCCTCCCGCCATCAGTTGCTTCAAATTAGGCAATTCCCAGGCGGACAACAGTTCCTTTGCCGCTTCCCGGTCCACCCCGTCCCAGCCGATAAGTATGATATTGCGCGGGATATAGGCCTCGTCCACGAAAGCATTGTCGATGTAGGGGGATAGATTTATTTTTTCCTCTATCGCCCGGTATTTCACCGTTCCGGAAGATCAATAAAGCATGGGCAAGGCCGGCGTCGGCCAGGTCCTTCCGGTAAACATAAGCGGTACCCGCCTTGACCAGCCTCCGGGCGGCCGGGGGATCAAAAAGACCGCCGTCGATCTCGCCGGTCTTCATGGCGGCTTCCAGCTTATGGCGGTCCATCTCCGCTCTAATGGCAAGGTCTCTTATGTCCAGCCCCATCCGGCGGAACAATTCCCCGGCCAGGATAAGAGCGAGCGGCCCTGCGCTGCTAACCCCGATGGTCTTTCCTTTAAGATCAGCGGGCTGTTCGATGGAAATGCTTTTCCTGAAAAGGAGGGTGTCCGCGAGTACGTCGTTCCGCTCGAAACTTAAACTGGCCACCGCGGTGATGGGAAGGGCCCTGGCCGCGCTGGCGATAAAGTCAGCCTCGGGAATGATCCCGCCCTCCAGGTTCCCCTTCAATATCTCAGCAACTATCCCGGAACCGCCCCGTTCCGCCGCCGGAAGTTCAGCGGGAGCCCCGGCGGCCCCCTTAGGGCCTGGCGGGAGTGGCTGCGGTCCGGGCCGCTCGTCCCCGGGACGGAGTTCAACGTTCACTCCTTCTTTATGAAAGCCGTCATTGAGCTGTATGCGGTAAAAAACAAGACCTTCCCTTTCCGGGGCATAACAGCCTATCCGGACCGGAAGCTCAGAAAAATCGGACGCCCTGGTTACGGCGCAACTGCCCGGGACGAGCAGGGGCAACAGCAGGAAAAGCGCCGGCTTTTTCATTCTATATTCTTTCCCGCAGCCATGGGCAATATCATACACCAAACGGCGCACTTAACGCCAGTTCCATATGATAAAATAGGTCATGCTGATGATCAGGTTAAATCATAAAGGCCTCCTGAAACTGCTGCCGAAAGCCTGCCTGATAGGCGCGGCCATCCTGCTCTCCGGAGCGGCCGCCAGTTCTGTGCCGCGGCACGGCGTCCCGGAACAGGGGCCCGCCGGGCGGGAGGCACCTCAGCCCGGAGCGGGCGGCGAAAGAACGGACCCGCGGCTTGCCCGCAACACCGGGATCTCCGAGAAGGTCGCTTCCTCGCAGGCCGTCCTCGCCTATCTCAGGAGTCCGGGACAGGCAGCGCTTGAAGCGGCCCTGAAAACGTGCCTTGCCGCGCGCGAGAAGGTCCCCGACGACGTATTGAACGGCTTCCTCCTCGCCTTCTGCCGTCACGAACTGCGCGACGCCGCCGGAGAATCCCGGGCGCTGGCGAATTACCCGCCTGAAAAAAAAGACTTATACCGGTTCATCTTTTATGAACACCGGCCGGAACTCGCCGACGCGCTGTATATGCTTCCGGCGCTCCTCTGCAAGCGGCTGCGCGAGACGTTCCCCTTTCCGCCGGGCTCAAAATGCCTCAGCTTCGGCGGTCCGATATCCCGCGAGCAGTATCGGCGCGGAAAGAGAACGATAGACCGCTATGTCTGTCCCAAATGCGACGAGATGCTCCGGCTCCCGGAACACAAGTTCTTTGGTAACCTCCTGCTCCGCGTAAAGAAGGATAACCCGTTGTACCCGGTCCTGCTCCAGGTCGCTATCGTGCAGGCGGACAGGCGCCGGCTCAAAGGGGATATACCCAGGCTCCTGGCTCTCCTGGGCGTCAGGAAAGGGCAGGTCCTGGCCGATATAGGCTGCGGCATTGGCGAGGTAACCTTCCCCCTTGCCCGGGCGGTGGGCGCGGCCGGGAAGGTCTATGCCGAAGATATCGACGAGAACGCTATCGCAGCTGTCAGGTATTGCGTTGAGACGGGCGGCGTTAAGAACGTCACCCCTGTTCTGGGAAGCCCGACGGATACGGGGATCCCGCCCGATACCCTGGACCTGGCGCTGCTGTTCAACGTGTACCAGGGGATAGCGCAGGAACTGGAAGATAAAGGGCCGGCCTATCTGGACTCGTTCTTGGACGATTTTTTGGGGGGGATCGGGAAAACGCTCAAGAAAGACGGGGTGCTGGTCATAATAGACAATCTCGACCCGGATTTTGATGTGACCGCGGAAAAGGTCACGGCCGCGCTCGGCAAAAGGGGTTTTCGTCTTGTCGCCGACAAGAGCGATCCCCGCCAGCGGCTTATCCTTTTTTTCCAGGGCGCAGGGGCTGGACGAAGTAATGGAACCCGCCCCGGCCTGCGGATAAACTAACAACTCCCGGTAATTTCTCCGCCCGGCAACCGCCGGGCGCGGCGGAGCTTTTTAAAATTGCAGGAAACTGTTTTAAAACCCCGCCCGCCTTGCGGCGGACGGGGTTTTAAGAACTTCTTTTCTTTGGTTCAGAACTTGTAGTCGAGCTTGAACCCGAGGTTGATGAAGTCGGTGTTCAGGTCCCCGCCCACGGTGTGGTAGCGCATTTCCAGGCCGCCGGTCCAGTTCGTGTTGAGCTCATAGCCGGCGCCGAAGCCCACGTTCAAACCGAAGTCCGAGCCGGAGTCGGCAGGGACGCGGTTGACTATCTCGGCGGACTTCCAGTTATAGAAGCCGAGCCCGGCCACGGCGTAATAAGAGAGCTTTTCATTGGTCCCGAAGTATTTCACCGTCGGGCCAAAGTTAAAGACCTTTATGTCGTAGTCGCTGTCCCATAGCTTATATCTGCCTTTGGCATCGTAGCCGAAGGCATAGCCCATTTCAAGGCCGAGCTTTATATTGTCCTGTACCACGTATTCGCCGGATATATTGAGGCCCAGCGAGTTGTCCAGTACATCGCCTCTGTCTCCCTGGGGCATAGAATAAACAGGCATCACTCCGAGCGTCAGTTTGCTCTTCTCAAAGGTGAAGGCAGAGGCGCTTGCCGAGAAACCAGCGGCGACCAACGCTGCAATTATCATTGTTTTTTTCATTAATGTACTCCTCCCTAGTGTTTCCGTAAGTCATTTCCGTGGCTTAGATACAACTGTCCAGGAAAAGCGCCTGTAAGGTTGCGCTCCGCGCCCCTCTTGTTATCCCCGGGGGGGGGCGACACCTTGGCGCTGCCGCCAGGGGGGTCTCCTCCGCAAAGTTATTGTCGCACAAATATTAAAACGCCGTCTATCCGGAGAATTACCCGGGTAGGAGCAACACGCCTGAGCGGGGATTTTTCTTGCTTTTAGGGGCAGCGGTGACGCATCTGAACACGCCAGCGGCCCTCCGGACGAAGACCGCCGGCCGGACCCGGAAGGCAGGGGGTACCATTGTACGGCTCGCCCGCCGCGGTCAGCAGGCGTACGAGCGGCCGCTTCGGCGCCGCCGGAGGCCCGGGAGGGGGTCCTGTGTTCGGTTCAGAAGGCCCTGTGATCATAAAGTTCTTTCGCCTCAGGCCGGTCCATGAAAGCCCCGTCCCGGGGGGACCCCGCGGAGCCGCGGGTGAAACCGGGCGGGCGGGTAAGCGCGTCCCTTATCATCTCTCTCAACTCACCATCCCGGGCGCCGCCAAAGCGAACCCCTTTAAGCATCCCGGAGAGCCGGCTCAGGCGCGGGGTGAGCGGAACACCGCCGGAAACGGCCGAAAGCAGTTTTGGCAGCCTTTGCGCAGGCCACATGGCCAGCGCCCGGGCGGCGGTGCCGTCCCAGAACCAGTCGGTATCAGCCTTGATGAAATCCCTGAGCTCCCTGTCGTTCCCATACGGCTCCATGTGCTGCCAATCCCAGTCGGCCGCGGCCTGCGGAGGGTTCAGTTCGTTATACGCCCGCTTCAAGGAGACCAGCGCTGCGGTCCTGTCGCCCAGCTCGAACTCCCGCAGCATTTTTACGGCGTAACAAAGATCAATGTCGCCATGGGCGTCGTCGCGCCGGGGAAAAGGGACGGCCGCCGGCGAAGCCGAATCGACTACCGCCAGGAAATAGTTCGCGGCCGTATCGCGGAATTTATGCCCGTACTCCGCGAGGCAGCCGCGGTAGGCTTCGCCCCGGCCGTTCAGCCAAAGTTCCGTGCATTTCAGGCCATATAATTTTCTGTCTCCGGGGAAGCGCGCTGAAGCGCGGGCGTAAGTGTCGGACGCAGGCACGCTGCGCGCCGCGCGCCACGGATAGGCCAGCACCAGCGCCTCGACGCACAGCACCCCCGCGAAAGCCGCCCAGAAGGCGGCGCTCACGCCCTTCCGGGCCAGACCGTCCGTTTCGGGGAAGTCGCGCGCGGGCCGCGGCAGAAGAACGCCGGCCAGCAGCGGCGGCAGCAGGTAGCTCAGGGGATAAAAATAACGTTTCTCGACGGCCAGCGCCACATGAATGAGGATGAAATATACGGGCAGGCAGAAAAGCAGCCGCTTCTCTCTTTCCCGGGCCAGCACCAGCGCGAGCAGGAAAAGGGCGAGCAGCGCCGGGTAGAACAGGAAGATATGCCACAGGCGCCTTAATACCGTGAACGCGTGGAAGAGCGGCCTCCTGGCTACCTCGCCGAAATAGAACTTAAGAGCGCTATCGGCGGGGCTAAGCCCCGCCGCTTTCCAGGTATCGCCGTACGCGGTATAGATGCTGCCCATCGCGGCGGTTACCACGTTGTTCGAGCTCCGCTGCTCGTCGAACATGCGGAATCTGCCCGTAACCGAACGGTTCAGCACCCCCCACGGCAGCAGCAGCGCGTAGCAGGCCGCCACCAGCACCAGGGAGCGGCGGGCGAAAGCCGCGCGGCTCTCGCCGTCCCCGGGGCGGCCGCACAGAGCCGCCAGCGGCGCGAACAGGAAAAGAGGCGAGCGCACCAGCAGGGAAGAGCCCGCGGCCAGGCCGCACAGCAGGCTGTTCTTCAGGGTCTTTTCCCGGCGCAGCAGCAGCAGGGAAACGAACACCAGCAGGACAAAATAGGTATATATGGCCTGCTCGTAGACCAGGTCGTGGCCGCCTCCGAACAGGCCCGCCGCCAGCAGCCCGGCGATGCCGGCCCAATAGCCGCTCAGCAGGCAGCCTGCAAAGAACACCAGCGCGTAAACGCCCAGGTGCAGGATAATGAAGAGCGCGTCAGGGCCGATGCCGAGGCTAAGCGCCGCCGAGACCAGTATTTCGGCGAAAGGCATGTTCAGGTTTATCCCGGGATCGGGCAGGCCGGCCAGGAAGAACCCGCCGAGATCTATCTGGCAGAGCTCGGTGTAAAAACTCCCGAACTTAGGGAACACCCACAGGTTCAGGCAGCACAGCGCGGCCGCCAGCGCTACAGGCAGCGCGGCCCGACGGGCTTTCGACGAGGAAAGCCATTCCCCCGCGGCGGAAAGCCTGTCTAAGACCGGACGCATTGCTGACAGGCGGGTAGCCATCATAAAGCGCCTTCCAGGCGCAGCATGAAGACGAGAGCGGCCGGCGGCGGGTACAGCGCGGGTTTCAGATCTGTTTGGACCATAAGACAATAACCATAATACAAAAAAGTCGCGGCGGTCCTTTGGGGGCAAAAAAAAAGCAAGCTGGAAATGAGGCCGGTTGCGGTTATCCGAAATGACAAAGAACTTGTAAGGTCCCTGCCCCGCTTTGGCCTACCAGCTGAACTGCCTGAATTTAAGCCGGCCCCCCAAGAAAATTCCGTGACGCCCGGCAACTGCCGGGCGCGGCGGCGCTATTTAAAATTGCAGGAAACTGCCCCGGCTTTTGGTAATATAATAAATCGGCGGGAAGCAGAGCAGGAGCGCGGTAAGGAGAACTTCATGAGATCAGAACAACTGGCGTTTATTTTCGGCTTCCTGCTTCTGAGCGGCGCCGATTGCCATAGCGCGGACAAGCAAAAGGATGTCCCCGGCATTATCGACGCCGCCCTGGGGCGGATGAACGAAATAGCGCTGATGGAGCCCGACACGCTTTACACTGTCTCCGTAGCCGGAGCGAAAGAAACCGGCCCCAAGGAATTCTTTATAGGGCTGAGGACGGGCGAGGAGGTGCTGGCCAGCCGCGTCTCCAGCGGCTGCAGCGATTATGCGGCCGCTTTCTATAAACTGATGAAGGACGCCGGCTTAAAACCGGTTTTTATCATCGGAACTACGATGTCCTTCGGCAGCCTGCTCGACAATTTCAGCGACCATACCGGGGTGGCCGTGAGGAACGGCAACGGGTGGATCCTGGCCGACCCCACCCAGGGGATCGTCGTCTCTAAAGACTGGGATCATAAGGCGGAGGTTTACGAGGACGAATACTACATAGGCTACAAGGGGCCCCTGGAGGATTACAACTATAAAGGCCCCATAGGCTGCAAGGAGCATAACAGGCTGACCATACAGGTTATGCCCCCGCGCTTGTTGAATGAAAAGATCCCGTACCTGGACGTTTACGCGGACGATACGATGAAAAATCCGGAAGGGAAGGAAAATGTACAGGTAAGACTTTTCCGGGAAACGCTGGAAAATTTTTACAAAAGCCATAAGCTTTCGCCTTCGCTGAAGGTAAAGCTTAAAATGACCAGGGACCCGGAAAAATATAACTCCAGCGCCCGGTGTTACGTAAAGGAATGCGTGATGTCGCTGGGCGCTGAAATAACGGGGCAGCTGAATGCGCTCGCCTGGGCGGTGGAAGACCTGGCGACAATAGGCGGATTTCGCAGGAACAAGGCCGGGTTCGCGCGGTTCGACTATACGGTGGATGCTTCCATGAAAAACCCCGACGTGACTTATGTGAACCCTTACCTGGAGGGGTTCCTTAAGGATGCCGGCGACCTGAATGACGCGCTGGGGCTCACAGGAGAAAAAACGGTCAAGGTCACGGTGGTCAATGCCGGGGACAACGCGGGTTCCGACCTGCATCCCGATCCGGCGCGCGGCTGGCTTCTGTCCGTAGGCACCCGATCGGCGATGAGCCTGTCGCTGCAGAAATATCTCCAGGACGCGTATGCCGCGGCGAAGCGGTAACGGGGCCGGGCGGCCGGAACTTTTCCGCCGGAAATTATGAAGGATATATTCCTGGATAAAATTCCGGCCGCCCCCGGCAGGGCCGGGGCTGATCTTGAAGCTCTTAAGGCCAGCCGGCTGCCAATAATTCTATACGGTGACGGGTGGTATACCCCTTATGTGCGGCAATATCTGGCGCGGGCCGGGTTGAACGCGGCGGCGAGCTTCGCGGATGACGGGTTCACGGCCTCAGCCGGAACGCTTACCTTTGCCGAGGTCAACCGCAGGTTTGAAAAATTCAACATTGTGATAGCCTTCGCGGATTCCAGGCTCGCCGGCAGAAAGCTCGCGCAAAAAGACTGCGCCCGCGCGGCCGGCATCTATTTCTTCGACGCGATAGGCGCGCTGCTGAACTACACTATCGACAGCGCTTATGTGGAGCGCAATAAAGAGCGCTTCGGCGCTGTTTATGAAA
Source organism: Elusimicrobiota bacterium (assembly GCA_026388125.1). Lineage (GTDB taxonomy): Bacteria > Elusimicrobiota > Elusimicrobia > Elusimicrobiales > UBA9959 > UBA9959. The sequence continues at coordinate 19,193 of JAPLKJ010000257.1, forward strand.
TGCTGGGCGACGAGCTCTCGAAAAAAACCTATACCGCTTTCCTGAACGCGAAGCTGCGCGGCGCTGTGGACGGTCTGTACGAGGTCCGGGCCAGGGACCAGTATTTCCCGGAAGGGATAATCGGGCTGACGGAGCGCGAAGTGTTCGTGGACGGGGGGGCGTACTCCGGAGATACGCTGCTTGCTTTCATCAGGAAAGCGGATAATAAATATTCAAAGTGCTACGCCTTCGAGCCCGAGCCGGCGAACGCGGCCAGGCTGCGCACGCTGGCCGCCAGGCAGCACTGGCGCGACGTGCGCGTGATAGGCAAGGGGCTCTGGAGCAGGGCGGACGCGCTGCGCTTCTACGCTTCGCAGGATCCATCCGCCGCCGCCATATCCGGAACCGGCAGCGCGTCCGTGGAAGTGGAGGCCCTAGACAATGCGGCCCCCGACGCCACCTTCATCAAACTGGACATCGAGGGCGCCGAGCTGGAGGCTTTAAAAGGCGCGGCCGAAACCATAAAGCGCAACCGCCCGAAACTCGCCGTCTGTCTTTATCACAAGCCGGAGGACCTGTTCGAAATACCATTATTCATCAAGGCGCTGGCGCCTGAGTACAGGTTTTACCTGCGCCAGCATCAGCCGGTTTCCTGCGAGCTGGTCCTGTACGCGGTAATTTAGTCCGGGCGGCCGGGCTGAAAGGCCCGGGCGGACAAGCCAAATGCCGCCAAGCCGGTAGGCCTTATTCCCTTAAGATCCTGGGTATTTTGCCTCTCAACGGGCCAACCCGTTTTTTCATATCCTATCTGCTGTAGCCAAAACTCTGGAGGATAAATGAAACTTATTTCAGCTATACTCTTAGCCGTATCCGTAGCCGCCCCCGTTACCGCAGCGGACTTCAGCGACCTGCAGTGCCTGAAAGCCTCGTCCATTTCCAAGGTGAACCCCTTTCCCGCACCGGGGAACCCTGACAGCTGCTACCTTACGGGCATGCAGAACGACCTGTGCAGCTTCAAATGCCGCAGCGGCGAGACCTTCCAGGCAAAACCGGTAAAACCGCAGGCGTCCAGCATCTACGAGAAGTGCGGCGGCGGCGACTACAGGGCCGCCGACAAGCAGCAGCTCCCGGACGCCGGCTCTCTCCTGAACCAGATCAACAGCCAGCACAATAATCTGCCCCAGCCCCAGACCACGCTGGACTACTGCATCTTCACCGAATTCAAGAACAACAAGTGCCTCTTCAAGTGTGAAAGCGGCGCCATCCTCACCGAACCGGCCGTGAAGCCCGACTTCTCCACCGGCGAACCGGCCGGCGCCTGCGCCACCCACATCATCCGCCCGATACCGGCCGGCTTCCATAGCAAGGCCGCCGCGGACATGACCATCGCCAGGCCGCTGATGATGGCGAAGATGCAGTCTAATACCCTCAAGACCGTCGCCCTCTCCCTTAAGGGCCTTGAGCAGCTCAACAGCCCGGACAAAGCCCCGGCCGACTACACCCGCGGCGTTGAAGAAGCGGCCGAAGCCGTAGCCGAGTCGCTCCTAACCATGGATGAAGCCATCCGGGACCGGGACTCCGCCATGCTCCACATGGAAACCATTCGCCTGGAACCGACCATAGAGAAGCTCGCCAAGCTCGCCAAGAGCATAGAAGGCGAGGCCAACTACTCCTACTGGGCCGGCAACGATATCAAACGCATAGCGGCCGAACTCGGGCGGAACATAACCGAGATCCGCATGAACGCGCCTTTCGCGTTCTAAGAGCCCCGAGCCAAAAAGGAACAGCCGGCCCAAAAGCCGGCTGTTTTTTTTGGTGTGCCCAGCATGAAACCAAGCTTGGAGGTGAAAGTCCTCCGAGGATACAGGTTGCAGAAAACTCAAGCGAAGCGCAAGGCGGTATGCCGCGAGGCATACGCTTAAAGAAGCGTGGAGCGAAAGTCCGAGCCGACGAACAGAAACCGAATATGAGGCGTTGCCGACCGGGGCGAGCGGGCCAATGACCGCGAAGCCCCTGCGACCAAAGGGCGGCGGCGTAGATTCGGCGGTTGTGGATGGAAGG
>JAPLKJ010000280.1 GCA_026388125.1 Elusimicrobiota bacterium
CGGCGCCGGCGAAGCGCCGGAAAGCTGGCCCAGCGCGGCGGCGGCCGCGCCGCCCTGCGCCCCGGCCGCCGGCGCCAGGCTTCCAGCCGCCGCCAGCACCGAAACCAACCAGTATCTTTTTAAGTCGCTCATTCCGTCCCCCCTGAAATCAGGCTATTTTGCCGTCCACGCCGAAAATATACGCCATCAGCGCGGCGCGGGCCCACATGCCGTTGCGCTCCTGGCGCCAGAAAACGGCGCGCGGGTCCTCGTCCACCGTCACCTCTATCTCGTGGCGGCGCGGCAGCGGGTGCATGATAACGCAGGTCTTCTTAATTATGTTCAGGTGCTCCTTCCTGAAGTAGAAAGGCGAATAGTCCACGCCCTTCGATTCGCCGGACTTGTCGTGCTCGTCCTGGATGCGGGTCATGTAAATGGCGTCGGCCGTTTTCATTACGCCCGCGAAATCCTCGGTTTCCGTGAACGGGATATTGTGGCGCCGCAGAAAGTCCAGGATGTCGGCCTCCATGCGGAACTCCTTGGGCGAGACGAAGGACAGCGAGACGTTCCTGTAGTTCTTCATCAGGTAGCTGAGCGAGCGCACGGTGCGGCCGCGCTTGAGGTCGCCCACCATCACTATGTGCTTGTTGTCCACCTCGCCGTTGAAGCTGCGGTAAAGGGTGTAGGTGTCCAGCAGCGCCTGCGTGGGGTGCTGGTCCTTGCCGGAGCCGCCGCTCACTATGGGCACGGGGCGGCCGGTGCGGTTCATCAGCCAGGCGGTCTTCTCCACGAAGCCGGGGGCGGGGTGGCGCATTATTATCATATCCACGTAGCTGGAGAAGGTGCGCACGGTGTCTTCGGGCGTTTCGCCTTTCACTTCTGAGGAAGTGGAAGTGTCGCGGATCTCGGAGGTCTTTATGCCCAGCACGTGACAGGCGTTGAGGAACGACATGAACGTGCGGGTGGAGGGCTGCGCGAAATAAAGCATGGCGCGCTTGTCGGAGAGCAGGCTGGAAACGTGGTCGGCGCCGTCCTTAGTGCGGGTGACGGAGCGCAGCGTGTCGGCGGTCCGGAAAAGGTGTTCGAGCAGTTCGCGGTTCAATTGCTGCGCGAAAAGGCAGTCGTAAAGGCGGTTGTCCTTCGAGAAATACGGTATCTTCTGGGAGGTACTCATCTTGTGGAAAGTATCCCAGTCCGGCTGCACGCTGGTCATTGCCTGTGTTCTTTGCATTGTTGCTCCTTGCGTGTTCGGCAAACCTCGGGGCGGTTTGCGCTAGCGGGCGGTGAGCACCCGCTAGTGTGGGGGCTGCCCCCCGCTAGATAGGCGTTTATAGTAGGCTGCCATAAGCTCCCGGCTGTGATAATAAAATTATATCAATTTAAGCCCGCCGCGCCGTTGCGGCGGGCCTGCAACGGAGTAATTTTATTATAATACTGCATGGACGAAAGGAAAAACGCCGCGCTCTCCGCCGTATCGTGACGAAAAAAGACAAAATAATAAAGATCCTGGGCTGGATGGCCGTCGCTTTCTCGGCCTCGGCTTTTTTCCTGCCGGTAATGAACCCGGATATTTTCTGGCATCTTTCGGCCGGCAAATACGCGGTGGCGCATCTCGCCCCGCCCCGCTTCGATTTCCTTTCCTGGCCGGCCGCCGGCAGGGAATGGGTGGATTTCGAGTGGGCCTCCCAGGTTATCTATTACCTGCTATATCTGGCCGGCGGCTTTAAGGCGCTGGTGGCGTTCAAAGCGGCCGTCCTGGTGCTGCTGCTGCTGGTTTTCCGCCGGCTGGTTCTGCTTTACGGGCGCGGCGCCGCGCTGGTGCCGGCGCTGCCGTTCCTGGCCGCCGCGCTGGTGAGCAGCAGCGACCTCCGCCCCGAGAATTTCACGCTGCTGTTCTTTACCGTTACGCTGTACTTCCTGGAAAAAAGCCGGCTGGGCGGTATTCCGCGCGGCTGGGCGCCGCGCGTTAAACTGTTCCTGTTCTTCGCCGTGTGGATAAACCTGCACGCCGGCTGTTTTTACGGGCTGGCGCTGCTGGGGCTTTACGCGGCCGGAGAATTCTTCGCCGAGCAGCTGCCGTTCATTTACGGCGGCCCGGCGGTGCGCCCGGGCCGCAGCCTTGAATACCTGAAATTGTTCCTGCTGGGGCTGGCTGCCACGCTGCTCAACCCCTACGGCTGGAAGATCTGCGCCGTGCTGGCCAACCACAGCCGCTACGCCGGCGCGCTGACGGAATATATACAGGAATGGGGCGCTTTCCGGCTGGGCAATCCGTACCAGTGGCCGTACGCGCTGGCGCTGGCGGGCGTGGCCGCAAGCCTGGTGCTGTTCCTGCTGCGGCGGCGGCATTCGGTCTATCCGCACCTGGCCTGCCTGCTGTTCTTCGCCTGGGCCTCCGCCGAGCACGCCCGTCATATCCCTTTCTTCGTGCTCACCGGGCTGGCTTTCACGCTGGCCCTGCCGTGGGAGAGCCTCCGGCTCCCGCGCCTGCCGGGCCCGGCGTACCGCGGCGCCGCGGCCGGTCTGCTGCTGGTAGCTGTGGGGTACTATTCCTCCTTTATCTGGACGCAGTACACCGGGCGCGCTTCGTTCTTCGGCGCCAGTTCGGCCAACCTGGCGCGGTTCCTGAAAACCAACGCCGGCGAGCTTTCCGGCCTGCGCCTGTACAATTACTGGGCCTGGGGCGGCTGGCTGGGCTGGGAGCTGGCCCCGGAGTACAAGGTTTTTGTCGACGGGCGCTACCTGTTCCATGACAAGCTAGAGGAACTGGTGGAAGCGCGCACCGGCGCCCGCAACTGGACCGCCCTGATAGCCAAGTATGATTTCGACCTGATGCTTATCGCCCTGGACGAACCGCTGGTGCCGATAAAACAGCATCTGTCCGACGGCAAAGAGCAGGTGTTCTGGCGCCCGGCCTATCTTTTCTACCTGCCGAAGAAAGAGTGGGCCGTGATCTACTGGGATTACAAGGTGGCGGCCGTGGTGCGGCGCTCGGCGCTATCCCCGGCCTGGCTGGCGGCGCGCGAGTTCAAATATCTGCGCCCCGCGGACATCGCCAACCTGGTGGCGCCGGTGCTGGCCGGCGACGTGCCCCTGGCGGGGCTGGAGCGCGACCTGCGGCTTTATCTCGGTTCGCACCCGGGCGGCAGCGAAGCTTTGTCCAATACGGCGCTGGTGGACTTTTATAAGAATATCCGGATCGCCTGCGCGAAAAAGGGGGCCGCATGCCGAAGCTGATAGACGAGGTTATGGCGCATCCGCTGGCGCTGTTCGCCGATTTCCGGCGCTTGTTCGCGGGGCGCGTTATTTCCGCCGTCGGGGATAAATTCTTCTCCATAGCCATAGCCTGGTGGATCCTTTCGCGGGCGGGGGAGAACGCCAAGTTCCACCTCGGGCTGATAATGGCGGTGAACGTGATCCCGGTGGTGGTGTTCGGGCCGCTGCTGGGTACCATAGCCGACCGCTCCGACAAGCGGCGCGTGATGCTGGTTGCCGACGCCGCGCGCGCGGCGCTGATGCTGGCGCTGGCCTGCCTTCTGTGGGCCGACGGGCTGACGCTGGTCTGGCTGTATTCCCTGTGCTTCCTGATCTCCGGCTTCGGCCCGCTGTTCGAATCGGCCGTGGCGGCCTCCATAGCGCCGCTCACCTCGCCGGAAAAAATGCCGCAGGCCGTGGCGGCGGATTCCTCGGTGATGCAGTTCTCGAACGTTATAGGCTCGGCGCTGGGCAGCGTGCTGATGGCCGCGGCCGGCGTGGCCGGGGCGTTCTTCTTTAACGCCGCTTCCTACCTGGTCTCCTTCGCGGCGGTCTGGGCCGTAAAGACCGACCTGAAACCCGCGGGGGGCGGCGCGTCCTCCTTCTCGGCGGAATTCAAGGAGGGGCTTCGCTACATTACCGGCAGCAGGCCGCTGCTGTGCCTGATCCTGTCTTTCGCGGCCTTTAATTTTTTCGTCGGGCCGATACTTATCCTGATCCCGATGATAGTTAAATTCACGCTGAAGGAATCGGTGACCTGGCTGGCCGTGTTCGAAACTTTCTTCGCGCTGGGGTCTTCCGCGCTGGCCGTGGCGCTCAGCTTCAAGAGCGCCTACGGGAATATCTATAGGTGGTTCTTCGGTTCCCTGCTGGCGGTGGGGGCGTCTTTCGGCGGGCTTTATTTTACGCAGGACAGGTACGTGATCTGCGCCCTGCTGTTCGCGGCCGGGGCGGCGCTGGGGGCGGGCAACGCCGTGGTGCTCACGCTGTTCCAGGCCACGGTGCCGGACGCCATGAAAGGGCGGTTCTTCGCCGTGCTTACTACGCTGGCGTACGCGGTGCTGCCGCTCACCTTCATGCTCAACGGCATGCTGGCGGAGGAATATTCTATAGGTTTTTCAATAGCGCTGAACGCTTCGGCGGTGCTGGCGCTGTCGTTTATCGTGCTGCTGCTGCCCCGGCTGGAGTACAAGCGCTGACGGCCGGCTAGTCCTCCCTGCCCGCGCGTTCGCCTTTTTTCCTGGCCAGCTCCGAGACCAAGTACTCAAGCCTGGTCTTTATTTTCGGAAGGCTGAGCGTTTCGTAATCCCTGAGAATATCCTCGAGCGAGTTGACGATGAAGCGGCGGCTGCCGCTGCTGCTGCCTATCGCGTCTTCGATGGTGGAAAGGCGGTCGTCGAATTTCGCCATGTTCACGTATAGCCCTTTCACGAAATCCTCAGCCCGTGGAACTTCTTCCTCCCGGGACGCGGTCTGCCGCGCGGCCGGTTCCTGGGGCGGCTGTGCCTCCTCCGGCGCCTCTTCCGGAGCCGGCGCTTCAGCCGGCCCCTGTTCCGCTTCCGGGACCGGCGCTTCCGCCGCTTCCTGCTCCTCTTCCTGAGCCGGCGCTGCCGCCGTCTCCAACTCCTCTTCCGAAACCGGCGCTGCCGCCGCCTCCTGCGCTTCTTCCGGAACCGGCGCCGTCCCCGCTTCCAGCGCCGCGTCCAGGATCAGCGCCTCCATCTCCGGCGACTGCAGGTCTTCCACCACGTCTTCGGCCCGCAACGGCTCCGGCAGCACTTCCGGCCCGCTCTCGTAAGGCGTGGCGTTGGCCAGTTCCAGCCAGCGCCGTATAGAGTAGATCAGGAAAACAACGCCGCCGATGGCGGCCGCCGAATAAAAATACAGGATCTTGTCGGTCCAGAGCTCGGAAAAGGGAACATTCATATATCCTCCGTTGAACCGCCGCCCCGCTGAACGGGCCCGGCAGCGCCCTGCGGACCAGCGGTCCGGAGGGCGGTGTTACTTTAGTTACATATCTATATTAAGAAGTATCATTTTTGGCGCTACTTTTGTATTATAACTTTAGATTAGTGTTTCAGCAATCCTGAAGGGGGCGTTTACAATGAAAACAGTCATAAAAGCGGTACTAATGTCCGCGGCGGCTTTTGCAGCGGCGGCGGCGCTGCCGGCCGGCGGTTTTTGCGCGGAAAAGATCTCGGCCATGGTGGTTTTTGTAAGCGGCGACGCGCAGTTGAAGCGCGCCGGCGGCGAGGCTTATGCCGAGCTGAAGCTCAACGATTCTCTTTCCCCCGGCGATTCCGTGAAGACCGGGGCCGGCGCCAAAGTTTCGCTGGTTACCAAGGGCGGGGCCGAAGTGCGCATCAACGAGAATTCCACCTTCGACGTGCCCGGCAAAAGCCAGCTGCGCGAAATGTACGAGCTGCGCGTGGGGCAGGTCTGGAGCCGCATGTTGAGCCGCATGTCCAAGCTGAGCGTGCGCACCCCCTCGGCCGTCTGCGCCGTGCGCGGCACCGAGGCCGACATAGAGCAGAAGGAGATACTGACGGTAAAAGTTTACGAGGGGCATGTGGACCTGGAGAACTCCGCCGGCAAACAGGCGCTGCGGGCCGGGCAGCTAAGCACCGTGTCCGGGGCCGGCGCGCCGGCCGCTCCGCGCCAGATGACCGCGGGCGAAATGGGCAAATGGCAGGAAGGGATAGACGTAAAAGATATAGGCAAATACCTCGAAAAAATGGGGCTGTCCGCGGACGGCGGCAAGAAGCTGAAGCTGAAAGTTGACAAGAACGGCAAAACCAAGGACGTGGAGATAAAACTTAAGAAGAAATAAAAGCGGCCGGAGGCTGCCGGGCATGCGGAAAATTCAGGCGGTTTCATCCATTCGCGCTCCTGCGGGGGCGCGGAGGATGTTTTTTTACATGAACGGGCATACCGCAGGTAATTTAGGGTTATTATAAGAGACCGGCGAAGAAGTGACCGCGGTTATCTGTTACCTAGCCGCCATTGATAAAGTTAAACGCGTCTATTAAAATCTAATCAATAACTGTTAATGTTTAGGGGGAAGTAATGGGGAGAGCAGCGCTGAAGATAGTTCTCATCACCGTTTTTGCTTTTTTTATTCATGCCGGAGGCCTTAACGCGGCCGCCGCCGTTGCCGTTGTGGGCGGCGGCGAAGTGTCCGAGCAGGATATTTCCGACTGGCAGGCCGCCCAGGGCTGCTACGGGGAAGACGCCATCACCTCCCGCAAGGCGGGCTTCATGCGCATGTACGAAGCCGCTATCCTGGACGAAGTGCTTACGCATGCCGCCCTGCGGCCCGTAACGCGCGAAGAGTACGCCAGGGAAGTGGCCCGCATAGACGCCGAGACCCGCGCGCCGGACATCCTGGCCTGCATCAAGAAATATTTCGGCGAAGGCGCCGCCCGCTACGAGCGGGTGTTCATCCGCCCCATACTTACGCAGCGCTATATACGCGAGTTCGTGAAAACGGACCCCAGAGTGCAGGCCAAAGCCTACGGCCTGCGCGACGCCGCGCTGAAGGACATAGCCGAAAAGAAAACTTTTAAAGAGATAGGCCTGGAGCGCGGGATAGCTTACTCCACCGCCACTTATGCCATTGAAGAGGACACCGCCGCCCCGGCCGCGCCGGAGCCCTGGAAAAGATGGTCCCCGTTCGAGGGCGCGTTCATTACCGAGAACCTGAAAGACCTGAAGCCCGGCGAGGTGAAGCCCGCGCCCATAGAGGACCCCGCCGGCATCAAGCTGGTGCGGCTGCTTAGCGTGACCGGTAAAAAATATTATTTCGAGTCCCTGACGGTCCCTAAACTCTCCACCGAAGACTACCTCAGGAGCGTGCCGAAGCTGCCCGTTAAGATAAACGACAAGGAACTCCGCGACTGGGTTGCCCCCATAAAAGGCAACCCCCTGCTGGCTCCGGCCGGGCTGGCGCCGGAAGCGGAAGCGGGGAAGTAAGGCGTGAACAAGCAGCGTTAGCCGCGAACAGTTAGCAGCGTGCCCGGCGCGGTGTAAGGTTATGAAAAAAACAAGAATGGTCAGAATTTTTCTGGGGCTGTGCCTGGTTGCGGGCCTGGCCGCTTACGCTTTTTCGGCGGATACGGCGGTTAAACTGAATTCCGCTGACGGCAGCACCAAGTTCGTGGTGCAGGACCAGGACGCCGCCACCGTTTTTAGTGCGGATTCCGCAGGCAACGCCTATATGGTTGGGTACAGCTCCGCCGCCAAATACTATGGCGACGGCTCGACTTTGGCTGGCGTTTCCACCCATACTTTTAAAATAGGCGACAGCTACGGCGGCGGCATAATCTTCTGGGTGGATGCCACCGGCACGCAGGTTTTAATAGCCGCCACGGCGGACCAGAGTATGGGGATAATGTGGTCCATGAACGAAAACCTAACAGGCGCAACTTTTGACGGTGTATATGCCGGGAAAGCAAATACCGTCATTGTAAGCACTATGCCGCACGGCAGCTACAGTGCGGCACAGGTCTGCGCCGATTACAGCGCAACAGTGAATGGCGAGTATTATGACGACTGGTATCTGCCTTCCGAAGCGGAATTGAGTTCACTGTATTCTGCGTACGCTCAGGGTAAGGTCGGAGGTTTTGCTTCTAACGGGTATTGGAGTTCTACTGAGGATGTGCCGAGTAGTAACTTCGCGAGGGGCGTGTCCTTCGTCGATGGCTACATTGGCAGCAACGTTAAACCTACCAGCTACTACGTCCGTTGCGTGCGTGCAGGCCCGTCCTCTTCTATTGGTAATTTGCCCATTAACTTCGAAACCGTAACCGACGGGGCGTATCTGTCATCCACGCAAACCTTCACCGGCTCAAATACCTTTAGTGAGGTTATTGCCGCCTCCGTTACAATCACCGGCGTGGCCAGAATTTCGCGCAGCCCCGTGGCTGCAGCCGACGCCGGCATAGTTCTGACCGCCGCGGATTTCGGCAAGACCATAACCGTGAACAGCGCCGGCGGCCAGACGGTAACGCTGCCGGCCGTTACCGCGGCGGATATAGGCGCCACCGTAACCGTGGTAAAACTCGGCACGGGTTTACTTATAATACAGGCCGCGGGTTCAACCTATATACAGGATTCCACCGCCGGCGGCACAATTCACAGCCAGGCCGCTGGCCCAGCTTACGCGTCAATAACGCTGCGGCTGGTAACGGCAACGCAATGGCTATTCGTAGGGGGCCAGGGCGCCTGGATAACTAATTAGGCAGATATGAAGAAAACAATGACTGGAGTAAATCTTTTTGCGGTGTGCCTGATATTGGGCGCTGTAAACGGCGCTTTTGCCGAAGACGCTATCAAGCTGAATTCCAGCGACGGCTCCACCAAATTCGTGCTGCAGGACAATACCGCCACCCCCGTATTCAGCGCCGATTCCAACGGCAACGCCTATATGGTGGGCTATAGCTCAGCCGCCAAATTCTACGGCGACGGTTCGGGTCTGACAGGCGTTTCCACCCACACCTTTAAAATAGGCGACAGCTATGGCGGCGGCATAATATTCTGGGTGGACGCCACCGGCACGCAGGTGTTAATAGCCGCCACGGCAGACCAGAGCACAGGTGTAAAGTGGTCCAATAATTCAAATGCAACAGGCGCGATTTTTGACGGTATATACGCCGGGAAAACTAATACCGTTATAATAAGCACCATGCAGCATGCGGGCAGCTACGCCGCGCAGGTCTGCGCCGATTACAACGTAACGGTGAACGGTGAGTATTATGACGATTGGTATCTGCCGTCAAAGGCCGAGTTGGGGTTATTGTATACACAAAGGACTGCGGTTGGAATGCCTTCTTCACACTTGTATTGGAGTTCTAATGAATATGGGACGACTGGTAGCAACGCGTGGAGCGTGAACTTTAACGGTGGCAACCTGGGCTACAGCGGTAGGGCAGGTAGTTATTACGTCCGCTGTGTGCGTGGAGGCCCGTCCTCTTCTATTGGTAATTTGCCCAATTTTGCGGAATCGGTAACCGACGGGGCGTATAGAACCAGCACGCAAACCTTCACCGGCTCAAACACCTTTAAAGAAGTAACAGCCTCTTCTGCCACTATCACCGGGGAGGCCAGGCTTTCGCGCGCCCCCGTAGCCGCAGCCGACGCCGGCATAACGCTGACAGCGGCGGATTACGGCAAGACCATAACCGTTAACAGCGCCGCCGCGCGGACTGTTACGCTGCCGGCTGTTACCGCGGCGGATATCGGCGCCACCGTAACAGTGGTAAAACTTGGAGGCGGAACGGTAACGGTACAGGCCGCGGCTTCAACCTATATTGAGGATTCCACCGCCGGCGGCGCAATTTACAATAATGCCGCCTACCCGGCCTACGCTTCATTAACGCTTCGGCTTGTAACGGCCACGCAATGGATGTTAGTAGGCGGCCGGGGCGCCTGGATAACGAAATAGGCAGAAAGTATGAAGAAAACGATGCCGGGCTTAAAACTTTTCGCGCTGTGTCTGCTCCTGGGAGCGGCCACCGGCGCTTTTGCCGAAGACGCCGAGGTTAAACTGGATACCAAAGACGGCAGCACCAGATTCAGCGTGCAGAACAAAGATGCCGCCCCCGTTTTCAGCGCCGATTCCAAAGGCAACGCCTATATGGTGGGCTACAGCTCGGCCGCCAAATACTACGGCGACGGCACTACTTTAACCAACATTTCAACTCACACTTTCAAGATAGGCGACAGCTACGGCGGCGGCAAGATCTTCTGGGTAGACGCCACCGGCACGCAGGTTTTAATCGCCGCCGCGGAGGACCAGAATACGGGGATAAAGTGGGCCAATAACTCAACTGCTACCGGCGCAACTTTAGACGGCGTATACGCCGGCAAAGCGAATACCGTTATTATAAGCGCCATGCAGCACACGGGCAGCTACGCGGCGCAAGTATGCGCCGATTACAGCACTACCACGGCTAACAGCGAGTATTATGACGACTGGTACCTGCCGTCGAAAGCCGAATTGAATTTGCTGTATGCGCAGAAAGTCTTGGTCGGAGGGTTTACTGATAACTGGTATTGGAGTTCTACCGAGTTCGCGACGCCTACCAGCGCGTGGACTGAGAACTTCATCAATGGCATCCAGAACGCCAATGGTAAGCCTACCACCAACTACGTGCGCTGCGTGCGCGCCGGCCCGTCAACTTCCATCGGGAATTTGCCTACTAACGCGGAGACCGTAACCGATGGCGCATACCTGTCATCCACCCAAACCTTCACCGGCTCAAATACCTTCCAGGGCATAATCGCCGCCTCGGCTACTATTACCGGCACGGCGATAATTTCTCGCGATCCCGTGGCCGCGGCTGACGCCGGCATAACGCTCACCGCCGCGGATTTCGGCAAGACCATAACCGTGAACAGCGCCTCCGCCCAGACGGTAACGCTGCCCACGGTAACCGCGGCGGATATCGGCGCCACTGTAACCGTAATAAAACTCGGCGCGGGAAGGGTTTCAATACAGGCCGCGCCTTCAGCCTTCATAGAAGATTCCACCTCCGGCGGCACAATTTACAACGATGTCCCGGCCCTGGTCTACGCCGCAATAACCCTGCGGCTTGTGACAACCACGCAATGGCAGCCCATAGACGCCCAGGGCGCCTGGGTAACGAATTAAGGGAAGACGGGGACTGGAAGCAGGAAGTGATTTGAAGTGAACAAGGATATGGTTTATGAAAGGTTATAAAATCCTGGCGCTTGCGGCTGTTTTAGCGGCCGCGCTTGCGCGCAACTGCGCCGCGGTGGATATTTCCACGTATTCCACCGGCGGTTGCGGCTTCCCCGGCACCGGCCAGAGTACAAGCTACACCGCAACCTTCGGCGAAGACCACGATTACGGCAACTCCGCCTCCACCATGAGCTTCACCATTTACAACGGTGCGGCCTGGGGCGGCACGGCCACCTCGTCCGTAACCGTAGACAACCGCACCGGGCTTATGTGGGTAACAAACCCCGTGGACGCCGGCATAAGCGGAGGTCCTGACTGGGAGGGCCAAATAACGCTTTGCGAGGGTTTATCCTATGCCGGCTTCGCCGACTGGCGCCTGCCGAATATAAAAGAACTTCAGAGTATAGTGGATTACAGCAGGCAAAATCCCGCCATAAACACAACATATTTTCTG
>JAPLKJ010000197.1 GCA_026388125.1 Elusimicrobiota bacterium
ACTGGGACGCCCTGGTGGATTATCTCGGCGACATGGCTAATATACACAAGAACGGGAAAATACTTGTGTTCGTAAAGAACTCCGCTGAAATTGCCGGCTCCGATCCCAGGCTGCATGCCGTCCTGAGGGATATCTGCGGCCAGGCCTGCGACAACGCGCGGGAATGGAGCGGCGGCACGGTTCTCCTGAAATTCTCTTTTATCCCCTGAACACCCGGCCGATGATATAATAACCATGACCATGAAATTCACCGGGCGCGGACAGTTGCAGCAAAGCGGGAAAAGACTGTATATCAGGCCCTGGGAAACCTCCGATTTCAAAGCATGGAAGGACTCGGAAGATTCAATGCTCCCGCCCAGGAACGAGTTCGATTTCCCCTCCGCCCGCAAGAAAGAAGACCGCACAAGAAAAGAGTTCAGCAAGGTTATCCGGTGGAACAATAAAAGTATCCGCGCCGGGGAAGGCTGTTTTTGCGGGATCTTTCTGAAAAAGAGCGGTCAGCAGGTAGGCACGGTCGGGCTGATCGGGATAACAAGGGGCTCCTTCCAGACCGGCGAAATAGCGTACAGGATATTCAGCCAGTTCTGGGGAAAAGGTTACGGGAGAGAAGCCGTGCTCGCCTGCCTGAAACTCGGTTTCGGGAAACTTAAACTACATCGCATAGAAGCGGCCATAGAGCCGATAAACGCCGCTTCCATAAAACTTGCCGGCTCGGCGGGCATGAAATTAGAAGGCCTGGCCAGAAAAAAAATATTCACCCGCAAAGCCTGGCGGGATATGCTGATCTACTCCGCGCTGTGCACCGATCTCGGCTACAAGCCGGAACCGCCGCGCAGCAAACGCTGACCAACTATCGACCGGCAAAATACGCCCCGCTTTCAGCAAAGCGGCTTTTCTTTTTTGTATTATAAATACAATTGGCGAATCAGGAAGTTATTTCGGATAATAACGCGCCGCGGAATTTTATTAATATAATTCCGAATTCTCGTGTAAGGTGACAACATGAAAGAATTGAACTGGCGGTTGCTGTTGCTGGGCGGTTTGCTGTGCGCGGTGGCCGCGGCCGCCACTCCCTACGTAACGCTGAAGCTCGGGCAGAGCGTTGACCTGACCATAGGCGGCATGTTCCTGGCCGCCTACGTGCTGGGCAAGCGCATGGAGGGCCAGGAGCTCGCCATCGAGCTGAACATCATCCAGACCATGATAGGCCTGGTGTCCAGCATCGCCTTCATGGTCGTCATCCTCGCGGCGTTCTACTACATCCAGAACGTCTTCGGCCGCAACATCGGCTTCAACCTGACGACCATGCAGATGTTCCTCTGGCTGCTGGTCTCCGCCAACCTCGGCGTCTTCATGGGTATCCTCCCAAGAAGCTCCATCCTGAAGGACCACTCCATACCGTGGCCCACCAGCAAGGCAACCCTTAGCGTGGCGCAGACGCTGACCGACCCCAAGGCCAACGCCACCACCAAGACAAAGCGCGACGTGCTGCTGGTCAGCACCGGCGTGGCCGGCTTCCTCACCTTCCTGCGCGACGGACTGGGCGTCCTCAGCCCGATAGTGGGCAACCCGGCCCTCAACATCGCCCTCGGGCCAGAGTTCGCGGCCTTCGGCATAGGCATGCTGGTGCCGCTCTCCGTAGGCCTCTCCGGCCTGATGGGCACCTGGATAGTCAGCGCCTTCGGCGAAACGGTGGCGAAATTCTCCGCTCTCTCCGGCGTAACAGGTGATAACTTCGGCAACTGCCTGAATACCCTTAACTCCGTGAGCGGCCTGGACGGAGCGCCGAAAGCGGCCGCGATGGACTTCCTGAACACCACCTGCGGCCATGCCGGCGAGTTCCTCGGCGCGACCTCGCACTTCAAGTACGTGGTGCAGTGGATGATGTGGCCGGCCACGGCCCTGATGATCTCCGCCGCGCTGACCAGCATCGTCATCCCGATAGTCCTTCATTTCCTGCATAAGGACAAAGTAAAGTTCGAGAAGAAAGAGTTCAAGTCCCTGGCCGACGAGACCATCCCGCTCTGGTGGACCGTTACGGGCATCACCGTAACCGTTACGCTGCTGGTGTGGATGACCAGCACCTGGTTCGACATGCCCTGGGCCGAGGTGCTGCTGGCGATCGCCATCCAGCCTATACTTATCATCGCCGGCCTGCGCGTGCTGGGCATCACCGGGTCGGGCCCGGTCTCGCTGATGGCCAACGCCACGCAGTTCCTGTTCGGCCTCATCTGGCCCGCCCAGATCCGGTCCAACCTCACCGCCGCCTACGTCAGCGCCAACCCGCAGGCCTCCTCGGAGAACGTGTTGCCCTCGTTCTGGGTGGCCCAGCGCCTGGGCGGCAAGTTCAAGACCCTGATCCTGGCCCAGCTGATAGTTATCCCGATAGGCGCCATCCTGACGCCGTTCATGTTCAACATGCTGGAGCACACCTACGGCATAGGCCTCAACCCCGGCCAGCTGGCCGCCCCTACGGGCCTCAAGATAGCCACGCTGGCCATCGTGATGGAGAAAGGCCTGTCCTTCCTCCCGCACGGCGCGCTGCAGGCGTCCGTCATCGCCATCTTCATCGGCGTCTTCTTCGAGATGATGCTCGCGTTCAAGAAGACCAACGAGAAGGGCCACGAGGTGAGCCGCTTCTGGTTCGTGCCGATCCCGGCGGCGCTGGGCTTCGCGTTGATCCTGCCGGCCTCGCTGAACATCGGCATGGCCGTGGGCAGCGTGATCTCGGCCGTGTGGAACCGGTTCTCCCAGGACGAAGCCGGCTCGTTCGCTCATTACGCGACGCCCCTGGCCTCGGGCCTGGTGGCCGGCGAGGCGATGGTAGGGTCTATCCTGCTGCCCGCGCTGGCGGCGGTGATGGAGTTCATCAAGAAATAAACGCCCGCCCGGAACGTCAGAAAACAAAATCCCCGATGAAAGATCGGGGATTTTTGTTTAGCCACAGGGACGTATTTGACTATTTGTAAAAGCCGTGGCGGCTCTTGATGTTCAGATCTTCGTTATCCGCGGAGGAAGGCTGGAGCTGCACGGGAGGCGGCACATATTGCGCCGGCGGCGCCGCCCGCAGCGGGGCACGCGCGGCGGCAGCTTTAGCGGCGGGCCTCTTCAGGCGGGAGAAGAGAACGGTTATTAATATCCCAGTGAGTACCCCTAAACCCTGCGGGGCGTATTTGCCGAGGCCGCCGGAAGGCCCCGGCTCAGCCTGGCCGGGAGCGAACCCGGGCTTCAGTACCAGTACCTCGTCGCCGCGCCCGGGAGCGAGGCCAAGCAGCCCGCTTATCGCATCGCCCGCCTTTTGCGCGTCCGCGTCCGTTACGGAATCGCTTAACGCGATAAAAACAGTAAGGCGCCCGGCAGGCGCGGCGCGTACCATTACCCCGGCCTTGCCCGGGCCGAACAGGCTCACCAGCGCCCCTTGCGCTTTCTGCTCCAGCGTTTTTTCGTAACCGGCCTTATCCTCCTGAGCCGCGCCGGCGGCCGCGCCGAAGAGCGCGAACAGAAAACAGCACGGCAAAGCCGCGCGCCTTAGCGGAAAGAACAGGCGTATTAGTTGCCGCATAAATAAAGGCCCTTCGGGCTCCGGCCCGTCAGAACTGCGACCAGGTCATGCCGTTGAGGTCAGGATGCGTGCAGTTGATGAAGATGCTGCCCCAGCGGGGATGCGCGCGGTCGGACACGTATACCCAGCCGGCGGTGTCGGACAGCGGCTGGGAGTCCACGGAAAGAACCTCCACTTGAGAGGAGGAAGGATGGTGGTAGATATTATAGATAGTGGTTACGGGAATATCGTTCATGTATTTGCCGCGGGCGGTAAGCGAAGCCAGATTATCCTCGGGATAAACGCCCTCGTTATCGGCGTAAAACACCTGCAGCGCGGCGCGGATGTTGGACAGGTTGGTCTTGGTTGCGCCCTCCTTCGACCTGTGCATTGTGGCCACGAGTTTCGGGACGGCTATGCCCAGCAAAATGGAGATGAGGGCTACGACGATCATCAGCTCTATGAGAGTATAACCGGCTTTTTTGTTTTTCATTTTCACCCAGCTCGGATATATTCTCTCAAACTCCCGGTCCTAGGTCAACCCCATGGCCCGTTCCTGCTGATCTTATCTCCCGGCAGGACACAAAAGGTGGATAGTTGCAAAACGGACAGGTTTAACAATCGGCTTATCGCCACACCAGGTTAGATCCCGATCCGGGTTAATTTATTCAGAGGAGCAGACACGCCGGTTACTCCCGCTTACGGGCCCTCATTGCGTCCACTATATTCCAGGCCCAGACCGGGGCGGTGAAACACAGGACCTTGCCGTAGAAGGTGAGGACTTTGGCCGCGGCACCGGGATGCTCGTAATCGCCCAACCCGACCATAGCAAAGAACGTGGCCGCGTAGAACAGCAGGTTTACTGGGAGAAAAAGGAAACCTTTCAGCAGCTCGCCTTTTAAGAACTGCCCCGCCCCGCACCAGAAGACGGACAGCAGCGCGGCTTTCCAGCAGCGGCCGCCCCCCGGGCCGGCGCAGACCGCCGGCGCGGCCGGTTCCGCGGCAGACCGCCTGGCCCGGGCTTCACAAGCCGGGCATTTGTCACTGTTATCCGCACAGATAGCGCCGCAATTCAGACAGTTCTTCATGGTCGTCCCCTCCCGTATTTTACTACAAAGAGGACCTACCGATTGTTTCCCAGCCTTTTCCCCTGATCCAGGCACGTGTTAGTTTCTAAAATTGCACTTGGGCGGTTGTGCGCTGTGAACTGTCAGCGTTAGCTAACTATACCAAACAAAAAGACTCCGGCAAAACTGCCAGGGTCCCGTAAAATTTGGCTATAATTGAGCCTGACAGGATACGGAGTAAAACGATAGTGGTTTTTTATCCTCTATGAAAACATATTGCGTAAAATGTTACACCACACATGATGACAGCTTACCGTGTTTTGATACGGCCGCTCAGGCGGCAAAAGACATGGGCGTGAACACCAGAGAAGAACCGTCTTCTCCGGAACAGGTGCGCCGCGATGACGCCACCCTCTCCAAGGCCGTGCTCCTTGTAGTACTGTTTGTATTGCTTCTTCTGATCGGCGGCGCTTTTCTATTTTCCAGATAGCTTCATTGACCCGTTTTTTACAAAGCCTTTAAGCTGCCAGAGTGTAGAGAAAAAAAGCCAGAAGCGAAAGCAGGACGACGACCAGCACTGCGGAGGTTACGAACAGCGGGCTTGAGGACGCGGATAAGAACAACAAGGGCAGCAGCTTGAACAGTAAAGCGAATATAGCGAAGATCAGCGCGGCGAACAAATAGTTTTTCCAGGCCCGCGGTTCGGCGACTGTCGCGGCAGAGAGTATTCTTCCGGCCGAAGACCGCAAAGCGCCGGTTTCTGTTTTTTCATTTCCGCCGCTTACGGTTTTTTCGGATTGATGTCTTATAACCCGAAGCACGTTAGAGCGGCGTATCTCGGCGTTCACTTCCGCCAATTCTTTCCGGGCGTCCGCCAGGTTCGGGAATATCCTAAGCAATTCCTCGTACGTTCTTGCCGCCGGGTCAGGCTCGCCCTGCCGCCTATAGTCGTGCGCCTTCGCCAGCAATCCGTCCTTCCGGGCGAAAACCTCCTTCGCTTTATTAATAAGGAAATCCGCCTCCTGGTTGTTCTTGTCCAGTTTGAAGACTTCTTTCCATTTGGCGACCGCGGCGCCGTATTCCTGAAGGCTGAATAATTTTTCTCCGGCTTCGATCAGCGTACAGATAGCGTTCAACTCGCCGTTAAGCTTCTCCAATTCAAGACTGACGTCCGAAAGCCCCGGGTCGAGTTTCAATAATTCCGTGTACAACATCGCGGCCCGCAGGCGCTCGCCCTTGTGCCTGAACTCCGCGGCCCGTTCCCGCAGGTTGGCTATACAGGCGATGATGTTTTCCGCCCTGACTATAAGGTCGGCGGCTCCGGGCGCGTTCTTATCCAGCGCGGCGGCCTTCCTGCATTCGCCAATAGCTTCAGCATAACGGCCTCCGCTGAAGAATTTTTCTCCAGCGGCTAACAATTCGGAGACCCGCAGCTGGTTCGCAAGATCTTTCTTTTTCATATGCCTTCCGTCCGGAGCGCGGCCCCGGTCCTGCAACTATAGTCTAACGCACGCGACTCCCGCGCACACAGGGCCTTTTGGCCTATGGGGCGGACAGGGGCGGACAGGGGAGGTATTTGACTATTTGATTATTTCCCCGTACGGAAAAATCCACCTATATCGACCCAAATGCGAAGAATAGTATCATAATATACGCATTATTTGCGCACATTATCTCATTGACAATGCGGAGATTAGCGATTATAATATACGCAAGAGGTGCGTAGTATGTCCAAATATATCTATCAACAAGCGGACTGGCCCAAATTTTATTGGAATAATGAGGTTATTGCCACCCCCTTGGCGGCTGTACGCCACCGCCAAGGACTCTTGCTTGGACACATGGAAAGCCTGGGGCTGCTTCAACGCAATGAGGCTATTCTGCAAACCCTTTCGCTGGACGTTATAAAGTCCAGTGAGATAGAAGGAGAGCTTTTAGACGCGGCGCAAGTACGCTCTTCGATCGCCCGGCGGCTGGGCATGGATATCGCGGGCTTGATCCCGGCGGACCGCCGCGTTGACGGCGTTGTGGAAATGTCGCTGGAAGCCACACAAAATTTTGCCGCACCGCTTACCACAGAACGCCTTTGCAACTGGCACTCACTGCTTTTCCCAGCGGACACGTCCGGCACGGACAAACTCAAGATAGGAACATGGCGCGATGATTCCAAGGGGCCGATGCAGGTAGTTTCGGGCGCAATAGGGCGCGAACATGTGCATTATGAAGCTCCTCTGGCAGAGCGCGTTCCCGCTGAAATGACCTCGTTCCTGGAATGGGCAAACCAGACCGGCGGCATTGACCCGGTACTCCGGGCGGCGGTGGCACATCTCTGGTTCGTTACGATACATCCTTTTGACGACGGCAACGGACGGATAGCGCGGGCGATCGCCGACTGGGCGTTAGCGCGGTCCGAAAACACTTCCAGGCGTTTCTACAGCATGTCCGCGCAGATCCGCAAAGAGCGCAAGCTTTATTATGACCTGCTGGAGAAAACGCAGAAGGGGAGCCTGGACATCACGGCTTGGGCACAATGGTTTATAGCCTGTCTTGACCGCGCCATTGAGGGCACAGAAACAGCGCTTTCCGATGTGTTTAGAAAAGAACAGTTCTGGAAGACGTACTCCGCAATTTCTTTCAATGAGCGCCAGAGGCTAATGCTGAAAATGCTGCTTGACGGATTCAAAGGCAAATTAACTTCGACCAAATGGGCGACGCTGGCCAAATGCTCGCAGGATACCGCGCAGCGCGATATACAGGACCTGATCAATAAAGGTGTCCTGCTCAAGGACCTCGGCGGCGGCCGCAGCACCAGTTATTCCCTGAAAGAACATAAATAAGCGTCTTTAGAATCACTGGACGCAAAGAGGCTCCCCGCACAGCAGCCGGTTCCGCGCCGTTCTGCGCCAGCTCTTCCGGTTCGTAAACTCATCCGGATGCCTGTAGCTATTCTCGTTTTTAATGTAGTCGACCGCAAACCCGTCGATCCGCTTCCAGATGTATGAGGCGAATCTCACCGGTTTAGGCTTATTTCTGCGGTCTCTGTAGCCCAGGTCATAAGTTTGTATTTTCTGATACAGCACCGGTATAGCGGCCGCCAGCAGATCGTCCCCATGCCGGGCCAGGTGCCGCGGGAAGATTTTCTTCCGCAGCCGCCACATGACAAAACCGATGTGGCGAAATACAAGTTCATCCCGGCTGTTTTTCCTGCCTGCCTGGGCTCTGGCGATAAGGCGCCGCTCCTCATCAAGCAAAAGCATGGGATAGCGCGAGGCAAATTCTTTGTATTTTTCCCACATCCGCAGATAATACAGAAAAAATGCACTCTTCGTATTGTCCCCATAAAACAAAGAGCCCTCCCGGAAAAGAGAGGGCCCAATTACTTATTCAAGATAATTGCTAAATTTTTCTCCGGGACTAGGATTCGAACCTAGAAAAGAGGATTCAGAGTCCTCTGTGATACCGTTTCACCATCCCGGAATATGGTTCTATTATATATTTTTCTGGCCTTTTAAACAAAGGTTTATAGCGGCGCGGACACGAACAGGGCAATTTTGGTAGAATGTATACTTCGGGGCATAGTGAAATGGTTCTCACGCGTGCTTTGGGAGCATGAGTTCCGAGTCCGATTCTCGGTGCCCCGATAAAATTTCCTTACAGACTCCGCAGGAACCTTTCCAGCCCCCGCTTTATCGCCGCGCCTATGGCGCGGCGGTTACCGTCGTCCAGCAGGAAATACCGGCTGATCTCGATATCCCCTATCTCCAGGATAACGCGGAAAGGCGCGGCGTTCACGTTCTCGTCTATGCTGTAAAAGGCCTGCCGGCCGGTGGCCGCGCAGCGGTAATCGTTGCGGCCGGCCGAGCTGTCCAGGTGCGTGCCGCGGTTCTCCAGGGTAGTGGCGCGGGCTATTTCCTCTATCAGGATATTCGAAAGCCTGCGGCTGGCCGCCTCCATGGGGTCGCCGTCATGGATATAACCCCATAAGGCGTGGCGGCCGGTGCCGGAATTATTGTGTATGCCTATGAACACCAGCGGGCGCAGCTTGTTGGACTGCTCCAGCTCCCAGGTGTAACCGGAAATTTTTCCATTCTCCGTGGCCGCGGTATGCGCTATAAGTGTATTGGTGCCGGTGTCGGCGTGGTGCAGACCTTTTTCGTTATAGCTCCACACTTTGTATTCGTTGTAATGCGGCGGCTCCTGCATAGCGTATTCCGCAATGGCGTTGGCGGTCAGAGCCTCGTTGTATTTCTCGCCGGTGTCCGTCTGGTGGGACGGCTGGAAAACAACTACCGGCTGGCCGGGCTCTCCGGCCGCGGCGAAAGCCGAAAAAAACAACATGAGTGATAAAAAACTTTTCATAACCACGCCCCCTGACCACTAACTTTGCGATACAGTCATTTTCCCATTTTCCAGCCGGCCGTTCAATTTAAAAGTTATGGGCGACACCGGGCATTTAACCGGACGCAAACAGTTATAATGTATGTATGCATGTTTCCATAAAACGATCCTTCATTTTGGCCTTATTGCTCACCCTGCCCTCCGTTTCTTTTTCTTACGAAGGCGACCCCATAACCAACGCCGTTAAAGATCTCGGCCGCCTGCGCGAAGCTCCGAAAGTCATGAGCGAGCGGTCCAACATTTACCTTGCGGCAGGCATAGCCGTAACGGGCGTAATTATTTATTCCCTGGATTCCCGGATCATACAGGTAGCACAGCACAACATAAGGTCGGCCACGCTCGACGACATCGCCAAGAACGCAGAGAAAATGGGCGACGGTTTGTACGATGCGGTGCTACTGGCCGGCGTGGCCGGCGCCGGATACGCTTTTAAGGACGACAAACTTAAAGACACGGCTTACCTGGCGGCTGAATCATTTGCGGCCGCCAACACGGTAGGCCTGGCGCTTAAATATTCCATAGGCCGCGCCCGCCCCTACACTGGGCACGGCAGGAAGACGTTTCGCCCGTTCTCGTTCAAGAACAGCTATGCCTCGTTCCCTTCCGGCCATACCACCAGCGCCTTTTCTATAGCGTCCGTATTCGCGGCGCGCTATGATTCCACTTTATTGGGCATCCTGGTCTACAGCGCGGCGTCCTCCACGGCCCTGCAGCGTATTTATTCCGACAAGCACTGGCCCACCGACGTCTTCGCCGGGGCGGTCATAGGAACCGTCACCGGCCGGGCCGTGGTCCGTTTCTCGAAGGACCGTTCAGGCAAAAGCGTACTGCTGCTGCCCGTTTACGAGCCCGGCTACTCCGGACTGACGGCCTCGGTCAGATTTTAACTTTAAATATTTAAAGTGAACCCCAGCCCGACAGCGGCGCCGGCAAGGTACGGATGGATGGTCAGACCGGCCGCGCCGGCGCCTTCTTTAGCCTTCTTTTCGTGCAGGTCCATCACCCAGGAAGCCGTAAAGTAGCCGATGGCCGCTCCAAAAAAACAATCGGACGCCCAGTGCGCGTTCTCATATACCCGCGAGGCCGCGGTAAGCCCGGCCGGGATATACGGCAGCACTTTCAGTACAGGCGAATCCGTGCTGCGCGAAAGAACGGTGGCCAGCGAGAACGCGGCGTCCACGTGTCCCCCCGGAAAAGAATTATACGAGCTCTTGAAAAATGTGAACGGCTTGTAAGTGCGCGAGTTCCTGCCGGTACCCGGCCGCGCCCTGCCGGCGGCTGTTTTTATCACTGTGGAAACAACCTCGGCATAGAACGCCGACTGGATTATTTCGAAGCCCAGTTTTTTAGTGGCGCCGTTCCCGGCCGTCCAGCCGTGGGTCAGCAGACCGAGCCCTAAGATAGGCGTTACGAAAAAGCCGCCCCATTGCCCGCCAACCAGCACGGGGAAGCTGTCTGCGTTGGCGGCGTGTATCCTGGCGCTTTTCTTGATGGCAGTATCATATTGAGCCACCCCCACAGTGCCGGCCCCTATAACGCCCAGTGTCAGCCAGCTGCTTCTTTTCCATTTGCCTGGCTGGTTTAGAAAAAGACCGGACTCGCTTTTGAACTGCGCGAAGTCGTAGTTGTTCTGCGCGGAAAGCGGGCAGGACAGGCTCATTATTAAAACCGTTAAAATGTATTTTTTTCGCATGATCACACTAACCTCGTCCGTGTTACGATCAGGCAACAGCGGCGAACCGCCCTGTTACCTGTTGCCGGAATCCATGCCGTCGCGCCATTCCACCGCGCCGAAATGCGGCTCGAAGGAAAAAATATAAGCGACGCTGGTCATACCTACCTTCTGGTAGACGCCGCCATAGGTGGGGAAGTGCGAATACCTGCGTGATTCCACGTACTGAAAACCCACAGAGTGAGGCCCGTATATCGGCACGGTAATGGAGGCGTCGCTGCGGGCTATCATTTCGGCCGCGCCGGACTCCGGGGACCTTATGCCGCTGATGTCATAGGCGCGAATGTTAACGTTCAGCATCAGCGCTTTATCCACGATCAGCCGCAGGGAGAGAAGGCCGTACAGGCTCGCGCCCAGATGGTAATTGCGCAGGCCATGCGCCGGCACGGTGCCGCCAGCGCCGTAGCCGGGCCCCGCCAGCACCGCGCCCTGCAGGGCCGTCCTGCGCGTGAGCCACCACTGGCCGTTGGTGCCCAGCGCCAGGGAAGTATTGGAAACGCGGAAGACGGTAGGGGACAGATAGTCGTAGGTAGCGTAAAGGCCCCAGATGCCGCGGTAATTGTCGCCGCTCTCGTATTTTCTGCCCGTAAGCAGTCCGCGCACCATTATATTCTCAAGTATATCGCTGCCGGAGATGGTGGTGCATTTGAAGTTGAAATAGTCGAATGGGCGGGTGTATTTATAGCCGTCCTTGCCCGGCAGGCCGTAAGACATGGTAAAATCCACGCCCACCTGCCTCCTGTTGAAATCGCTGGCCACGCCGCTGGCGCTCCTGGATTTCTGCAAATTGCCGGTGAGCTGCATGGAGGTGTACGTGGACGGGTTGCGCCTGGGGAAAAGGGTCTTGAACCGCTCGCCGAAAAGCAGGCGGTTGAGCGCCGTGGGCGGAGAAATTGCGGCCGCGCCCAGCTGCCGCCAGAACCCGGGGTCGCCGTCGCCGCGCTCCAGCGTAAGGCTGGACATCCGGAAAAGCGCCTCGCCCAGCAGGGCGCCCGACTGGCTGGTCACGATAAGGTCGTTCATGCTCGGATCGGTCGTTTCACCGCCCAGCTCCCAGAGCAGGCTGCCCGCGTCGCTGTAAAGCAGGGATTCAAAGAAAGATAGGCCGGAAGAGCGCGCGAACCCGTACATCATGGAGCCCAGATACGGATGTCCGAACTGGTTCATGCTGAACGAATCCGTGTCGTAGACCCAGTGCGCGTGGTTGATGTTGTGCCAAAGGGTGCTCGGGGTGGAGCCGAAGTCCTTCTGGCCGTACACAGTGCGGTCGTACATGGTCAGGGCAAGAAGGAAAGAAGGGATCTCGAGGGCGGGGATGAGGTAACTCCGGCCCCTGCCGCTGCGCCAGTGCAGCACCGGCGCTTTAGCGGTCGTAGAGGAAATAGCCGCGGGCTCCCCCGGCTGGGCCGCGCCCTGAGCCGGAAAAAACAGCACCAGAAGCCCGGCCGCGGCCTGGCCCGCCAAAACCGCAGATCTAGTCCTGGACATGCTCCCCTCACAGCTGATTAAGCTCACAGCCCGCGCCCGCAGCGTATACTGCCGTTGAAAGAACTCGAGTAGTACCAGTTGTCGTGATCATAGAAGTAGTGATACCCGCCGTGTTCGTAGTGGGAGTCAAAATCCACTTCCACGATAGCCGGCAGGAACGGAACAACCGCCACGCTGCCGTCGGACCTGGCCGCCATCATGCACCCGCTGAGCATAAGGGCCAGCAGCGGCAGAGAATATATTGCTTTCATGGAACGTTCTCCCTTTATTGCGCCGTTATGGTCTTTTATCATCCCGGATAATAAAAGTATAGACGATAGGCCGCCGCGCAACTATTCGGGATTCTGCCCAGCCCGCTAAGTAGTATTACGGAGGCGTTCCAAGCGGGATATGATAGAATCACGATACCGGCCGGGACAGGAGGGAGCAAAATGAGACAAGCGAAGCTGTGCGCTTTTTTACTGGGCGCGCTTTTCCTGGCGGCCGGCGCCCGGGCGGCCGCAGGGGAAGCGGAATACAAGCCCGCCAGCCGTTTCTATTACTCCGAAAAAGATTTCCTTAATTATGAAACCGCCGGCTCCGGCCCGGCCACCTTGGTATTCCTGCACGGCTTCGGCGCCTCGCTGCATGTGTGGGACGGCGTGGTAAAATATCTGCCCAAAGACCGCTTCACGGCCTATCTGCTGGACCTTAAAGGGGCCGGCTTTTCTTCCAGGCCCCGGGACGGCCGCTATTCAATAAGGGATAACGCGGACCTGGTTAATAAATTCATAAAAGCCAACAACCTGAGCGGCTACACCCTGGTGGCGCATTCTTTCGGCGGCGCCGTGGCGCTGTTCTCGGCCATAGACTCGCTGGAGGACCCGGCCCTGAAACCCGGCAAGCTGGTCTTAATAGACCCCGCCGCCTACCCGGCTAAGCTGCCCGGCTACATCAGGGCCCTGCGCATTCCCGGCCTGAGGAATATCCTTTACTCCCTGACCACGCGGGTATTCCAGGTAAGGCATATCCTCGGGAAGGTAATTTACGACCGCAGCGTAATAACCGAAGAACTGGTGCGCAGGTACACGGCTTTCATGGGGCAGAAAAACTTCGCTTACGCGCTGTGGAGAACAGCCGACCAGATGGTCCCGGAACACCCGGAGCAGTACACCTCCCGGTACAAGGACCTGAAATATCCGGCGCTTGTGATCTGGGGAAAAGAGGACCGGGTACTGCGTTTAGCTGCCGGCGAACGCCTGGCCAAAGATCTGCCGGCCGCGCAGCTGGCGGTGCTGGCGAAATGCGGACATGACGCCCCTGAGGAATTCCCGGAAGGAACGGCCCGCCTGATAGAGACCTTCGCGGTTCAATAAGGATCAACGGCGGACATCGTAATAGATAGGCAGCCGGGCGGCGCTGCGCAGAACACGGAAAGGAGAAAGCACTATCCTTACATCGGTCAGGATAACGCCCCAAAAGCCGTAAACGAAGAACTTGCGGCTGGAACTTAAATGCGGCGCGGCTGTGATTATCATGAAAGCCAGGCCGCGCGCATGCCCCCAGCGCCTGACCGCCCTGCTTAAAAGAAGTTCCTCCCCCGCGTACAGCCGCCTGTCGAAGCCGCCCACGGCGCGGAAAGCGTCGGCCCGGCAGAACATAAAAGACCCGGCGGCCAGCAAAAAACAGCGCGAGATGGCGTTCCAGGCCGCGGTCATGACCAGCGCCCACCAGGGAGTGTCCGGAAAGAAGCCGATCAGCGCCCCGCCGCCCGCGGCAGTGCCGCCGCGCATCAGGCCAAGGGCCGCGCGCAGCGTGGCGGCGGAAAGCACCGAATCGGCGTCCAGAAAAATAAGCCAGTGGCCTGCGGCCGCGGCCGCGCCGGTATTGCGCGCCGCCCCCATCTGGTTGAGAGGCTCGAACACCACCTTAGCGCCGAGAGCGGCCGCAACTTCGGCGGTTGTATCGGAGGAATTGTTATTGCAGACGATGATCTCGTAGTCCAGGCCCGGGCCGGCGGCGGCGAAAGCCGCGCGGACGGAATCCACGCAAGGGCCCAGCAGTTTTTCTTCGTTGAAGGCGGGTATGACCACGGATACTTTCACACCCAGATAATATATATTATGACAGGCCTTTTCAATTTTTGATACCATTAAATCCGGTTGAAGCAGCGGGAACCGCCTTTATGAAACCTCGAACCAGACCAGGCGCGGCACAGCGGGCAATAATGCCGCGCTCCGCCACGGTAGTTCATTTCCTGCCCGGGGATTTCACCGGCGCCAGAAAAGAGAACCTGGCTGCGGCCGCGCTGCCGGAAGGCGTTTTCAGCGTAAAGAACGCCCGCCGGCCCGCGCGGCTTACTTCCGGGGTTATCCCGGCCCTTTTCCCTTTCGACCAGCTGCTTATTTCCGCCAGCGTACTGCTGCCGCGGGGCGGCGCGCTGGAAGCCGAAGCCCGGGTTAAGACCGCGGCCGGCTGGAGCCCCTGGTTCAGCTTCGGCCGCTTTACCAAAGGGCGCGGCGGCGCCAGCGTAAAGGGCCAGGGAAATTCTTTCGGCAGGCTGGACGTGGACGTGCTGAAGCTGGCTAAAAAAGCCTCCGCCTTCAGCTACCGGATCACCATACCGCCGGCAGCGGGCGCGCCGGCCGTTATTAAGCTGGCCGCGGCGGCGTATACGGACTCCGCCGCCCCCTACGCGCCGGGGCCGGCGGCAGCGAAAGCGGATGATCTTAAGCCCGTAAAGCTTGAAGTGCCGGCCTTTTCACAGATGATACAGCCGGTAAAATACGCCCGGGACATCTGCAGCCCGACCTCTATCGCCATGGTCCTTACCCGGCTGGGCCGCCCCGTCAGGCCGGCCGCCGCGGCCGCCAGGGTGCGGGATACGGCGGAGAATATCTTCGGCAACTGGTTCTTCAACACCGCCTACGCGGGCAGCGAAGGCTTTTATTCTTTCCTGACCCGCCTGAACTCCTTGGAAGAGGCCCGCGCGTTCATCGCCGCCGGCGTACAGGTGGTGGCCAGCGTAACTTTCGCGCCGGGCGAACTGAAGAATTCCCCGCTGGAGAAAACCAGGGGGCACCTGCTGGTCATAAAAGGCTTCGACGCCCGCGGCAACGTTATAGTGAACGACCCCGCCGCGCCCGACGAGCGCACCGTGGAGCGGGTGTACGGCCGCGCGCAGTTCGCCGCGGCCTGGCTGAACAACAAATACGGCACGGCCTATATCGTGGCGCGCAGCCTTAACGCTTTCCTGGCGGTAACGGCGCCGGTCACGGAATTTTTCTCGGCGCCGCCCGGGCCCGGCAAAGCGCCGCGGCTGAAATTGATAGAAAGCCAGCTGATAACCCACGAGCGCGTGGAGCTGCTGGAGACCTCCGGCGGCTGGGCCAGGGTGAAAGCCCTTGAGCAGCCGCACCTGCAGGCGGACAAAAGAACCTTCGCGCCCTACGAAGGCTGGCTGCCCGTGGATGCTTTGGCGTTCAGCGGGCAGTTCGCCCTGGTACGCGAACTGCGGCGCGGGGAACTGAAGCCGGCCGACCTTATCTTCTCGGCGGACAGCGCCCGGCCGGAGTTCATCAGCCACGTGATGCTTTATGCCGGCGGCGGCAGGCTCATAGAGGCCACCGGCGACACCAATACCGTGCGCGAGGTCTCTTTCACGAAGAAATTCGGCGCCCCTTTCGAAAAGCTGGCTCACGGGGCGCAGGTGAACGGCAAAATAATTTTTTTCGGCACGGTACTGCGCTGACGGAATCTGCCGCGGCCAAGGAGCCTTCGATGCATCCCACTAAAAGCCGGTTCAACGCGTTAAAGCTTTTTTTTCTTTTTATCCTGCCCGCCGCCCTGCCGCCCGCGCTGCCCGCCGCGCTGAAGAACGCGGATACCGTAGTCTACGCCCTCCAGGGCGAAATAACCACGCTCGACCCCGTGTACCCGTACGACGCCGCCACGCAGGGCATGCTTCTGAACGTCTACGACACGCTCATACGCTTCAACCTTTCTTCGCTTACGGATTTCGAGCCGGCCCTGGCGGCCAAGGTGCCTTCGCAGCAGAACGGGCTTATTTCCAGGGACGGGCTGACGTACCGGTTCCCGCTGCGCAAGGGCGTGAAGTTCCACAAGGGCGGCAGGCTGACGCCGGAGGACGCGCGCTATTCCCTGCTGCGCTTCATGCTCACCGACCCCGCCGGCGGCCCGGCGGCGCTGCTGCTGGAGCCCGTTTTCGGCCAGGCCACCACGCGCGGCGCCAACAATAAACTTACCGTTTCCAAGGAAGAGTTCGAAAAGGCCGTAAAAGCCGACGCGGACGGGGTCACGATAACGCTGAAAAAGCCGTTCGCGCCTTTCCTGGGCATAATGGCGCGCTGGTCCTACGTCATGGACAAGCAGTGGTGCGTGGCCAACGGCGAATGGGACGGCACGTACGAAACCCTGCCGCGCTTCAACAACCGCAACAAAGAAAGCTCGGCCCTCTACAGGGCCGCCAACGGCACGGGCCCGTTCATGCTGAAGCGCTGGGACCAGAACGCCCGGCAGCTGGAGCTTGAGGCCTTCCCCAACTACTGGAGCAGCCCGGCTAAGATAAAGCGCGTGATACTGAAGACCGTGGCCGATTTCAGCGCCCGGAAAACCATGCTGGAGGCGGGCGACGCCGACATCATAGACCTGCCGCGGCCTTACCAGGCGCAGCTGGCGGGCCTGCCCGGGATACGCCTTGCCGACGACCTGCCGCGGCTCGCCACCGACCCCGTCTTCTTCTTCACTTTCAAGATCAACCCTTCGGGCAACGCCGATATCGGCTCGGGCAAGCTGGACGGGCAGGGCATCCCGCCCGATTTCTTCTCCAGCCTGGACGTACGCAAGGCTTTCGCCTATTCTTTCGATTACGCGGGCTTTTTGAAGGAAGGCTATAAAGGCGCCGCCGTGCGCGCCCGCGGCACCATCCCCCCCGGGCTCCTCGGCTACAACCCCGCCGCGCCGGCCTATGAGTACAACCGCACCCGCGCCGAGGAATATTTCCGCGCCGCCTATAACGGCGAGGTATGGAACAAGGGCTTCCGCTTCACGCTTACCTATAACAACGGCGGCGCCGAGAGCCGGCTGGCCTGCGAGAACCTCAAGCGCAACGTGGAGGCCATGAACCTGAAGTTCCATGTCGACCTGCGCGGCGTGGACTGGCCGGTATACCTGGAGAACACGCAGAGCCGCAAAATGCCGCTGTTCACGCGCGGCTGGACCGGGGATTACCCCGACCCCCACAATTTCGTTTTCCCGTTCTATCACTCCAGGGGCCGCTACCCGCTGGTGCAGGGCTTCGTCAACCCCGAGCTGGACAGGCTCATAGAAGCGGCGGTCTCGAAAACCTCTCCGGCCGAACGGGCGGAGCTTTACGCCAGGATACAGAAAACGGCCTATGACGGCGTGGTACAGCTCTACACGGCGCACCCCAAGGGGATCTACGCCATGCGCGATTCCATAACCGGCTTTTACGACAACGCCGTGTTCATGGGCATCTATTTTTACCCTTTGAGCAAGCAGTAGGACGGAGAACGCTTATGACCATCGAAGAAAAAATAAAGAACATTTTCCCGGCCGAGGCCGATATCCCCAAAGAAGCCCGCTTTACGCCGCTGGAGCAGAAGGAATACCTGGCAAACGGGAAGATCAAAAGCTGGACGGGGCCCCGCCGCGAGGTGTTTTCGCCGGTCAGCCTGGTCGGGAAGAAAGGCGCCGAACGCGTGCGGCTGGGCACCTACCCGCTGATGACCGAGAAAGAGGCGCTGGAAGCGCTGGACGCCGCCGTTAAGGCCTACGACGAAGGCCGCGGGCTGTGGCCCACGCTGGGCGTGGAGGGCCGCATAGCCCGCATGGAAGAGTTCGTCTACCGCATGAAGGAGCAACGCGCCGCGGTGGTGAGCCTGCTGATGTGGGAGATAGGCAAATCCCTGGAGGATTCCGGGAAAGAATTCGACCGCACGGTGGAATACATCGTGGATACGATAAACGCGCTGAAGGACCTGGACCGCGCGTCTTCGCGCATGACGGTGGCGCAGGGCATCATTGCGCAGATAAAGCGCGCGCCGCTGGGAGTGGTGCTGTGCATGGGCCCCTACAATTACCCGCTCAACGAAACCTTCACCACCCTGATCCCCGCCATCCTGATGGGCAACACCGTGGTGTTCAAGCCGCCCAAGTACGGCGTGCTGCTGCACCGCCCGCTGCTGGAAGCGTTCCGCGATTCTTTCCCCAAGGGCGTTGTGAACACGCTGTACGGCGAGGGCAGGAAGATCATCGGCCCGATAATGAAAACGGGGCGTGTTAACGTGCTGGCCTTCATAGGCTCGAGCAAAGTGGCGGATATCCTCAAGCAGCAGCACCCCGCGCCGCACCGGCTGCGCTGCGTGCTGGGCCTGGACGCCAAGAACGCCGGCATAATATTGCCCGACGCGGACATCGATCTGGCCGTCAGCGAAACGCTGACGGGCGCGCTGTCCTTCAACGGGCAGCGCTGCACGGCGCTCAAAATACTTTTCGTGCACCGCTCGGCGCAGAGCGAGTTCCTGGAGAAACTGGTGACCGCCATAGAGGAACTGAAACTGGGCATGCCGTGGGAGCCCAAGGTTAAGATAACCCCGCTGCCCGAGGACGAGAAAGCGCCTTACCTGGCCGAAGTGATAGCCGACGCGAAGCAGCACGGCGCGAAGGTGATAAACGAAAGCGGCGGCCTGACCAACGGCAATTTCGTCTACCCGGCGGTGGTCTACCCGGTAACCGAAAAAATGCGCCTGTGGAGCGAGGAGCAGTTCGGCCCGGTGATCCCCGTGGTGCCGTTCAGCGACATCAAAGAGCCGCTGAAATACGTGGTGGATTCCAATTTCGGCCAGCAGGTGAGCGTGTTCGGCCGCGACATGGACAAGATAGCGCCCATGCTCGACACCCTGGTGAACCAAGTGTGCCGCGTGAACGTGAACAGCCAGTGCCAGCGCGGGCCCGACGTTTTCCCCTTCACGGGCCGCAAGGACTCCGCCGAGGGCACGCTGTCCGTGTCCGACGCGCTGCGCGTGTTCTCCATCCGCACGCTGGTGGCGGCCAAGGAGTCCGACGCCAACAAGGCCCTGATACGAGGCATCCTGCGCGACAGGAAGTCGAAATTCCTGTCCACGGACTTCATACTCTAATGGCCGCCGGAAACATTAAAGGGCTTAGCGCGGCGTTAAGGAAGGCCTACCCGGACGCGTACTGTTCGCTGGACCACGCGGACCCCTTCCAGCTGCTGATGGCCACCATACTGTCCGCGCAGTGCACCGACGAGCGCGTGAACATGGTAACGCCGGCGCTGTTCAAAAAATATCCCGGCCCGGCCGAAATGGCCGCGGCCCCGCTGGCCGGCCTGGAAAAGCTGGTGCATTCCACCGGCTTCTATAAGAATAAAGCGCTGTCCCTGAAAGAGGCCTCAAGGGCCATAACGGAGAATTTCGGCGGGAAAGTGCCGCGTACGATGGAAGAGCTGCTCACCCTGCGCGGCGTGGCGCGCAAAACGGCCAACGTGGTGCTGGGCAGCGCTTACGGCATAGCCGCCGGCGTGGTGGTGGACACGCACGTGAAGCGCCTGGCCTTCCGGCTGGGGCTGAGCAGGCACACCGACCCCGGCAAGATAGAGCTGGACCTGATGAAGGCTGTTGCGAAGGAAGACTGGATCTGGTTCGCGCACGCCCTGGTGCTGCACGGCCGCGCCGAATGCGACGCCCGCACGCCCCTCTGCGGGGAATGCCCCCTGGCAAAGCTCTGCCCCAAAAACGGCGTAGAAGAATGAAAACACTTACCACGGACGAATTAAATGCCGCGAT
This sequence comes from Elusimicrobiota bacterium, assembly GCA_026388125.1. Taxonomy (GTDB): domain Bacteria; phylum Elusimicrobiota; class Elusimicrobia; order Elusimicrobiales; family UBA9959; genus UBA9959. The sequence continues at coordinate 20,056 of JAPLKJ010000197.1, forward strand.
GTTAACTATCAACGGCAGCCCCCTCATTGCTTCCGCTAAACTTCTTGAAACTTTTAACAGAGAACACTCGGTTGTAAACCGCTTTATAGAACGGTTCGCTATAAACGTTGATCTGCCTAAAAATGAAAGGGGATTCCTTCGCTTGAGCGTTTTCGTGATCTGGGCGCTGCTGCATTATTGCAATGTTGAGATACACCGCCCCTACATGGACGTATTAATGGAAGTTGAAGCCTGGAATATTGAAACTATCGACCGGATACTGGAAACAGACCCCTATTATTTTGGTGACAAGTTAATTACCGGGCATCCGCAACCTGCGCTCGTATCTTTTGTTATTATGCATGTTTTAAATTCACCGCCTGACCTGGTCAGCAATCACAAAACCGCGTTCATTGCAGTATTAAAATGCGTGGCAGAGTGTTATTGCGGACTAAAATCTGAGGATTTAGGAATGCAGCAGTCTGGGACATGTTAGGATAAAACCTCGGTACATAATGTCAGCGTCCGACTGAACCTAGGTAAAGAGTGCTTTTTATTTACCATAAACACAACATATATAACCGCACCTTGCGGGCTTTCCCGGCTACGCCGCCGCCTTTAAGCGCGGCACGCTTATTCTCCGAAAAGCCCTTTGCGTCGTCAACGCGGGTGATCTCCGTGGTGGCCGCTTCGCCCAGCATGGAGAAGATCAGTTCCAGGTCGGTCATATGGTCCCGCAGGTTCTGCCGCTTCAAACCTTTAATTTTCTTGTGCGAAGACGGCGTTATCCCGAACGCGGCTTTCGCGATCTCGGCGGTCAGAATTTCATATTCCCTGGGCTTTTCCACGTTCCGTTTTTTCCATTCATCGGTAAGCTCTTCCCTTATCGCTATCCCCCGCATCCGCTTCTCTATCCACTCGTCCGAATAGCCTTTTGCTTTAAAAAGGGCGCGGGTTCTTTTTGTTGCAAGTTCCGGGTTCTCTATTTCCTGCACGCGCTCATAACCTACCTTTGCCAGCCAGCGCTTGAAAGGCTCGGCTTTCGGAGAAGGAATTGATTGAATGAGACGAAAGATGCCCTCGGTATTCCAACAATACATTTTTTGTCCGCCGCCGGCCGTTTCAACTTCAAGCGTAAGGGGTGGTACAAATTGTACCCCCCCTTTAGCTGTAAGCTTCGCAAGTTCTTCATCTCGCTGTTTTAATCTTTTGAAGTATTGCGCCGGATCACCGGAATCCGTCAATGACTCAATAACATCATTGATCACAAACCACCATTCATCTTTATGCAAAATCCGCCGGATCTTATTTCCTTTAAACACAACCATTGAGTCGATCATAAAAACTCCTTAAAATCTGCAAATAACCTTTAGTATAGCCTAGCAGATGAACCCGACAAACGTGTGTCGGGTTGGAATTAGGGTCGAAATTATTTTTCCGGTCTAGTCCAGGTTCCCCCCCGTAACACATTATGCCTCTTTAACGTATTGCGCTCAAATAGTTATTCCCGTTGATACGGTTGTTTGCGGTAAAAAATAGCCGCGACACTGTCGCGGCTTTCTTTTTTGGCAGGTAACCGGTAGATAACTGGCGGGTTACATGCAGGAACAATATCCCAGTGTTCTAGCTATTAAGGGGCGGCGGCACGGCGGCTTCCAGGCGGCGGATGCAGACGTCGCGGCCTATCAGCGCGGCCAGCAGGGGCGCGGATTTGAACTGTTCCTCGGTAAAAGCCCCGTCCATGGAATTGATGAATTCCACCACGCCCAGCAGCGCGCCGTTGGCGAGCACCGGCACGGCTATCACGTTCTTCGTTTTAAAACCGCTGCCCTTGTCCACTTTCTTGGTGAAGAACGGGCTGGTTTCAGTATCGTTGATCAGGATGCTTTTCCTGGTCTCGGCGCAGGCCCCCACTATCCCCTGGTAGCCGAAACTGAGGCCCACCAGGTCCCCGCCCACAGGCCCCAGGCTTTTCTTGAAAGTAAGCGTGCGCTTTATTTCGTCGGCCTCGAAAAAGCTGGCGGCATGGCAGCACAGCAGCCCGGCGCCTTTGCGCACCAGGTATTCCCACAGCGCGTCTTCGGTGCGCGGGTTCTCGAGCCCGAGGTCTTCGGAGAATTTCAGCAGCAGCTCAAGGGTGTCTGGCATTTTTCACCTTCCTGACCTGCGTTCCGGCCCTGGGCGCGCGGCCAGGTTCTTTAGCACGGGACTGCGCGCGTACGGACGGAGCCGGTTTCGCAGGCAAAGCCTGTTTTTTTTTTGACTGCTGAACCCTCGCCTTAGCTGAGAGTTCCTGTTCCTTGCGCGTCTGCGGCGGCACGTTAAAGAATTCCAGCAGCCCGTCCGCAATGCTCTGGGCCAGCTTTTCCTGGAAAGCGGCGGCGTTGAGCAGCTCTTCCTGCTCGGGGAAGATCATATAGGCTCCTCGCCGTCGCCGATAGCGTTGTTATGCACGCTGATATAGAGGTCACCGCCCAACTCTTTGGCCAGCTTCGGGCGGTCGGACAGCGGCACGTTCTCGTCGCCGTTGCGGGTAAGCTGCACGGTAGCGCCGAGGGTGAGCAGCTTCTCTTTCAGCTTAAGCGCTATGGCCAGGTTCACCTGGAACTCAAAAGTAGCCTTGGGCCCGATGGCCCCGTCGTAAGGCGTAGTGTACTTGGGTGAATGCCCGGGGTCCACCACCACGGTCAGGCCGGCCAGCGGCTTCGGCCAGGTAAGGGCCGGCACCGGCTTGCGGCGCAGGTCCACCAGCAGCGTCTTGCCGGAATAGGAGATATTATAGCCCCAGACGGCTTCCGGGCCCGTTTCGAAATCTATCTCGGCCTTGGTAGTGCCGGACTGCCTGAAAACCACGTTCTTGATGAACGTATCGGAGGAGTCGTAAACCACCCAGTTGGTGTGCAGGTTGGCGTAATAAAGGGTCAGGCGCAGGCCGCCCGGCGTCTCTTCCACGGTATAGGGCACGCGGTCGTAAAGCGTGATCGAGGCCTGCGAGCCGAGGTCGGTCTTTTTCAGGCGTATCGCGCCGGTTTCGCTGAACGGCGGCACCGGGAACAGGCCGGAGGCCGACGGCTGCACTTTAGAGTCGTCCACCCAGCCGGTCTCGCCGGGGGCCAGCGCTATGCGCCGCATGCCGTTCATGCGCCCGTTGGCCACCAGCTTCACGCCCAGGGGCAGGAACATCATATAGCCGCCGTCCGGGGCGTTGCGCAGGATAACGGTGTCGGTGGAGGTCTCCACCAGCGTTTCGGCCTTCAGCACTTTCACGCGGCCCCGCGACCCCGTTTCGGCGTCGCTGCGGAACAGGCCGGTCTTGAACCGGGTGGTGACGAGGCCTTCGGCCCCGGCGTCGGAATCCTTCACCTTGTAAGCGCCGAAATAGCGCCCCGAGCCGGCCGGCAGCTCGGCCATCGGCGCATCCTCCGTCATGTTCTCTATCGAAAAAACGGTTTCCATGCCCGGGGCGCCGGAGGCCTGCACCTTCACGTATTCGCCGGGCAGCACTTCCAGGTTCGAACCCACGGAATTAAGCGTAAGCCACACCTCGTCGTCGTCCGGCTTGGGGCGCGGCAGGCCTTTCACTTTTATCGTGCGCTGCACCGTGGCGCCGTCGCCCAGCGTTCCGGCGAAGACGAAGTCGCCCGGGGCTATGGGCAGATAGGCTATGAACCCCCCGTTGGTATGCACGGCTATCTTCTCCCCGTTTATGGTGAACGGGGCGGTGGCCGGGGAAATGTTCCCGAACACGAAGGTCCTGGGCACGTCCGGGATGGAGGCGCCTTCGGCGGGATAAACGAAATTTATCTCGCCCGCGGCCAGCGGAGCGCGGGCCAGCAGCGTCAGCAGCAGAATATTCGAAAAACGGAGAAAAGTCATAGCTCCCCTGTTTGCCGGACTACCGGAGTTCTTAATTTTAGCGCAACAGAAAGTTAACAGCGCCCGGCTACAATTATAATATATTTGCGGTTAAGGAACGCCCGGCTTCGGCTTACCATGTTCAATACAGTACAGATAATCTGCGCCTCGGAAAAGCACCGGCTGCTGCTGCGGGGGATCTTCAAGGACCTCGGGGCGGACGCCGTGTTCTCGTTCGACCTTAACGACGCGCTGGCCATTTTCGAGAAGGCGCGGCCGGCGGCGGTGTTCATAGTGGACGGGGAAGAGCCGCCGGCCGAGATACAGCTGCGGGAGATACGGCGCGTGGCGCCTTTTATCCCCCTGGTCCCGCTTTTGCGGCGCCGCGACGCCGCCCGGGCGGTGGAGCTCATGAAAACCGGGGCTTTCGACTGCGCGCAAAGCCCGTGGACGGCCGAGGCGCTGCGCCCGCTTTACAGGAAGGCGCTGAACCTGAGCGGCACCGTGCTGGAGCTGGCCCCGCAGGGATCGCGCGCCAGGCGCAGGGCGCTGGCTTTGACGCTGGCGGCTTTCTGCGCCTTCACCGGGTTCGTCGGCGGCCTGTATTACGGGCAGAAAAAATTCTCGCCGCCCAAAGAGGCGCTGAAGAGAACGTTCGCGCTGCCGTACGCCCACCCCACCGGCATAGTGGTGCGCAGCGGTCACGTGCTGATAAGCGACCCCGACAACCGGGCGCTTTACCGGCACGACAGCAGGGACTTCGCCATCCTGCGCATCATTAACCTGGCGCAAAGGCCGCCCGCGGCCCTGGCCGCCGGGCAGGACTCCCTCTGGGTGGCGGGCGCGGACGGAGTTATAGAGAAGCGCATGTTCGACGAGAATTATACTCCGGTCTCCAGCAGCGCCCGGCTCACGCCCGCCGCGGACAGGGCCTGTTTCGACGGCCTTTATTTCTGGACGGCCGACTCCGCCTCCGGGCGGATAGTGAAGCGCCTGCCCGCCGACGCGCTGGCCGCGCTTAAAACCTTTACTTACCCCGGGGATAAACTGGGCGCTTTCGCCTGCGACACGCGCTTCCTTTGGGTGGCCGATCCCGGACTGAAGGCGCTGGTAAAACTGTCCCTGGACGACCCGGAACGGATAATTTCAAGAACGGAGATAGCGCAGTATTACGGCCATGCGCTGAATATCACGGCGCTGGCTGCAAAAGAAGGGAGGCTCTGGTTCGCGGGCGAGGAGAACGGCCGCGGGCTGGTATTCTACGAAAATGAACCAAAATAACGCAGACACATTCATCCCGGTCATCATCAAGACCTCGCTGGACCTGCCGCCGCTCTGGGGCAGGCTTACGCGGCTTTCCCCCCGCGAGGCGGAACTGACCAGCCAGTTCCAACTGCCTACGGGCAGGGAGGTGGCGCTTTCCTTCGAACTGCGCGGCGCTTTCGAGGATATACGCGCCGGCATAACCGCGGTGCTGCGCGACCGCGACGGCTATTTTAATTATTTCCTTGTATTCACCGACCCCGCGCAGTCCGACCTGCTCCGGACGGCCATAACCTGAACGCCCCCAGCCCCACCCGTGCGCCGCGGCGCCGGCCTGTTTTCTCTGCACGGAGAAAATAGGCTACAATTTATGCATGCTCATTACACGTTTCAGGCTCATCGCGGCCGGCGCGCTGGTGGTTATCGCGGCCGGCGGCACGTTCACCTGGTTCCAGTACAAGAAGATCTCCGGCTATATAACGCAGCAGGTAAGCGGCAAGGCGGCAAAAAAACTGGGCCGCCAGATAAAGCTCGGGGAAGTTTCTTTTTCCCTGATGGACGGGGTGACCATAACCAAAGCCTGCGTTTCGCGCAGGCCCGACTTCACCAAAGGGAATTTTTTCTGCGCGGACAAAGTGGTGGTCCGCCCCCGCTTCACCGACCTGCTGCGCAACCAGGTCTACTTCTCTAAAATAGTCCTTGAAAAGCCGGTATTCAAAGTGCGCGAAGCCGGCGGCGCCTGGGATTTCGACGACCTGCTGGCGCTGCTGCCCAAGACCGACAAAGGCCTGTACCTTACCTGGAACGCCAGCGAGCTTATCATGAACGACGCGGTGCTGGAGGCGGACCTCGGCTCGTCGGGACTTTCCCTGGCGCTGGAGAACGCCGCGCTGGAGCTGAAGCATTATTCCTCCTTCGGC
>JAPLKJ010000086.1 GCA_026388125.1 Elusimicrobiota bacterium
CCCGGCGTTGAAAAAGACCGCGTCCGATGGCCGCACGCGGCGGCGGGCGAACTCCAGCGTACGCTCCACCGTAGAGCGCGTCTCTCCCGGGCCGCCCAGCATGAAGACCCACATGCACGGGATGCGCTGCGCCTCCACGGCCAGGGCCGCGCGCTCGAGGTGCGCCGAGCTGTAATTCTTGCCGAGGGCGGCCAGCACCCCGTCGTCGGCGCTCTCGGCCGTGATGCCTATGCCGGCGAACCCGGCGCGGCCCATGGCCGCCAGCAGCGGCCCGTCCGTGAATTCCGGGTTGAGTTCCATGGTGTGGAAGCGCGCGCCTGTCCTGCTCTCCGCCAGCAGGCCGCAGAGTTCCATGGCGTGCGCGTAGGGGGAATTAAAAACATTGTCCACGAATTCCATGTCGCGCACGCCCGCGGCCGCGAGCGCCCGCACCGCGGCCAGGGCGGCTTCGGGCCGGCAAAGCCGGTAAGCTTTCCCTTCCAGAACGGGGTAAGTGCAGTACGAGCAGCCGAACGGACAGCCCAGCTTGGTCTTCAGCGGCGCGGCGCTCATATGCCGGGCGTAAGCGCGCAGGTCCAGCCAGCGGCCGAATTCCGGGAACAGCCCGGCCCCGCCGGCGGGAGAGAGCACGGGCGGGGTAGCGGTGAAGCAGCCGTTGACCAGACCACAGACCCCCGGGACTGAAAGCGGAGCGCTCCCGGCCGCCAGGACCGCCAGGAAGCGCGGGAACGCGGCCGCCGCGTCGCCCAGCACGCACCAGTCGGCGCCGGTGCGGCGCAGCAGGGCTTCCGGCATCAGGGCCGCGGCGGCCCCGCCCAGCACTATGCCGGCGCCGCAGGCCCGGCGCGCGGCAGTTATCAGAGCGGCCGCCTCTGCTGGATATGAAACCGGGTTGCGCAGGTCGTTGTTGTCGATATTGCGCAGCGAGAACCCCGCCACGTCGGGTCGGAACTCCCGGCAGGCCCGCTCCAGCGCCCCGGCCGGGTCGCCTTCGAACATCAGGTCCAGCAGCCGGGTCTCATGGCCGGCGCCCAGCGCGGCCTGCGCGGCAACGCAGGCGCCGTAAGGCATAACGGCGGCCGGCCGCCGGCTGCGGTTCACGCTTACGATAAGTATTTTCATTGATATCCGGTCATCCGCCGCTAGCTTTGGGGGCTGCCGCCCTGCGCCCGCTAAGGTATAATAACAATACCGCGCGGCCCCCGCAACAGCCCGCGGTTTGCCCGCGGTTTACTTGCGCCGGGTTAATTTGTTAAAAATATGGTTGCCAGGGGAAAATTATGAAAATATTGAATATATTTATGGTCTGCGCGGGGATGCTCCTGCTTACCGGCTGCCCGTATAACGCCACCCACCAGCTGGGCGCCCCGTCCGCAAAAGCTTTCGACGCCGGCCTGCTGGGCGTCTGGAGCGGGTGCAGCGCCGAGAACAGGACCGACTGCGGCCGCCTGGCTGTCTACCGCTTCAACGAGACGGAGTATTACGCGGAAATGACCGGCGTGGAGCACACAAGCTCCAATCAGAACATAAACATCAACACCGACCGCTACCGGGCTTTCATGACGGATACAGGCGTGCCCGGGCTGCTGGACGTGCAGGAGCTGAGCCTGTCCACCGCCGCGCCCGGCGGGCACGTCTATGTAAAAGCTGAAGTGCTGCCCGGCGACACGCTGCGGCTGTCGTACATGTCCGACAACTTCGCCAAGGCCAAATTCGCCACCGCCGGAGAGCTGGCCGCGTATATCCGGGAGAACCACGCTAAGCCCGGTTTTTACGAAACCCTGCCCGTGTTCGAGCGGTTAAAAACGAAGTAACCGGAGAGATATAAGGCCGGCGCCTATTTTGAGTATAATCTGGAAGACGGGTATAAGGAGGAGGCAAGAATGAAAAAATATCTGCTGGTTTCGGCTATAGTGGCGGCGGCGGCCTGTGCGGTATACGCGCAGACGGCGCCGGCGGAGCAGAAAAAGGCCCCGGCGATAAAAGTGGAGAAGATCGTGACCGCGGCTTCGGTGGAGAAGCGCGAGCCGGTGGGCGAAGCGGCGGCTTTCGACGGCGCGGCCCAGGTCTACACCTGGACGAAGATAACCGCGCAGCAGCTCCCGACCACCATCAAACACATTTATTATCTGAACGGGAAGAACGTCCGCGAGATAACGCTGACCGTGCACACCAGCCCCTACCGGGCGTGGAGCGTGAAGAACGTGGTCCCCGGCGACTGGAAAGTGGACGTGACCGACGAGGCC
>JAPLKJ010000198.1 GCA_026388125.1 Elusimicrobiota bacterium
CCGTAGAGCAGCAGGCGAATATGGCGGCGTACTATTATAATTGTCTGGACTCGCAGAAAGGGTTTGATCCCTGCGGCGCGTATTATTTTCCTGAGGATGCTGAAAAATGCAGGGAACGCGCAAGAGTCTGGCGGGCGGCCAATAACTGCGTGGACAAGTTCAGGCCTGCATTGAATAATTTCATTACGGACCCGAATTATCTCAGAAAGGCGGAAGAGGAACGAAGGCGCCAGACAGGCAGCGGCGGTGGCCTGGATAATGATCTTATAAAGCAGGCAGGCTCAAATAACGTGAATTCTTTTTAAGAATTGTGTGAATTATCGGCATAACGGGCTGATAATCGGAAATATATGGCAGTAGACATATGAGGCGGGGCAAAAAATGAAAACAAAACTCTTTGTACTTGCGGCGGTTCTTTGCCAACCTTTATTTTTTAGTCCGTTTCTCTCGGCGCATAACACCGGCGACGGAACAAAAGCTGGATCTTCATCTTCCGCCGCAAAGGACGAGACCGAGCTGTCGGAAAAATATCCCCTGTATTTTACTCTCAGGCCGTTGTCAATAAAAATCACCAGACAGGATACGAGATCGGAACCGGATATACCCTATGTCAGGCTGAACGAACCATCCAGAACCACGGTTGACGCGCTTGTCAACATAGACAATATTGTCAATCTCGCCTCAAAGATCTGGAAGATTGTGTCTGACAACGCGCCCGTAGTGAACATTGAAACCAAATATGCCGTTGCTTATCCGCAGGGTGTAACAGCGGCCTCGCAGCTGACCAGGTGGAGCAGACCGAAGAGTTCTGATTTTCGCTTTTCTGCTGAAAACTTTTTCGGCGAAAAAATAATAGATGTCGAGTATAAGGTTATCTACACCTATGGCGCCAGCTATAACGGCAATGGAAAGTTCCTTACTGCGGTGGCCGTGGTACCCATCCGGGTGGCTGTGGGCTGGGGATATCATTTTTTAATAAATGCCTCTGTGGATGACTCCACTATCACCAATGTGGGGACCAGCACAGAACCGATCGCGGCCATGCAAATGGCCCTTTCATGGAAGATCAGCACAGTCCTTAAAGAGTTCGACGGCACCAGCGTCTATTACGTGCAAGGCGACGGGTATTTCGAGGAGATCGCCAGCCCGTTCGCCTATGACGCCGAGGGCGTTAAATCTGAGGATATTAAATCGGCCGTGCCCCTGCTTGATCCGGAAAAAACTTTTTAGCGTTCGTCCGCTATCGGTGGACGGCAAATGACAAAGAATGGCGCGGCCAGTATCTCCGGCACATCGTCTGCGGCGTAATTCTCTTAACACTTATTTGTAAATGCTCCCCGGTTATCTCCGATAAAAACACCAAATAAAAGCCGCGTGTCCGCGCAACTACAACCAAACTCAGCCAAATCTCCGGGCAGTGCCTGACCCGGGAGTGTTAATAGAATTATTGAACGAACGTGCCAATATAAACCAGGCAGTGGGCTGCCCGTCCTGGTGGCCGGCGTTTCAATTGTGATGCGCAGGCCGGGCATTATCATTTCGTCCAGGTATTGTTCACCCGGCAGCAGCGCCGAGCGTTTAAACAATATGTATAACGAAAAGCGATTTGATTATATGAGCGATCATAGGTCAAATAAGTCGATCTTTTTGGTTCTTCAGCCTCATGTAGGCTGGCCGCGAACCGGATAAACTATACCAGGAGACTGAAAGGGATGCGCGACGACAGCATCCGCAAGAACGTCTAGAACCAAGGAGAAAATAGCATGAAGAGACTTCTGATAGCGATAGCGATGCTGGGCATGACCGGCGGAGCGCAGGCGGGGGACGACGGCTTCGCCTCCTACTTCGACGGCTCCGGGAAACGTTCCATGGCCGAACTTATGAGCGGCCTGCGCGCGGGCGGAGCCAAACTCCCTGTACCGCAGGTGAACAAAGCCGCCAAGGTCCAGCCCGGCAACGGCAACAACGAGCTCCTGCGTTTCTGGGAAGATCTTTCGTCCGGAGTTTTCCAGGACGTCTGCAAGGGCGCGCGCATAGACCTTTCCAAGGGCGCCGTTCTTGACGGGGTGGGCGGCGTCCAGGGGGATTTGAAGCGCTACCTCAGGCAGTTCCCCGATAACCATATCGCGCTTATCGACGAGGTAGGCGTTAAACTGAACGGCGGCCAGTCGTTCGGCGACGTGCTGAACATAGACGGGAACCCGTTCAACGTGAGTTTCTCCGGGCGCCTGGAGGGCAGGTCGGTGGTGGTACGCAAGCTTGACGGGGTCAAGTACTGCAGCGAGCTGCTCACCCTGGCGGACCTGCGCAAAGTGAAGACCGTTCTCCCGATAACCGAGCGGCATATTTCCGAAATGAAGCCAGGCGAGGTCTGGAAGTTCCCCGCCGTAATAAGCATGAGCATCAACGGCGGCATCGGCTTACCTATACCGCGGCCTTTGGCCACCATTTCCTTCTCGCTGGGCGCTTCTGAGGAACTGAAGCCTTCGGTCACCCTGTTCAAAATGAGCGAGGACGCGCTGCGCCTGCGCATACGGCTGGATAGGATAACAGTAAAAAGCGCCGGCGCCTCCGCCGGCACCACCTTCGACGCGGGCATAGCGGGGCTGCCACAGGCCGAGAGCTTCCTGGGCAAGGAACTTGAACGGCTCGCGCTGAGCGGGCTTAAGATAAAGCCTTTGAACGCGTACCTGGGCCTCAGCTTAGGCCTTTCGCAGAGCCGCATGCAAGGCAAGAAGATACTGGTGGAATTCATAATAGACCCCAAAAACCCGGAGCAACTGGCCAAGCTGGTGGACTTCCTGAGAGGCGACCTGGGCATCATAAAGAAACTTATACAGATGGGTATACGGTTTAACGACTATTCCGACGCGGAAGACAACGCCGGCGGGCAGGCCGCCATGCAGAGCGTCTCCGACGTAGGAACGCAGGGGCTGGGGCTTAACTCCACCTTCGTCGGCTCCGACCACTTCAGCGGCGGTTCCAGCGGCGTCAGCGTAACGCTGCCGGTGATACTGCAGCACAATAGCGCCACCGGGCAGCGCTACGACAGGTACCAGGCGCTGGGCGGCGAGGAAGTACTGCACGTGCAGAACGCCTCCAGGAGCGACTCCGACAGCAATCTCGATGTGCCCGTGTTCGGCACGCTGATGAAGCACAATACCAGCCAGAACATGTACGTGGTGAACTACGAAAGGAAAGGCGGTGCGGTTTCCGACGCCGCCGTGGTCTACCAGCGCTACGAGGGCTACATAAAGCACGACGAGCGCGCGGCCCGCGGCATGGTGCTGAAAATGAACGAGATACTGAAGTACGCCGGTACCGGCGGCGAGGGCGTGAACAACGGCTTCACGGTGGACGTGAATACGCTGTTCCCCAGGCTGGCGGCGGAGGAGGCGAACCCCACCGGGACCGATATCGAGGGTGACGCGGCCGTGAATTCCAAACGGTACAAGTCAGCCATCATGTCCTTCTCGCTGGTCTTCACCAAGGAAGCCGTGAACAGCATGGTAGGCGCTCCTTCGGCCACTATAATGAAAGCCGTGTTCAACGTGATGGAAGGCCTGGACCGCGAGATAATAAGCAAGGTCCGGCATCTTTTCAAAGTTGACGGCTACGGCAAAGTTGACTACGACTGGCAGGCCGCGCGCAAGCTCCTGTCTTCCTATAACGGCAGGATGGACGACAGCTTCGATCCCATGAGCGTGGTGAACACCTTCTGCTACAGCGTGGCCAGGATAACGGCCGATCTTGCCGGCGTGCGCGGTATAACGGACCCGAAGGCGAAGTCCGAGCGGCTGGCGCGGGTGCTGGCTGGCAAAGGGAAGAGCGGCCTGGGCTACGAGGGCCTTATGCAGGTGCTGATACAGCTGGTGGGGGTGAAGGACATCTACGCCAGCCTGAACGTACAGACCGACAAACGCATAGACGGCGAGGCGAACATAGCCAGCACCCACAAGGTGTACAACGAAAGCCTGGAGGCAGGCTACAGTTCTCAGCTGGGCAGCGCCGGCGCCATGCGCGACCGCTTCGCCGACCCTTCGGTGCTGAGCGATTAGCCTGTGCCGTGCGCGCCCCGCCCCCGGACAGCCGTAAAGTCCGGGGGCGGCCCGGGGGGGATGAGCAGTTTTTCTTCCGCGGGCCCTGAACTGTGAAAAATAAAAAAGGAAAAAGGAAAGATCATGAAAAACAAAATACTGATAGTCGCGCTTATGCTTGCGCCCGCAAGCCTGTTCGCCGGTACTGCTGTAAATCAACTGACAGCTTCCGTCCCGGCGGCTGTGGCGAATGCTTCGCTTGTCGCGCCTGTTGCGCCACCGGCACGATATGCCGATAACAACGACGGGACGGTAACCGATACTGTCACAAAGCTTATGTGGGGGAAAGACGGGAATTCAACTGGCTACACTGATGGACACTCTATCGGAAGCTGGTATAAAGCCGAAAAGTTTTGTGGGCAATTACGTTTTGCCTCGCATGATAATTGGCGGCTTCCCTCATTGGTCGAATTGCGAACATTTCTTGTTAAAAGTTCCGGAAACCCATTTTTTACAAACACAAACAACCAGAGGCATTGGACATCTACAAATGGTCCCGGCGCTGACACCGCGGTGCTCTTGCACTTCCGAGATGGCACTGATGGTTACGACAATAAGTCCACCAACGGCAACTACTATGTTCGCTGTGTCCGTGCCGGCCAGTGAATGACCCATCGGTGCTGAGCGACTAGCCTGCGCCGTGCGCGCCCCGCCCCCGGTTAGGCGTAAAGCCGTCCGGGGGCGGCCCGGGGGGGATGAGCAGTTTTTCTTCCGCGGGCCCTGAACCGTGAAAAATAAAAAAGGAAAGATCATGAAAAACAAAATACTGATAGTTGCGCTTATGCTTGCGCCCGCAAGCCTGTTCGCCGGTACGGCCGCCGAGCAGCTGAAGGTCTATGATGACGGCCAATGGGCGGCGCCTTCCGCGCCCGCCGCAGCTCCGGCTCCGGCGCCTGCCGCAGGTTCCCCGGCGCTCGGGCCGTTAAACAAAACGGAGTTCTCCTGTGATGTGGTTTCAGTGAAGGAAACGAAAGGTTACGAAATAGTATCTGAATATAAACCGCTGACCCAGGTAACTATCACTTCCAGGCATTGGGGAGATGAGTCTGATTCAAAATGCTTCTATGTCCCCACTAAAACACCGGATGGGAAAGACGGCACGATGGGTTTTGGTTGTTTTGCCCTCAAACTCCCGGAGGTAGTGGTAAAAGTTTACAACTCCAGCCGACTCTACATTGAGGAATCCCCGTATAACTGGGAACTGGACCTCAATCTCGTGAACGGCCAGGGCAGGATCTCCTACGATTACATTTTTAATGATTGGGGATTCAAATCCTCCCGCTTTGCCGGGGACGCCGTACTGAAGAACTGCAAAGTGGTCCGCTAACGGACCCGGCGGTTGCAGCGGATAAAAGGGGCAGGCTACTTTTTCGAAAAAGTAGCCTGCAAAACAAAGCCGCCGGGTTTCCCCGGCGGCTTTACCGCTATACAGCGCGGCTTCTTAAGGGCGGGGGCCGTTGTGCGGGTTATGGCCGTTGCCCGGGCCGGGCCCGCCGGGGTGCGGGGGCGGCGGAGCAGGCTGGGAATGCGGCTGTTGAGGGTCGTCATTGTTGCTGCCGATGGCCTGTCCTATTATCTGGCCGAAGATCTGGCCTTCATGGGCGTTGCGGTAGGCGTAGCCGACGATCACGTAATAATTGCCCGGCTCGCCGAACACGTGCGCGTAGACCTCCCTCATCCTGTTCTCGCGGAGATGGCGCACGATCCTGTCCATGTAGAAGGCGGCGTCCTGGTAGTTGTAAATACCGGCGCGGATATCGTGCCCGAGAGCATAAGCGGCCTTGTAATTGCAGGACACGTAGCTGCCGTCGGGCCTGTCGCTGACGCTGGTGTTCCTGGCACCGGCGCCTATCCCGCCGAGGTACGCGTTGATCTCCTGGAGGATCATGTCCGCGTCAGGCCGGGCCAGGGGGCCTACCTCGTAAGACTGCTGCTTCTGGGCGTCTATGGCGTTGCCGATTATACCGCCTATTATGTTGCCGATGTTGAAGCCGCCCTTCTCCGGCGCCGCGGCCGCGGGGGCCGCTTCTCCGGCGGCGGACACCCCTGCGTCTTTGGCCATGACATCCAGATCGTTCTTCGCCGTCCCGGCCTGGGCCGAAACCGCGAGTGATAATATTACCGCTGCGAATACTGCTTTCATCAGTGCTTCCTCCTGTCAGATAGATACTATGCGGGATTTCCCCCGGCCATAATTTCACAAAACTACCGGCCGCGCCAGTAAGAGGCAAAAGCCCCATCTGCTCATGGGCCCTTTGGCCCCGGCGGCCCGCGCACGGCTGTTCCTAGCAGAAGTTTAAATAATTCCTCCTGGCGGCGTATGGCTTAAACAAAATGTATAACGAGTGGCGCTTTTGCTATACGCGCGCTCATAGGTCAAATAAGGGGATAATTCTGGTTCTTCGTTCTCAGGCAGGGCATACGTGAACGGGGTAAACTATAGCAAGAGACCGTGAGCGATGCCCGACAAGCGGCTTGCGGAAGAAAACAGCGGACTAGGAGGAACTAATATGAAAAGAATACTGATAGCGATAGCGATGCTGGGGCTGACGGGCGGAGCGTATGCCGGCGCCGTGGCTGAATGGCCGGATGACTCCTGGCCCCCGATAATGAGTATGAATCCAAAAACCCCGGCGGCAGGTTTACCTGTACCGACTGTCGTGCCGCCTGCGGCAAGTGTTGCAGCAGCTGCAGCTTCCACGCGGTTATCCGCCAAGCTGTACCCGCATTCATGCTTCAGAAAGGGGCACTCCCTGGTTGAGACAGGCCAATTCGATGAGATCGCTGCAGGAAATAAGGTGAGGACGCAACAGTTCGCACAATTGGACGATCTTGAGAGGATCTTTCTTTTCAGCTTTGCCCACAAATTCACACCTGGGAGCAGTCCTTATGTGTCCAAAGGGGAATTCTCCAGGATAGCGATCTTTATAGAAGCGGGCGCTGATAACAGCCTGGTGTTCTATACTGCACCGGAAGGTTCTTACTCCGAAACGATTGTTGGCGTCGGGATCCGGTATTTCCCTGTTCCCAGCAAATTAAGAAAGGTATTGCATCGGTTCACGCCCGAAGAAATGCAGGCGTCGGCAGATGCCGCTCCCAGCTGCAGGTAAATAGGAAGATGGAAATATTAGCACTACAGCGCGACCAGCCTGTGCTGTGCGCGCCCCGCCCCCGGATAGCCGTAAAACTGTCCGGGGGCGGTCAGAGGGGAAAGCAGTCTTGCGGCTGCGGGCCTATAACCATGAACGAAGTAAAAGGAGGATCTATGCATAATAGTAATCTGCGTGCGGTGATACTGATAGCGCTGGCCGGGAACGCTTACGGGACCGGATTCGGCGAACTGCGGGACCGTGTTCCTGCCGGCGGCAGCAGAGTTTTTTCGGCCGCTGCTCCCGTCCCGGCAGGAATGGCCACCGCCGAAGAAAACGCGAAAAAAGCTCCGCCTTCGGCTATGAGCTCGCCATCGGGCAGGCGAACATTGCGTATGACCTCGCGGGCAGGTCGTTCAAAATGAACTCTCCCGGAATACTTAAACTTCTGCGCCTGACGGCGCTTACAGCTGTCCTGTCTTTAGCCTGCGCCGCGCAAGGCCGGTCCGGCGAACCCCCGGTTCGGCGATCCGGTGAGACGCCTGATCTGACCGCCGAGTATCTCGCCGCGTTTTCCGGAAGCGGGCCGGAAAAAGACGAAACGCTTTTAAGAACGCTGCGCGGCTACCGCATACTTTTCGTGCCGGGATTTTTAAGCGATGTGATGGTCAACCCCGCCTTACTGGATAAGCGCGTTAAAATAAGGCTCGGCACTTATTTCGACTCGCAGATCGCCTGGCTCAGGGCGGGCGGCGTGGACGCGCGCATAGTCAATATCGAATCGGAAGAATCGGTTGAGTTCAACGCCGTACGGATAGCTGAGAGCATAAACAGATCTCCCCTGCCGGTTATCCTGATAGCGCACAGCAAGGGCGGCCTGGATGCCCTTGAAGCCCTTCTGGCCTGGGAAAAAACCGCCGGGAAAGTCAGCGGGGTGATCACCATTCAAAGTCCCTTTCTGGGAACGCCCATGGCCGACTATGTGCTGAAAAACCGGTTTTTTGACACTACCTTGTGGGCCGCGCTTGCGCTGCTGGGCGGCTCTGAAATGTCGCTGCTGGATCTGTCAACGGACACGCGGGAGATCTATCATCGGGACAACGCCGCGGCCATTGCCGGACTCACCGCTAAAATACCCTTTATCTGTTTTGGCTCCTGGATAGACAACGATGAACGGCAGATGGACACGGAACTGGCGCTGATCCGGGATTTCCTGCTGGCTTTCGGACTAAATAACGACGGGGTGGTCCCGTCTGGCAGCGCGCTGCTGCCCGGCGCATACAGCATTGTGGTTGAAGGCCCGGACCACATGGTAACCGTTAAAGACGAGGCCCGCCTGAACTTGGACAGAATTAAATTTATAAAGATCCTGCTGGAACTGCTCGGCGCGCGCATTGCTGAACGGACAAGCTGATGACAAGCCGTCTGAACCTGCTTCTCTTTTTCTTTCTTCTCCCCGCCGCGGCGCGGGCGTCCGCCATGACTTATTCCGGGACGCTTGAGTATGTTGCGGCGGAAACGGCGAACGCGGCTGCTGCCGGCTCCCCTGAGAGCGCGAGGGAGTTTTCCTCTAAAGCCCTGGACGGATTATCCCACGCCCGCCCGGAGATCCGGCTTGAAGCTTCCCGGAGCCGCTCCGGCGGCCCGGAGGCCGCGGCGCCGGCCGCGCGGCGGGGCAATAGCGCCTCAAAAGTTCCGGTGCTTGCTCATACGCCTCCTGTCTCCCGGAACAAACGGCCGGGCGCGCTGCGCATCCTTTTGGAAACGCCTCTCTCCCTGATAACCGTGCCGGTTTCAGCGGCTTACGCCGGCTATTACATGACCTCAAAAAACAGCTATATAAATCATAACTATACAGCAGCCAAAACGCTCGGAGCTCTTGGCGCGGTAATAGGTTTTGCGCTCGGCCTTCTTGCTGCGCCGTTCGTAATTCTGTATTGCCTGGGAAAAGCCGCGAAAGCCGCGTGCTCAGGCCGCTGGTAAGTTTTTAAGAAGCCGGTTCCTGCACGCAGGAAAAAGAACGCTCAACCTCAGGCGAATAAGACGGCTGATCTCGCGGTCAGGCTGTTCAAGTGGCAACTTAACGCGCAGGACGGGTCTTTTAAGAATGGTAGGCAAAGCCGCCGGGGACAGCTCCCCGGCGGTTTCATAGAACGTCGGGCGTTTAAACAAGATGTATAGCGAAAGGCGTTTTGTATATACATGCGATCATAGGTCAAATAAGGGGATATTTCTGGTTCTTCGTTCTCAGGCAAGGCATACGTGAACGGGGTAAACTATAGCAAGAGACCGTGAGCGATGCCCGACAAGCGGCTTGCGGAATAAAACAGCGGACTAGGAGGAACTAATATGAAAAGAATACTGATAGCGATAGCGATGCTGGGGATGACGGGCGGAGCGTATGCCGCTCAATTCAGCGCTCTGGCGGTGAACGCCGCGGACCTGGACGCTTCGGCCGCAGAGGCGCTGCAAAGTCTGCAGCCTGAGAAGGAAGCGGCTCCGTCCGGGGCAGTAAATAAGTTAAGCCTTGAGGAACAGCGCGAAAATTTCGGGGCGCTTTTCCAGGGGCTAAGCGGGGATAAAGGGGCCGTCCAGCGGCCGGATGCCGCAGCCCAGCCGCAACAGTCAGGGTACAAATGGGCCGATCTTAAACCGAAGCCTAAAACCGCCCTTGCCGGAAAGGTTCCGCCGCTGCAGCTGGCGCAGGACGACGAGGCGGCGCGGCAGAGAGCCGACGCGGCCGATAAGGCCAAAGGCGCGAATGCGGCAACTCAGGGGGATAGGGCCCGGTCGGCTATAGGCACAGTGGTTGGTGGAGTGGCCGGCGCGGCGGTTGGCGGAGCGACTTTCGGAATACCGGGAGCCATAGTAGGCGCGGCGGCAGGCGCGGCGGCGGGCAATAAGATCGCCGGTAATATTAATGCGGGCAAGAAGCAGGATGCCCCGAAGAAATAAGTCCGAACAGCTGAGGAAAATATGAAAACCCTTAAAACAACGCTTGGCGCGGCCGCGGTACTGCTGGCACTGCCTTTCCTTTCGTTCGCCATGGACAAAAGCATCTACGGCAAGGATGACCGGCTGGAATATTATGCCGCGCCCGCTGAGCTGCAGGCGCTTGCCGATTCGGTGGTCTCTTTATGGAGCGGCAAACATATAAAAGACATCAACCCCGGAAGAGCCTGGCTGGTAACCCTGAGGCTTTCTGTTCTTACGAACATCTGTCCCGGTGAACGCTTCAGCGCTCAGCCCATCGGCGGCTTTTGCTCCGGCGCGCTGGTGGGCGAAGACCTGGTGCTGACAGCGGGGCACTGTCTGGAAACAGAAGCTGACTGCCGCGACACGAAAATGGTATTCGGCTTTGCCGCTAAAACGGCCGATGGTAATGTGGCGACTACCATACCGGCCGGCGAGGTGTACGGCTGCGCCGGGATAGTTAAACGCTTTCTCACCGAGGCTGCCCCGGACGGCAACGAGGCCGCAGAGGACGGTCCCGACTACGCCCTTGTCAGGCTGGACCGCAAAGTGACCGGCCACAAGCCCCTGCCCGTCAACAGGGGGGAGGACCTTAAGAACGGGGACAAGATATTCGTGATAGGGCATCCGCTGGGCCTGCCGGTGAAGATCGCCGGCGGCGCCAGCGTGCGCGACTTCTCGCCGGACGGGTATTTCAGCACCGATCTGGACACTTTCAGCGGTAATTCCGGTTCCCCGGTTTTCAACCTGAGAACGAAGAAGATAGAGGGGATACTGGTGCGCGGCGGCGACGATTTCGCCGGGCGCGACCTCTCCGCGGGCCCCGCCAAGAGAATGAGCGATGACGAATTCTTCGCCAGCCTTGAAAGCTGCACCACCATGGCCGCCTACGAACAGCACGGCGGCCGCGGCGAGGACGTTACCAAGATCTCCGCTGTCTCGGCGTACATCCCCGGGCTTCCCGGCGAAAGAACCGGCAAGGGCAACGCGGAAAAAGCCGCAGGCGCGGCTTTCAGCGGGCTGCGGGCAGGAGCGGCCGGCATACCGTTCAAAGGCCGCTTCGATTAAAGTAAGGCTGTGCAAAGCGGCGGTAAAATGGCTGACACAAAGGTCGGCGCTATAAAAAATGAGGACCGGAGGAATTATGCGCGCGAAAACATGGATCGTTCTGACGGCGGGGCTGTGGTTGTGCTGGAGCAACTGCGCCGCCGGGGAGAATGATCCCGCCGTAAGTAATATAGCCCTTGATAACACCTGCGGCCGCGACATCAGGGTCCCTCTGGACAATATCCTCGGAAAGATCAGGGCGGATTACAATTCCTGGGCTCCCGCCCGGCGGGAAGAAGCGTGCGCCGCGATGGACCCGGATATGAGCCTTTCAGCTGTTAACGCCTGGGATATAGCGGATCTTCGGCCGGATTTGTGGGAGAATGACTCTGTTATAGAAGCTGAACTTTATAAGGGAGGCTATTGCGGGTTTACGGTCGCGGTGGACGGGCAATGCTATAGACATGAAGAAGTGAACTATCTGATGTGGGGGGCAATGACGCGCCTTTGCGGCAAGTCCCTTGCGTGGTCAAAATATAAAATAGAAGCCTATCTGCGCTACTACTACGATATCCTGCACAGGGACAGGGAACAAAGCGCGTATCCCGGCGAGATCTATAATAAGACCGCCTGGACGGAAGCGGGCTATTATGACTGGCCTGCAGCCGCCGGCGCTCCGCAGGCCTCGCGGCCCGATTGCGCGCCCTCCCGGCTCAGCCCGTACGATGGGGCCACCGTATTCACCGCGAAATGGAACGGAAATAGAATACGCGCAGGCAGGGCGGGCGATTAAACAATATGTATAGCAAAGGGCGCTCTGGTTATATGGGCGGTCATAGGCCGGATAATCGGATGTTTTTGGTTCTTCAGCCTCAGGTAAGGCATATGCGCACGGGGTAAAATATAACAAGAGAGCGTGAGTGATGTGTGACGGGCAGCTTGCGGAAAAAACAGCGGACTTAGGAGGAACTAGTATGAAAAAGATCATGATAGCCATAGCACTGCTGGGCCTGACCGGTTGGGCGCATGCCGGCGGCGGCGGCGTGTCCGGGAGTTCAAAAGCCGCCGCGGCGGGAATCCCCGCGGGCCTGCTCGTTTCCTGGTCCGGCGCTGCAAATGCCGTTGTGCAATCGAAGTCTGACGCGTTTGACGCTCCGCCACCGGCCGCAGAACCGGCCCCGGTCGTATGCCAAATTCAAAAGCCGGATATACGCGAAAGATTCACCCCGGACCATCCCCCGGTGGCCAATGAGATCGTCATGCTCGGCAACAGGCTGATGCGGGTGTATAAAGTTCAGAACGGCACAGTCCTTCTGTTCGATACATTGGAAAACTATTTACCGGTGGACGCTAAGGCACTGGAGCGGGAGGCGGAAGAAGGCTTTAACGGTTTTAAAAAGGACGAGATCGTCTGTCTGAAAGCCCGCCGTGTATTCGTTCAGGAAACCGCTGACGATTACATGGCTGCGTTTTCCTACACCGGGGAAAAAGGCTCCAGACTGAAGGTCCTTAATCTGTTCAAAAGCGGATCCGCCAGGATGAGAGTGGTTTCCGAATACTATAACAATGTCCTGGTAAGGCCTGTTGACCTTGATCTGGTGGAAGCCTGCGGAAAATAAGAGGACTGACACAAAGGATGGCATTATGAAAAAAATTCTTATTGCGGCGGTTATGATGTGGACGGCGGGCGCCGCGGGTGCGGCCGATCTCGACAGCCTTGCGGTGAGGGCCGCCGGCATAAAAGTTGCGGCCGGGATACCGGCCGCGGAGCCTGCGCCCGCCGGCGGAAACCACTTAATAAGCGGAGGGCCGGTCGAATCCCGGTTCGAGATCAAGCCGCTGCCTACGGCGCCGTCCTCAAGAGAGGAGATAGCGCAGGGGCTGCTGGCCCTTTATAAGAACAATATCCCGGCCGACCTGCTGGAAAAGGAGATAGT
Source organism: Elusimicrobiota bacterium (assembly GCA_026388125.1). Lineage (GTDB taxonomy): Bacteria > Elusimicrobiota > Elusimicrobia > Elusimicrobiales > UBA9959 > UBA9959. Next base: position 13,144 of record JAPLKJ010000198.1, read on the forward strand.
GAAAAGCGAGGAGTTCCAGAATCAGGTATATTCGGCTTTGAACTCCGGAATAGCGCAGGGTAAGAACTGGCCGGTCACCACTACAGTGCGGGTCCTTGCCGGCAGGTTCGTTAAAGAGACCACCGTGCGGTTCCCGAGCCTGGTCCAAAGGCCCGGCGGCCACGCCTCCAATACGGTGGTGGCGAAGATATACGAGCGGGTGATGCAGAACGAATACTGCAATTACAAGTACCCGGCCACCATCATGCTGCATCATATCCTCAACGAAGTGGACAAGATAGAGGACGTGGGCAAGCTCATGGCTGCGGGCGTGTTCGCGAAGCCCGTGATAGTAGTGGTGATACATATGCCGCATTACGGCCTGCGGCGCCAAGGCAGCGAAGAATTCCTTAACTCCAGCATGGCTGATTTCAGGAAGAACATGGTGCAGCTTATCCTGGACGTGCATCTGCTCCGGAACTACCTGGAGACCCGGCGCAACGTGGACACTACCAAGCTTTCTCTTTCCGGCATCTCCCTGGGTTCGGTGATGGGCGTTACCGTGGGCGCTTTCGACCAGGGGTTCACCGGGTACGGCTACCTGGTGGGCGGCGTGGATATGGCCAATATCCTCATGAACAGGATCCGCAACAGGCCCGGCAGCGAAGTGGATGTGGCGCTGAGGGACCTGAAGCCCGAAGAGAATTCCCTGCGCGACGAGCTGGCCGCGGCGGATGGCCTGACCTGGCTGCACCGCTACCGCGGCAAGAAAATGTTCCTGCTCAGCGCGACCCAGGACGATATTGTGGATTACAAGAACAGTGTAGCGCCCATGGCAGCCCGGCTTCAGGGGCAGAATAACGCTTTAAGCCAGAAGCTGAACAACGATTCTCATTCGCCCACCGGCTCGGCTATGGCGAAATTCAGGAACGTTTTCTGGCCGCTGCTGGATTTCGTGGCGGATAACGCCCTGTACGAGAACATCGTCTGCGGGAATCCGGCGAACATAACGCTGCCGTCGCATTATTGACCGAGGGGTCGCCGCAGATCCGGCGGCCATTGACACTAGTTGTCCCGCGCGGTATAACATGAGGCAGATCGGCGCCGGTCCCGCGGGAAGAATTATGAGAACCGTAAAAACAACTGTGTGCGCGGCTGCGGCCCTGTTGCTGCTGCTGCCCGCGCTTTCTTCCGCGGGGAACAAAGCCATATACGGCGCCGATGACCGCCTGGACTATTATGAAGTCCCGCCCGGGCTGCAGGCTCTTTCGGACTCGGTGGTATCCCTCTGGCCGGCCGCCGACATTAAAACTCTCCCCTCCGGGGACGTCAGGCTTAAAACCCTGAATTTCGGCGCTTCTTTTGTTTTTCCGCTCTGCCCCGGCGAGAAGTTCAGGGAGCAGCGCAGGGGGCTGAACATCTGCTCCGGCGCGCTGGTGGGCGAAGACCTGGTAATGACGGCCGGGCACTGCGTGAACAGCGAGGCTGACTGCAAGGGCACCAGGTTCGTGTTCGGCTACGCCGTCAGGGAAGCTGGCGGGGAAGGCGCGACCACCGTGCCGGCCGGCGAAGTGTACGGATGCTCCAAGGTGGTGACGCGCTACTGGCTGGACGCGGAGGGTAATACTAACGGCGCCGACTTCGCCCTGGTGCGGCTGAACCGCAAAGTGACCGGCCATAAACCCCTTCCCGTCAACAGGGAGGCCGGCCCCGTACGCGGCGACGGCGTCTTCGTGATCGGGCACCCCCTTGGGCTGCCGCTGAAGGTGGCAGGCGGCGCCTTGGTGCGCGATATCTCCAAAGCGAAGTATTTCGTTACGGACCTGGACGCTTTGAGCGGAAATTCGGGCTCGCCCGTGTTCAGCACTAGGACCGGGAAAATAGAGGGCATACTGGTGCGCGGCGGCGATGGGGATTATGAGCCGGGCCCGACCGGCTGCACAACGATGGTCACCTTGGAACAGAACGGCGGCCAAGGCATAGCAGTGACCCGGGTGTCGGAACTTTCCGCGCATATCCCGCTGCTGCCGGGAGAGCCGCCGGCGACGCCGGCTGAGT
>JAPLKJ010000128.1:0-1385 GCA_026388125.1 Elusimicrobiota bacterium
CGCCTGTCGGACGTCAGCGGCCGGCCGCTGCGGGCCTATCTTTCCGGAGGCGCGGCGCGCTCCGAGCCGGTGGGGCTGGAAGAGATGTCCCCCTGGCTGCTGCTGGCCACCGTGGCCGCGGAGGACCGCCGTTTCTTTACCCACCCCGGCGTTGACCTGAAAGCGGTGGGCCGCGCGCTGTGGCAGAATACGAAGAACGGCCGCACCGTGTCGGGGGCTTCCACCATTACCCAGCAGCTGGCGCGGGCGCTTGCGCCGCGCCCCAAAAACTTCTTCGGCAAAGCGGCGGAGATGTTCTCGGCCCTGCGCCTGGAGGGCGGGCACAGCAAGGGCGAGATCCTCGAGGGCTATCTTAACAGCGTCTCCTACGGCAACTTCACCGCCGGCGTGCAGGCGGCGGCGCGCGCCTACTACGGCATACCGGCGCGCGACCTGACGCTGGCGCAGGCCGCTGGGCTGGCCGGCATTCCCAAGTCGCCGGTGCTTTACGATCCCGTGCGGCGGCCCAAAGAGTACGCCGCGCGCCAGCGCGCCATCCTGCGCAAGCTGCTGGAGCTGGGCTATGTGGACGGCGAGACCTACCGCCTGGCGCTGAAAGAGCCGCCGGGCGTACACCTGGAGAAACAGCCGTTCGAAGCCCCGCATTTCTGCGCGTACGTGCTGGCCAATTCCGGCGGGCGCGCGGGCGAGGTCCGGACCACGCTGGACCTAGCGGCGCAGGCGGCCGCGGCCGGCGCGCTGTCCAACCAGCTGGCGGTGCTCGCCCGCACCCACAACGTGCGCAACGGCGCGGTGCTGGTGCTCGATAGCGCCACGGGCGGCATCCTGGCCTGGGTGGGCTCCAATAATTTCTTCGACGTACGGGGCTTTGGCCAGGTGGACGGCGTGATCTCCCCGCGCCAGCCCGGTTCGGCGCTTAAACCTTTTCTCTACGGGCTGGCGTTCTCAAAAGGCGCGAAGGCTTCCGACCTGATAGAGGACGAGCCGCTGTACGCGGCGGGCGGCTATACGCCGCTGAACTACGACCGCAAGTACCACGGCAAAGTGCGCCTGCGGGAAGCCCTGGCCTGCTCCTACAACATCCCCGCCGTGCGGCTGGCGGAAAAGACCGGTACCGGCGCTTTCCTGGCTTTCCTGCGGTCGGCGGGGTTCGGGTCGCTGGACAAGCCGGCGGAATATTACGGAGCGGGCCTCGCGCTGGGCAACGGCGAGGTGAAGCTGCTGGAGCTGACCAACGCTTACGCGGCGCTGGCCCGCGGCGGCATCTGGCTGCCGGCGGTATTCGAAGCCGGGCGCCCCGTGAGCGGCGCGCGCCGGATCTTAGGGCGCAGCGAGGCGTACCTGGTCACCGATATCCTGAGCGATAATTCCGCCCGCGCCGCCGC
>JAPLKJ010000128.1:1415-8736 GCA_026388125.1 Elusimicrobiota bacterium
CTGGATTCGCCGTTCAACCTGCCTTTCGCTTTCGCCGCCAAGACCGGCACTACCAAGGATTATCGCGATAACTGGGCCGTGGGCTATACTCCGCAATGGACCATAGGCGTCTGGGTGGGGAATTTCGACGGCTCGCCCATGCGCAAGATCTCCGGCATTACCGGGGCGGCCACGGTGCTCAGAGAAGTTGCGGCGCGCATGAAAGAGCTATATGGTTCCACCGCGTTCAGGGCGCCGCCGCAGCTGCGTACCGCGCGTATCTGTCCGGACTCCGGCCTGCTGCCGGGGCCGGCCTGCGCCTCGTCCATCGACGAGCTGTTCCTGCCCGGGCACCTGCCCTCCGGCGTCTGCGCGCTGCATGGCGCGGCCGCGGCCGGTACGGCCGCCGCGGCAGTTGGCGCTGCCGGCGTGAAATATCCGGTGGACGGGGATATTTTCCGCATAGACCCCAACACGCCCCGGGCCGCGCAGGCTCTCTTCCTGAAAGCTTCGGTGGACGATCCTGAAGCCGTCTGGAGCGTGGACGCCAGGGAACTGCCCGAGCGCGGCCCCAGGGCGGCCTGGGCGCTGGAGCCGGGCCGGCACAGCGCCAGTTTCAGCGTAATGAGCGGCGGGCGCCCGCTGCGGTCCAGGCCGGTGCATTTCACCGTGCTGCGTTAATTTATGAAAAAACTACTGCTGCTGCTGTTGATCTGCTCCGCGCCGTTGGCCGCCCAAGAGCCGGCCCGGCCGGCAACCTGCACCTATGACGTCTATAACTGGAACGTCCATAAAAAGCAGGCCGTGAACATGAAGAAGGTCAGCCACCCTTACGCCGAACTTACCGCCGAGGAAAAAGACCCGGGCAGCGGCTGCACCGTATGCCTGGAAGACCAGAAACTGGTGAAGGCCGGGAGCCTGGAACCTTTCCTCGCCTGCGTTAAGATAGCGGACAAACTGCAGGCCCTGCTCGAGAACCTGCTGAAAGAAGGTGAGCCTGTGCTGGAGGTGACCGGCTACCGGCCGGGCAGGACCAAGAACCCGCTGGTGGGCGGCAACCGCACCGGCTTCAGCAATCACGCCTACGGCGCGGCGGTGGACATCAACCGCTCAAAGAACGGCCTTTATGACCGCTGCCAGAAATTCGGGCCCGGCTGCCGGCTGATACAGGGCGGTGCGTGGAAGTCAGGCGGCAGGGGCGCGCTGACCAAAGATTCAAAAATAACGCGGGCCATGCGCGCCGCCGGCTTCAAGTGGGGCGGGGAAATAGAGGGCGGGCAGAAAGATTTCATGCACTTTTCCGCCAGCGGGTATTAGCTTCAGAATTTGGACACGTTCCATTCCGCCTCGTCCTCGTCGGGCGAAGGGGGCGGGGGGGCCGGAACCGGGGCCTTTACCGCCGCTTTGCGCTGCCAGCGGCCGGTCCTGTAGTAAGCCGTAAGCAGCAGCAGCCCGGCCGTCCAGGCTATGGGAATGCCCCACCAGATGCCGTCGGTGCCCATGCGTGCGGCCAGCCAGGCGGAAACAGGTATGCGGATGGCCCAGAGGGACAGTATGGTGACTATCATCGGCACGAAGGCGTCCCCGGCGCCGCGCAGCACCCCCGTAAGCACGAAGATCCCGGAGAAGACCACGTAGAACCCTCCCACTATAAGCAGGTAGCGCGCCCCGATGGCTATAACGGCGGGGTCGGAGTTGAACATGGCGATCAAATGCCATTTGAAGATAATGATCGCGAGCGTGGTTGCCAGCGAAATGGCGCCCGAGATCTTCAGCGCCGCCCAGAGGCCGTGCCGCCACCAGCACCTGCTGCACGCCCGCCGGCAGGCCTATGGCCAGGCTTTTTTTGAAGATAGCCCCGTCGAACTCCAGGCCTTTCAGGCGGAAGGTCAGTACGGGGTGCGTCCGGTTCAGGTAGACCACGCCCATGATGAACGAGGCCGCCTGCGCCAGCACCGTGGCCCAGGCCGAACCCGCTATGCCCCACTTGAAGCCCAGCACGAACAGCAGCACCAGCAGCACGTTGAGCACGGTGGAGATGATGAGGAAATAAAGCGGCGTCCTGGAATCGCCCAGGCCGCGCAGCACGGCGCTGATGGAATTATAGCCGAACAGGAAAAGTATGCCGGAGAACATGATGCGCAGGAAAGTAAGGGCCTGCGGCATGATCTCGGGCGGAGTTTTAAGCAGGCGCAGTATCGGCTCCGACGCCGCCAGCCCGACGGCGGTGGCGGCGAGCGAGGCGAAGAAAAGGAAAATATACGCGGTATCTATCGTGCGGCGCACCCGCGCCATATCCTTCGCGCCGAAATACTGGGAGATAAGGATGGAGAAGCCCATGGTGGCGCCGATGATCAGCGCGATGAGCAGGAACACTATGGGAAAGCTGGCGCCCACGGCCGCCAGCGCCGATTTGCCGATGGCCCGGCCCACAATGACGCTGTCCACTACGTTATAGGACTGCTGGAACACGTTGCCGATGAGCATCGGCAGCGTGAAGTTCCAGATAAGGCGCCCTTCAGGGCCGGTGGTAAGGTCCTTCACCGGCGGACCGGGCTTACGCTTACGAGCTGGCCGGCGGCCGCCGCGTACTTTTCTGAAAAATTCTCCATGTTCAGCGCTAGAGAGAAAAGTCCCCGCGAGTTTATATAAGCGAGCGGCGCGCCTTTGGGCACGTCGCCGAAAGTCCGAACGAACGGGACCTGCAGCACGCGGCCGTCCAGCCCGACGGTCAGCGTGTCGCCCTCTTTGAGCCCGCCTGCGCGCAGCGTCCGCCCTTCGATATCCGTCCAGACGTTGCCGTAGGGCGTTTCAACGCGCAGCAGCGAGCCGGTCACGGCGCCGGGCCCCGCGGCCGGCACGGGCCAGTCCAGCGTTACCGGCGCGGCCAGGGGCGGGCCGAAGGCTTCCAGCACCGAGGGGTCGCGCGCCAGCCACGCGGCCGCCGGCGCGTAGACGTCGCGCCCGTGGAAAGTCGTGGTCACCGCCTGGCGGGTAAAGGAAGAGTTCTCGATAGAAACTATTTTGTCCACGCCGAAGTTGCGCATGACCAGCGTAAAAATACCGTTGTCCGGGCCCACGAAGTAATGGCCCGACTTCGTCCTCAGCGCGGCGCTTTTCCGCGCGGTACCCACGCCGGGGTCCACCACCGCTACGAACACGGTGCCGGCCGGCCAGACCAGGGCCGAGTCGGCCAGGTAGAACGCGGCCAGGTGTATGTCGTAGGGCGGGATATCGTGGGTCATGTCGACTACCCTGGCGCCGGGCAGCACGGATTCCATAACTCCCTTGCACTGCGACGCGGAATCATCCGCCGTGCCGAAATCGCTGAGGAAAACTATGGCAGGAGGCTTCGCCGCCTCCAGCGCCCGGTCCGGGCGGGGGAAGGCAAAAAACAAGGAGAGGGTCAGTAGCGCGATATTGATCAGTTTCATGGCGTGGTCCTTTTCTTTACCGGCGGGCTCCGGGCGGGCTGCGGTACGGCGCCCGCTCAAGTATTGTATTATAGCGGTAGGAGCCCGTCATTACAACTTTTTTTTCGCGGCCGTATTTTCCTGATGCCCATTAAATTCAAATCCTTATGTTCCGGCAGCAGCGGGAATTCCGCGCTGTTATGGACCGGCGCTTCCGCGCTGCTGGTGGATTTCGCGCCCGGCTGCCAGCGTGACTGCCGGGCGGCGCTGGCCTCGGCCAGGAAGCTCTGCGGGCAGGTGAACGCGGTGCTGGTAACGCACGCTCACGGCGACCATATCAACGCCAATTCGCTGCGGGTGCTGCACGAAGAAGGGCTGAAGGCGCGCTGCCATCCCGAGGTCTGCAGGCAGATCAGGCAGCGCCACGGTGAGAAGTACGCGGCCGTGCTCAGCCCGTTCGACAGCGCGCTGACGGTGGGGGAATTCGAGGTGCGGCAGGCGCGGGTGGACCACGCGCCCGGGTATTACACCACCGCTTTCATCATCACCGCCGAGGGCCCCGGGCGCAGGTACAAGGCCTCGGTATTCACCGACCTGCACGGGTTTACCGGCGAGCATGTCGGCCTCGCTGCGAATTCCGACCTGATCCTCCTCGAGTCCAACCATGACGCCGAGCTGTTCAGGCGGTGCGGCCATCCCGGTTCCGAATTCCACCTCTCCAACCATAAAACGGCCGCCTTCCTGCACGCTATCTGCGCCGCCGGCGCCGCGCAGCCCCAGGCCGTAGTGCTGGGGCATCTGAGCACCGATTGCAACCAGCCGCATCTGCCGCAGGAAGCGATAGAAAAATTCTTCAGGGAAAAGGGGCTGCCGGTGAAGTTCAAGATCCAGGTGGCGAAGCGTTATGGGCCGGGCCGGCTCATTACATTAGTCTGAGCGGTATCCGTATGCCAGCCGGTCAACCCATACAATTCGAACCTCCCGCCGGCGATGACGCCGCCGCGGTAGCCGCTGTTTTCGCGCCCGGCGGCGACATTTCGCGCGCCCTGAGCGCTTTCGAGCCGCGCCCCCAGCAGGCCAGGATGGCGGGAGCCGTTTACCAGGCCGTCAGCGGGCGCCGCCACCTTCTCGTCGAGGCCGGCACCGGGGTGGGGAAATCCCTGGCCTACCTGCTGCCCGCCGCCCTCTGGGCGGCCCGCAATAAAAAGAAAGTGGTGGTGGCCACCCACACCAGGGCCCTGCAGGCCCAACTGGTAAAAAAAGACCTGCCGGCGGTAAAGGACATCCTCGCCGCGCGCGGCCTGCCGCTTTCGTATTTTCTGCTGATGGGCTCGTCCAACTACCTCTGCCTTTCGCGCCTGGAGCGCGGCCGCCGCCTGGGCCCCGAGCTGTTCGAGAGCGAGGGGGCGGGAAAACCGCTGGAAGAGCTGCATGCCTGGGCCGCCAACGGCGCCAGCGGCTGCCGGCCGGAGCTTCCTTTCGCGGTGCCGCAGCCGGTCTGGGCCGAGGTCTGCCGCGACCCCGACAGCTGCCTGGGCAGGAAGTGCCATTTGAAAGGCGCGTGTTTTTACCGCAGGGACGTGGCGCTGGCCGCCAAGGCCGACATCGTAGTGGTCAACCAGCACCTTTTCTTCGCCGGCATGCCTCTGCCCGCCTTCGACGCGGTGGTCTTCGACGAAGCCCATAACCTGGAAGAGGTGGCGGCCGCCTTTATGGGGTTTTCCCTGACCGACCGGAAGATAAAGCGTTTTCTGGACGATATTTTCAACCGCAAATCCGGCAAAGGACTGGCGCGGCGGCTGACGCGGCCGCCGGCCGACTGGCTGGAAGAAGTGCAGCAGGCCGTCAGCGAAGTGAATTTCGCCTCCAAAGCTTTTTTTCAGGAACTGCGCGAAAAACTGGGTTTCGAGGACGGCGAAACGGTACATACGAAGACCAAAAGGGTACAGCAGTCGGCTATTATCAGGAATTCGCTGGAGCAGCCGCTGCTGGCGCTTACCGTGCTGCTTTCCCAGGCCCTCGCCTACAGCCAGTCGGACCTGGAGGAGGCGGAGATCAAAGGGCATCTGAAGCGGTGCCTGGACCTGGCCGCGCAGCTGGCCGCCTTCCTCGCGTGCAAGGAAAGCTCCAACGCTTACTGGGTGGAGGTCTCCCGTTCCAAAAGGTATGCCGAGATAGCCCTGAACATGGCCCCGGTGGACGTTTCCGAGCCTCTGCGCAAAACTCTTTTCGGGCAGGGCTACCCGGTGATACTGACGTCGGCCACCCTGGCGGTGGACGGCTCTTTCGCGATGGTGAAGGCCCGCCTCGGGCTGGATAAGAGCCTGGAACTGCTGCTGGATTCTCCTTTCGAGTATGCCCGGAAGGTTGCGCTGCTGGTGCCGCAGAACATCCCCGACCCCGCCGAGGGGGCGGCCTATGAAGCCGCGGTGACAGAGGCTTGCTTCAAGGTAGTTGCCGCCGTTGAGGGGGGCGTTTTTCTGCTGTTCACCAGCTGGCAGTCCCTGGAAAAGGTCTACCAGGCGCTGGCGCAGAAGCTGCACGGCCGGCCTTTGTTCAGGCACGGCGACCGGCTGCCGCAGCAGCTGCTCTCCGAGTTCAGGCGGGCCGGCAACGGCGTACTGTTCGCCACCGACACTTTCTGGCAGGGCGTGGACGTGCCGGGGCAGGCGCTGTCCTGCGTGGTCATAGCGAGGCTGCCTTTTGTTTCACCGGATTCGCCGCTAGAGGAGGCCCGCAAGGAATGGATGACGGCCAAGGGCCTGAGTTTTTTCAACGATTACACGCTGCCCAAGGCCGTAGTTAAATTCCGCCAGGGTTTCGGCCGGCTGATCCGGACGAAGAAGGATTTCGGCGCGGTAGTGGTGCTGGACCCCCGCATACAGACCCGGCGCTACAGCTCTAAATTCACGCGTTCCATCCCGCGCTGCAGGAACGTGGCGGGCATCCCGGAACTGAAAGCCTTTTTGAAAAAAGCCGCCGCTGAAAGCCGGCTTGATTAAGGTCATGGGACCTTAGGGTATTTGGCCTTAGGCCCAAAGCCTCTAGTACCGCCGCCGTCCGAGTTTGTAAAATATCACAGTAGTCAAAACAGTTGATGAGTATAATGGAGAAACAGAAATGAAAAAAATTGCGTCATTAGCGGTCATTCTGGCTTTCGCGCAGCTCGCCGGGGCCCAGATAAATTTCGATAAGGGCGTGGACGTGAAGAGCGCCATCAGCAGCGCCAAGGCGTCGGAAGCCGTTATCCCCGAAGCCAGGTTCCCCATGGTCACGGATATCACCCGCGACTGCAAAAAAATAACTTTCACCGCGGCGGACTCCCTTACCTCGCCGCTCGTCTCCCTGGTCAGCCGGGAAACCGGGCAGGACTGCCAGAACATGGGCTATCCCGTGGGCCAGATCTGCACCCCTACGTTCCGCAACTACCGGGCCGAGGCGCAGATAGTGGTTACCCAGCCCCGCGAACTCAAGCCGGAGCAGAAAGAAGTTTTCGAAGTCTGCCTGTGGGGCTCTTTCCTGAGCATGAAACCGGTCTCCACCGTGTACAAGTACTCGGTCAACCAGTTCCTGGACGTTTTCCAGATCACCCCGCAGACCGCGGTAAAGGCCGCCGCCGTGAAAAGCGCGCCCGTAGAGAACTGCCTGCTGGTCATGGACTCCAACTACAGCTGCATCTACCAGTGCAAGGACGGCTCCTACGTGTCCAAGCCCAATTCCTTCGGCCCTCCGCCCTTCCCCGGCATGGACATGCCGATGCACGGCTGCCGGCCCTCCGTGCCCAACACGCCGCTCATCACCATAGTCAGGTAAGCCCCGCTGCGTGAAACAGAACAGCCGGCCCCGCGCCGGCTGTTTTATTTGCGGGGATTTGCGGGGAATGCTTGCCGGCGGATAGTTACAAAACATATAATATGGTTCCTAACTAT
>JAPLKJ010000261.1:0-15227 GCA_026388125.1 Elusimicrobiota bacterium
ACGCACGAGGCGTGCTGGCCGCGGGTGAACAGTTTCGGCAGGGCGGTGGCGCCGGGCGTGTACTTCGCGGTGCTGCGGTTCGAGGCCACGGAAGGAACGCGCGACGTCTGCCAGGTGGTCAAGAAGATCCTGATCCCGTAATCTTTTGTTAACATTTATGCTACGGGCGGTTAATCTCCCTTAGGTAAACTTAATACGCTGGCCGGCTGGCACGCTTTTTAAGGGTAACTCCTTCCAAGGCCGCCAGCTGCCAGCCTTACGGCGGCTGCGGACCGACTTTTATGGAAAGCAAAGACCTGGACCGGCAGATAAACGAGCTTTGGCGGAAAGTTTCGGGCGGCGATTACGCTCCCGAGGCTCCCGCTCTGCCCCCGGATATGCGCCGCTCTAACGCGGAAACCCTGCTGTTCCTGCGAAAGAACTTTTCAAAGGCGGAGTCGGACTGGAAAACGCTGCTGGCCGCCAAGGATTCCCAGCTGCGCGACCTTGCCGCCCAGCTGGACGAGACCCGGCAGCAGCTGGAGGATATAAGACAGCGCTGGCAGGACGCGCGGGAGAACGTGCTCAGCCAGGAAATGGGCACGGCGCTCAATCTCGAGGAGTCGAAGAAGCTGCTGGACGCCCAGAAAAAGAACCACGCCGCGGAGGTCAGGCTCCTGAAGGAAGTGCTGGAGCGGACCAAGGCTGAAATGACGGCGCTGCGGGAGCGCGCCGACGCGCTCCGCCGCGAGCGGGACGAGTGGCGGCGCAAATTCGACGCGCAGGCGGTGGAAAAAGCGGTGCTGGCCGACGAAAATTCCGGCCTTGCGGCCAGGCTGGCGGACACCAGGGAGGCCATGGAGCGCACGCTCGCCGAACTGCTGGCCGAACGCCGCGGGCGCCGCGACGACCAGCAGAAAATAACGGATCTTGAAAAACGGGGTTCGGAGCTTTCCGGGAACCTGGAAAGCGCGAAAGCCAGCTGGGACGCGGAGCGTACGCAGTGGCGCGAGCTCTGGGACAGGGAGCGTTCCGTCTGGGAAACCCACAGGGCCGAGTTCGCCGTCTGGGAGCAGCGGCTGCGCTCGGAGCGCGAAGCCTGGACGCTTAAGATGCGCGAGCAGGAGGCCAAGGGGGTGGAGAACGCGGCGGGGCTCGCCAGCGTGCTCAGGGAATCCTCCCAATGGACGGAAAAAGTAACCCAGGTGCTGAAGCTTTACGCGCTGAAAGGCGTAGAACTGCCGCGAAGTTTCGTTTCGGCGGGCGCCGCCCGGCCCGCTGTCGGCGGCGCCGCCCGGCTGCTGGCGCTGGCCCTCGCCCTGGCCGGCCTTATGCTGCTCGGTTTTGCGGCCTGGAAGCTTTATGTTAGCCGCGCGGCGCACGAAAAGCCTTTAACCGGAGCGTCCGTATCTCTGTCGTCCCTTTCCGGGGCCGCGGCCGCGAAAGATAGCGTCCGGTTGCCTGGCCGGGGACGGGGTTCGGAGGGCGGTTTCGACCCCGGGACCCGCTCATCCTAGAATATATATTTAAATATTGATTTCATTTACCGAAAATGTCAGAATTGCAAATAGTGCAAGTTATGAAAAATAAACTGATCAAGCTACCCTTTTTTCTGACGCTCCTGGCAGGGTTTTCGGTCATCTCCCAGGCGCAGAACCTTTATATAAGCAACATGGCCGTGGGCGACGGCAACGCCAGGTACTGTCTGAACGGCGATAACTACGGCCTTGGCACTGTGGACAGGTCTTTTTGCGCCGACCAGGCCTGCACCCAACCCCCTCCCTCCGGCGGCAATGTCTGGCAGTATTCCTCTCTTATCGAGTTCGACAGGCCGCAGACCTCCTATCCGGGAGCCTGTCTCGCCCTGTGCGCCAGCATAACCTGCGCGGTCAGCACCGCCCCCATCTCTTTCGGCATAGACGACCTTACCTTCGAGATCTTCAAGTTCGGGGCCGGGTCCAACCCGCTTGACCCCGCCAGCACGCCGCCCATCAAGACGGTGTCCATCTTCAATCTTGCCGAGACCTGCGATTTTACCACCGCCGACTTCGCGGTCAGTTCGAAGAAATTCCTCGGCACCCACTGCACGGCCTGGGACGGCTATTATAATCTCAACGGCTTTTTCGGCAAGACCAACGGGCTGTATGGTTTCCGCGCCAAGGTCACCACCCGGCAGACCACCAACGAAGGCACCAGCGTGGATATAGAGCAGACCGCGGCCTTTCCCGGCCAGAACCAGATCCCCATACAGATAAACGTGACCAACATCCACATGGTGCAGTCCAGCGCCACCCCGGTGGGGAACACCACCCGGGTGCCGGGGCAGCCGTATAACATAAAATACAGGCTTTCCAAGGACGCCACGGCCACGATAAGGATCTACGACACGGACGTCTCCCACCAGACAGGCGGTGCCATGACCCTTGTGCGCACCATCATAGAAAGCGAGCCCCGCGTGGGCGAGGGCGCCCCGGACGGCGTCATGGCCAACGGCGATTTCTGGGACGGCCGCAACGACAGGGGCGTCATAGTGCCTGCCGGTTCGTACATGGCCCGCCTGGAGGCCAGCACCAACGACGAATGGGCGGAGGCGGGCCAGCGCTCGGACCTGGCCTGGCCGGCCACCGTGCAGCTGACGCTGGACCCCCTGCAGGTGACCGACGTGGGCGTGCGGCCGCTGGGCGCGTCCTCCACGGACATGGCCACCATCAGCTACCTGCTCACCGAAGCGGCCACGGTATACGTGGATATTTACCCGCCCGGCACGCAGCTGGACGACACCAACACTTCGCCCCCGCTGATAGGCGGGACCAACTACTGCGACGGCGACGCCAACGACCGCTGCCTCAGGCATTTCAAGGAAGAAAAAGAGGGCCGCAGGGCCGTCAGCACTTACTGGGACGGGCGCGACCGCAGCGGCTCGCCGTCCTGCGACGGCGATTACGTCTACGCCATTTACGCCGAGCTGCCCGCCTTGGGCAATACAGGGGCGTTCACCTGGACCTCCGTGAAGACCAAGCGCACCGTGGTGGGCACGGTGCCGGTGGCGCGCGGGCCGGTGCTGGCGTTCATGAGCCCGTCGTCCACGGTCATAGGCTCGTCGCCGACGGCGGCCGGGCTGGACCCGTTCTATTTCCGCTACACGCCGGCGCGCGACACGAAGGTGACGCTGAACATAAAGGACATGTCCGGCGGCGGCGCCCCGGTCCGCAAGGTCGTGGACGGCGAGACAAGGTTCGCGAACGTGGTGAACCGCGAGATCTGGGACGGCAAGAAGGACGACGGCACCTACGCGTCCAGCGGCACTTACCTGGCCGAGCTGATCACCACCGACCCCTACCAGTGCGCCTCGCAGACCACGTCCACCATGACGGCCATCATCCCGGTGCACATGTTCCGGATCGTGGATGCGCGCACGAGCTCGCTGCTGGGCGGCACCTCCGCCTACGCCACGGTGGCCTTCGAGCTGTCGCAGACGATGTACGTGGAACTGAACGTATACGCCGTGGACAAGACGGTGAACCCGTCGGTCTGGCCGCCGACGGGGCTGGGCGACGCGGTATACAGCGTGAAAGGCCTGCGGCCGGGGCGCATGCGCATAACGGAACCGTGGGACGGGCGCGACAGCAACGGGCAGATGGTGGAGGACGGGCGGTACCCGTTCACGCTGGTGGCGTATACCACGGGCACGGCGAAAGTGATGTACGCCACGGACAAGGTGTACGGCTATATCGACGTGTCGCGCGGGCAGATCCTTTTCTCGGGGTTCGACGTGTATCCGAACGTGCCGACGATGTACAACTCCTCGGACACGGTAAAGCTGCCGCCGTACGGCATCGAGTACTCGGTGACGCGGCAGTCGTCGGTGACGGTGCAGGTGGTGACGATGGACGCCACGCAGCCGCTGGTGATGGCCGACGTGGTGACGGGGGAGGTTCGCGACGGCGAGACCCTGTACAAGGATTTCTGGGACGGGAAATGCACCAACACCCCTGACTGCCGCAACACGGACTACCTGCCGGCCGGGTCGTACAACGTGCGCGTGATGGCGCAGGACCTGGGGCTGGAGCTGAAGCCGCGGACGACGGTGCAGCAGACGATAGACTTCGATCCCATCCAGATCTTCGACCTGTCGATAACGCCGCTGACCACGGAGAGCCCGTACGCGGTGGTGTCGTACCAGGTGTCGGAGCCGATGAAAGTGGTGACCAAGATCTATAAGCCCGGCACGACGCTGACCGGGCCGCTGGACCCCGCGAACAGCCTGGTGAAGCGTATCATAGGCGTGCGGCCCGCGCGCACGCAGATCTCTGAATACTGGGACGGCACGGACTTCACGCTTTCGCGGGTGCCGGACGGGAATTACGTGTTCCGCGTGTACGGCAGCACGATAACCGACAATATAAACACGCTGAACGGCGACGTGACGGCGGGCACGCTGCTCACCAACGAGGTGATCTCTAACATTCCTGTGGTAAAGAGCGGAACGGCGGACCTGTGCGGCGATTTCGCGCGGGAATCCTATTTCGCGCCGAACCCGTACACGGGAACGGCGGGCTGGTTCAAGATCCCGGTGATGATGAACGGCACGGTGGCGATGCGCATCTACAACCTGGCGGGTGACCTGGTGTACAAGAAGGACTACGGCCTGCGCGCGGCGGGTTCCGGGGACATAAACGGCAGCGGGCATTGCGCTACCACACAGACGCACGAGGCGTGCTGGCCGCGGGTGAACAGTTTCGGCAGGGCGGTGGCGCCGGGCGTGTACTTCGCGGTGCTGCGGTTCGAGGCCACGGAAGGAACGCGCGACGTCTGCCAGGTGGTCAAGAAGATCCTGATCCCGTAAGCTGCGGTTCGAGGCCACGGAAGGAACGCGCGACGTCTGCCAGGTGGTCAAGAAGATCCTGATCCCGTAAGGTCTTAAGAGGGCAGCTATATGAAGAAGACAAAAAAGAAGGAAAGGTTCTTAGGGCTGGTCCTTGCGGCTTCTGTCCTTTACGCTATGCCCGCGTCTCTTCTGTACGCCGCCGACGCGACGCTGGGTACGGACGGGGCCGTGTTCATGAAGATCCCGACCGGCAGCCCGCGGGCGCAGGCGCTGGGCAACAGCGGCGTTTCCCTGCTGGAGGGCGGCGAGGCGATGGGCATAAATCCGGCCGGCATAGCCTCGGCCCAGATGCGGGAATTCTCTTTCGCCTACCTGGGCTGGGTACAGGATTATTCCGGGCAGTACGTCTCCTACGTGCACCCGGTAGGCCAGTCCGTCATAGGGGTGAACCTGGCGTATTACGGCATAAAGGATTTCGACGTCAGGGATTCCGCCGGCGTACCGCTTTACGGCCAGGACGTGAAGGTGCGCAACGGTTACACCTCCATCTCGGTGGCCAAGGGCTTTTTTCTCGAGAAGTTCCTGGTGGGGGTAAGCGCCAAGGAGGTGCTGGAGGATAACTATACCGAGGAATACCACAACCTGGTCTTCGACGCCGGCGCCATCCTGCGCCTGGGGCGCAAGCTGTCGCTGGGCTGGGCCGGGCAGAATTTCTCCGGGAAGTCCAAGCAGGTGGTCAAGGTGCAGCGCGTCGGCGGCGCCTGGGTGTTCAACCCGTTCCTTACGCTGGCGCTGGAAAAAAAGACTTATTCGGACAGGGGGGGCAAGTTCGGCGGAGGGGTGGAAATAAGCCTGCCGGAAGAGCTGCTGCAGGTGGGCCGCGTCTCCCTCAGGATCGGCTATTGCCCGGGCGACAACATGGGCACGAACATGACGGACAAGACCATGGACAGCCTGGGCCTGAACGATATCACCGGCTGGACCTTCGGCGTGGGCATCTATACCTCCCAGGCCTTCGGCTACGGCATGGGGCTCGACTATACCATGGTCCCTTACGGCGCGCTGGGCAAATCCAGCCAGCTGGCGCTGAAGTTCCAGTTTTAGCCGCAGGCGGCAAAGAGAGCGTGGAAGCTTATGCGGATGAGGCTAAGGCGCAGTGGCCAGACGGCCGTAGAGTATATCCTGGTCACGACCTCGCTGTTCTTCGTGTTCGTGATAATGCACCGCGCGCTGCAGTTTTCGATAGCCAACCAGTTCAAGCGCGGCGGCATGGTGATAATGCGGGTCTATATAGAGAACCCCTGATTTCGGTTGCGGCGTCGGAGTCTGGTATTTTTTACTGGAGGAACTTAAACATGAACAAGTTGTTTAAAAACAGAAAAGGTCAGAATACGGTCGAATATTTGCTGATGTTGGCCGTGGTCGTGGGCGTGGTGCTCGTAGCCGGCGTCGCCCTCAAGAAGTACATGCCCACGCTGTTCGCCAGCATTCAGAACATGATAAACGGCGCGGCGGGTACGCTGGGCGCCGGAAACTAAGCCTGCCGCAGCCCCCCTCCGGGGGGGCTCGGAAGGCGGGTGAGCCGCGGTTCTTTGGACGGTTTGTTCCGTGTTTTCCCGGAAAGGCCGGCGTGCGGGGTTTCCCGCCGGGTACGGCTGTGTATTATGCGTATGAAACGGTTAACGGGCTTATCGCCGGTAAAGGCTATGCTGAGGTCCGCCCGTGCCCTTGCCAGGCGGGGGCAGGTCACCATCGAGCTCCTGCTGGTCCTGCCGGTGTTCATGCTGCTGCTGTTCTTTATAATGGAAATGGGGAACATGGGTTTCCAGACGATCCTGGCCCATCATTGCGCCTATGAACTTGCCCGCATAGGCTCGCTGGTGGCCGGCCCCCACGGCGGCGCCGCCGGCAAGGCCAGCGACGTCGGCACGGCCAATATGAAGATGAAGGACGTGCTGCAGAAAATGTTCCCGTCCTCTCCCGGGGTCCGTGTCGAGGGCAGGATAGTGACCACGATAATGGACAAGCAGTCCGGGCAGATGGGCGAGGATCTGCTGGTGACGCTGTACTACCCGGCGAAACTTATCTTTCCCGGTTCCAGCTTTGCGCTGGCAGACGCTCCGAAAGGGCAGCGCATCAAGCGGATGATAGTGAAGGTCCGCATGCCGGTGGAGAGGCCCTATTTCAGGTGACGGGTTCCGGCGCGGGCGCGGAGAACGGTTCTTTTAACAAATGCGAAACGGGAAGTTAACACTTTAGTTGGAGAATACCTATATGGAAAAGAAAAGCATGCTCGTGCCAGTGCTGCTGGGGCTCTTCGCGGCCCTGATCTACTGGTGGCTGCTGAACTCCAAAGAGCGCGCGCAGTCGGCCCAGCTGGAGAAAGCCACCGTGCTGGTCGCCAAGTTCGACCTGCCTCCCCGCACCATAATGAACGTGGACCTGGTGGAAACGCGGGAGATGCCGCGCATGTACCTCGAGCAGGACGCTTACGAGGTCAGGAGCCAGTCCGACCTGAAGCTCGTTTCCAACCTGGTCACGGCCGTGCGCGTTCCCAAGGGCAACCAGCTGACGCAGTCGGCGCTGGTCACGCTCAGCCCGGAAGCCGGCCTGAGCGTGAAGGTCCCTCCCGGCTACCGCGGCTGCGTGCTGCCGCTGGAGAACGACCTGCTGCGCCTGGTCAAGCCCGGCGACCGCGTGGATATCCTGGTGACCTTCGACGCCGTGATGGGCGACAACCGCAAAGAGAAAGTGACGGCCACCATACTGCAGAACGTGCTGGTGCTGGGCGTGGGTTCGAACCTCGGGCAGGGCCTTTCCAGCGCCCAGGCTAAATCCAAGTCCAAAGAGGAAGCCGCCGACCAGTCGTTCTCGGACAAGATGGGCCTGAGCCTGGCCCTTAACCCCAACGAGGCGCAGTATCTTTCGCTTTCGCAGGAGCAGGGCAAGGTGTACGTGGTAGTGCGCGGCCTCGGCGACGTGGAACTGCATCCCATGGAGATCGCTTCGTTCAAGCGGCTGATTAAATAGCGTGAGACGGTACAAGGCGGAACCATTATGAAAAAGATCATCTTCGCCGCGGCCATGCTGGTCCTGGCATCCCGCGCCGGCGCTGAAACCACTTATATGGTGGCCGTCAGCGCCGACATCGTGGAAATAAGCGGCTCCATCCAGAAAACGCGCGGTTTTTCCTGGAACCAGTTCTTCGACTTCTCCGAGAAGACCATCCCCGGCATCATCACGATGGGCGATTTCGAGCGCAAGACCCAGCTGGCCGCCTCGCTGAAGCTGCTGGAGACGGAAGGCAAAGCGCAGCTGCTGTCCAACCCCAAAGTGGTGGCCAAGAGCGGCACGCAGGCCAATATAACGGTGGGCGGCGAAATACCGGTCCCTTATTCCAACGCGCAGGGGGTCGGCGCGGAGTTCAAGAAGTTCGGCGTCATCCTTACCGTGCTGCCCGTGGTGCTCACCGAGAAGAAGGACACCGTGGACGTGCAGCTGCAGCTGGAAGTGTCCAACCCCGACTATTCGAAGCCCGTAGTGGCTTCGGGCACCACCATCCCGTCGATGATAACGCGGCAGGTGCAGACAGAGGTCGAGATCAAAAGCGGCGAGACGCTGGTGATCGGCGGCCTGAAGCGCAGCAACCGCAATATTTCCCGGAACCGCGTTCCGATACTGGGCAGCCTGCCGCTGATCGGCGCGCTGTTCAGCTCCGCGGACATCGTGGAGGAGCAGAGCTCGCTGTTCCTGTTCGTGACCTTTGAGATCATAAAGTAACGTCCGGCCGCCGCGCCGATTTTTATGGCCGAAATAAACCTTACCCCCAGAGTTATAACTTTCTCGGGCCCTAAAGAGGGCGTGGGAAAGACCTCCGTCGCCATGAACCTGGCGCTGGCCTGGGCCAATTACCAGAAGCGGAACGTCCTGATCATCCCGCTGGACCCCATGTGCAGGCAGGAGCACGCCATGCTGCTGGGGCTCAACCCGCCTTCGATGGCGGAGATCATAAGCTCCCTGGGCCGGGAATCGGTGGGGGCGCTGGGCGCGCTGCTCAAAGGGAAGATCCCAATATCCCAGTGGGGCGTGGGCGTGCTGCCGCTCAGCAAGCGGCGCTCCGAAGTGGCCAGGATGTCCCCCGACATCCTGCTGCCGCTGCTGTCGCGGCTGTCGCAGTCCTTCGATCTTTTTATCGACGTGGACCCCTATTTCCCCATGCAGGTGTTCGCTTTCGACATCTCCGACCTGGTCTTCTGGGTCACCAATTCCAACGTCCCGGCCCTGAACGCCACCGCGGCCACTTTCCGCGAGATGAACGAGCTGCATTTCCCGATGAACCGGTTCGAAGTGGTGGACAACCTTTACGACATGCCCGGGGCGCTCGCGCCCAAGGAAATAGAGAAATTCTTCAAGCAGATGGGCAAGGAAGTGCTGTCCTACATGCCGTGGGAAGACGCCATGCCCGGCTGCGCCAACCAGAACAAGATCCTGATAACCGAACAGCCCAACACCCAGTGGGTGCGCCAGCTGCGCGTGCTGCTGGGGCGGGTGGCCGAGGTCACCCCGTCGGAAAAGCAGTGGTCTTCGTCGGTCACCGCTTCCGAATTCGCCCAGGGCTCGGGCATGCTCTGGAAAACCGGGGAGAACGCGCCCGCCGCGGCGGTCCCGAATTCCACCCCAACCGGCCCGGCCGCCGCGCCCGGCTCGGCGCGCACGGACGTGCCGGCTTTCTGGGAAGAGCTCAAGGTAAAGGTGCACCGCAACGTGGTCAACGCCCTGGAAACCGAGCGGGTGAAGATCTCCGACGACGCGGCCGCCAACCAGGAGACCCGCAAAAGGGTGGACCTGATCATCAACGGCCTGCTGCAGAAAGAGACCACGATGTCTTTGACCCGCGAGCAGCGCGTGCAGTTCATCAACGAGCTCCTGGACGAGATCCTGGGCCTCGGCCCGCTGGAAGAGCTGATGCGCGACCCCGCCGTGACCGAGATCATGGTGAACGCCCCCGACAAGGTGTTCATCGAACGGGCCGGCAAGCTGACCCTTACTAAATACAAATTCCGCAACGACGAACAGATCGTGCAGGTGATGAAGCGCATCGTGGCGCCGCTGGGCCGGCGCATCGACGAATCCGTGCCGCTGGTGGACGCCCGCCTCAAGGACGGCTCCCGCGTCAACGCCGTCATCGCGCCGCTGGCCGTTTCAGGGCCCACGCTCACCATCCGCCGGTTCTCCAGCAAGCCGCTCAACGACGCCAAGCTCGTGGCGATGGGCAGCATCTCGCAGGATTGCGTGGATTTCCTGAAGGCCTGTGTGCGGCTGCGCAAGGACATCATCATTTCCGGCGGCACCGGCACCGGTAAGACCACTTTCCTGAACATGTTATCGAGCTATATCCCGGAGGACGAGCGCATCGTGACCGTGGAGGACGTGGCCGAACTCCGCCTGGAGCAGGACCACTGGGTGCGCCTGGAAAGCCGTCCGCCCAACGTGGAAGGCAAGGGCGAGGTCACCATCCGCGACCTGGTCAAGAACTGCCTTCGTATGCGCCCCGACCGCATCGTCGTCGGCGAAGTCCGCGGTTCCGAGGCCCTGGACATGTTGCAGGCCATGAACACGGGCCATGAAGGCTCTCTGGCCACCATCCACGCCAATACCCCGCGCGACGCGCTGACCCGCCTTGAGGCCATGTGCCTGATGGCCGGCGCCGACCTGCCCATCTGGGCTTTGCGCGAGATGATCTCCTCCGCCGTGCATATGGTGGTGCAGCTTACCCGCTTCTCCGACGGCACCAGGAAGATCACGTCGGTCACGGAGATCACCGGCCGCGAAGAGAACCAGATCTCCATACACGAGATCTTCAAGTACAAGCAGACGAGCATAGATCTCACTACGGGCAAGGTGGCGGGCGCTTTCTCCGCCACGGGCGATCCGCCCAAGTTCTTCCCGGATTTCGCCACGCACGGCATCACCGTGCCCATCGAAATGTTCTGGACGGAGGAACAGAGGCGCCTGCGCGCCGGGCCGAAATAGGAAGGTCTGGAACCTGGTATTATGAGAAAACTGACGGTACTTATCCTGGCGGCGGCGGCGCTCTGCGGGCGACCCGCGGCCGCCGGCGTTTTTACCGGCGAGCAGATGGGGGAGATCTCCTGCGCGGCCGTCAAGATGCAGCTTTTTTATTATTACCTCGCCCCTGAAAAGGACGCCAAGGTGCGCAGCTTCGCCACCAAGTGCAGGGGCGCCGACGTCACTTTCACTATGCCGCCCTGGATAGACGTTTCGGTGCCGGAAATGCTCCAGCGCAAGGTGTGGCGCGACCCCGAGGAGGGGGAGATCTCCGAGGCCGCGGTCTGGCAGACGCCGGTCTCGATAATTTACGAGTACCTGGAACTTACCCGGAAAACTTTCCCTCCCGAGGCCGGCGGCGCCAATATCTCCCCGGCCCTGCTGGTGAAGGAATACGCGGATATCCGCATACGGTTCCAGATGTCCCTCGACCGCCTTTACCGCGCGCGTACCAAGGAAGTGGTGATGGGGGATTCGCTGGGCGGCCGCGGCCGCGGGATCATGGCCATCTTCACCCTGCTGCTCAAGGAGATGGAGTCCATAGCCGACGCCATCTCGAGCAGTGATTCCCAGCGCTACGCCGAAGCCGTGTCCGCTTCGGCCGTGCTCAGCCAGGACGCCTTCCGCATGCTTTTCAACCCGCCGCGCGCCTACCACACCCCGCCGACGGAATCCCCTTTCATGCGCGTGCTGAGCATCGGGCTCACTATCTTCGGCATGATGCTTATTTTCCTGGCGGTGCGCATTTTCCTGGCCACCAGCGACGCCAAGAACAACGCGATGGTGGGCGAATATTCGGCCAAAGTGGAGAAATACACCGAAGCTTTCTCCCGCCAGTTCATAAATGTCAACGTGAAGTACCTGATGCTGGTACCGGCCGCGGTGTTCGCGCTGATAGGCGTGCTCTCGATGAATTTCCTGGTCTTCGCCTTCATGACCGCGCTGGGGCTGGCCATAGGCATGCGCGTGCCTGAGTTCGCGCTGAATTTCATGAAAGAGATGCGCGGCAAGAAGATAGACACCCAGCTGATGGACGGCCTGATCCTGCTCTCCAACTGCCTGCGCTCGGGCCTGGACGTGGTGCAGGGCTTCGAGATGGTGTCCAAGGACCTGCTGCCGCCCATTTCCGACGAGTTCGCGCTGGTCATAAAGAACTACCAGCTGGGCATGACCTTCGAGAAGTCGCTGGGCGTGATGGAGGACCGCGTGGCCTCCAAGATGCTTTCCTACATGATCCGCGCCATCGTCCTGCAGCGCCAGATGGGCGGCAACCTGACCAAAGTTTTCGAGCGCATCGTGGTGGACATCCGCGAGGAGTCGAAGCTGGAGGAGAAGACCAAGGCCATGACGGCCCAGCAGAAGATCCAGTCCATCGTGGTGGGCATCATGCCCTGGGTCATGGTGGGCGTCATGTTCATGTTCCAGCCCGAGGCCATGATAAAGTTCTACAGCACCGGGCTGGGCATGGCCACGGCGGCTTTCTGCGTGATCTGGGTGGCCATAGGCATGAAGGTGGTGTCCAGCCTCGGCAATATCAGGGTGTAGGCCCGGGAATTTATGCAAGACCAGATAATAAAGGTCGTACTTATCCTGCTTTCCGTGGTGGGTTCGGCCGCGGTTTTTACCGCCGTGCAGCGCTTCTTCGCGCCGCGCGAGAAAGAAATTTCCCCGATGGGCGACGTCAGCGACATGGAAGGCAAGGAATCCTCCTTCTTCTCGAAGCTTGAGGACAGCCCTAACTTCTGGGACAAGCTGGACCTGTTCCTCGCCAGGCGGATGGGCCTGGAGAAGAAACTGGACGAGATGTACACGCTGCTCGGCCGTCCGCCCAACACCAACCCGCTGAAAATGCTGCACCTGAAGATGATAGTCGGCGGCGCGCTGCCGCTGGTGTTCATCGTGCTCAGCGGCTCCCTGTTCTGCCTGGTCTTCGCCCCGATGGGCTTTATCCTCCCCGACGCGGCCATCTATTCCGGGCGCATCCGCAAGCGGCAGGAGGACATAATCCGCAATTTCCCGACGTTCGTGGACCTGGCCGCGCTGATGATAGAGTCGGGCCTGGACTACATGACGGCCTTCGACCGCATCGTCAAGATCGCCCCGGTGAAGACCGGCCTGGAGATAGAGATAGAGCGCACCATAAACGAGGTTTCCCTCGGTTACTCCAGGCGCGACGCGCTGCGCCGGCTGTCCACGCGCACCGGGCTGCAGGAAGTGCGCTCCTTCGTGGGGCTTATCGTGCAGTCGGACGAGCTGGGCACGAGCCTGGTGGAGCTGCTGCGCAACTATTCGGCCGACCTGCGCTTCCGCCGCCTTAACAAGGCCGAGAAGCTGGCCGCCCAGGCCTCCACCAAGATGCTCATCCCGCTCTTTATTTTCATCTTTCCGACGGTGTTCATACTGATGCTGGCCCCCATGATCAGCGACCTGATACAGGGCGGCATGCCGTTCTAAGACGAGGTTTTTATGACAAAGATAATTTTCGCGGTAACGGTACTGACGGCGTTGTGCGCGCCGGCTTCCGCGCAGGAGCGGATGAAAGTAAAGAGCGAGGAATCGCTTTTCCTCGACATGCATAAGATCGGCCTGGGCAGCCTCAACGAATTCGACGAGAAAAAGAAGTTCTTCGAGACCGTCAGGCTGGAGAAAATGAAGATCCAGGAGAGCATGCTGAGCAACGTTTACGAGAACGCTTTCGAGTATTACCGCGCCGGCAAATACGACGATGCCAAAGACCTGGCCTCCAAGATCCTGGCCATCGATCCCAACCACGCCGACGCGCAGATGCTGCTGGAGGCTTCCTCCCAGCTGCGCGGGAGCCTGCGCCCCTCCTTCAGCGAAAAGATAATGCTGGAGGACCGCTTCCGGACCGCCCTCGGCCTGTATACGGACGGCCGGATAGTGGAGGCCCATAAAAAGATGGAGGAGGTCGTAAAACTTTCCCCCAACAACATCAAGGCGAAGTACTGGTACGCCAAGATGAAAGAGGACCTGCGCGAATATTATTCGCAGAAAGGCGTGGAAGCCTATAACCTGCACGACCTTAAGGGCGCGCTGGATAATTTCTACAGCGCGCTGCTGATAAAGCCGAAGGACGCCCGCAACATGGAGTGGATCACCCGCATCGAGGACGAGATGCGCCAGGAAAAGGCCAATGACCAGCTCAAGGTGGCGCTGGAATTCTACGCGCAGGGCAACCTGAAGGACGCGTACGAGGGCCTGAAGCGCGCGCTGGAGACCCAGCCGGGCGATTCCAAGGCCAACAAGCTGCTGCTGGAAGTGAAGAACGAGATCGAGAGCGGTTACATCGCCTCCGGAAAGAAGCTTTACGGCACCCGGCGCTACAACGAGGCCATCGCCGAGTGGGGCAAGGCCAGGCCGTACAGTTCCAACCTTTCGTACCTCGACAAGCTGGTGCTGCGGGCGCGCGAGCAGATGAAGCTAGAGGCGGCCGAGAAGCAGCGCCGCGGCGAAGAGGCCGCGCGGCGCGCCAGAGAGGAGGAGGCGCGGCGCGCCAAAGAGGCCGAGGAGGCTAAGAAGGCCGAAGAGGAGGCCGCCCGCAAGGGGGTCTCCGTGGAAGAGGTCGTGAAGAAGCCGCAGGGCGTCAGCGCGGAGAACCGCCTGGCGGCCCAGCAGCATTATCTCGAGGGCCTCAAGTTCTTCCAGAACTCCAATTACGAAAAAGCCCGCAGCGAGTGGACCGTGGCCAAGCAGCTCGACCCCGAGAACGCCGACACCGCCGCCGGGCTGAAGCGCATAGAACAGATACTCGCCGGGGGGCAGTAAAACGGGCGCCCGGCGCTGCGCGCCGGGCGGCGGGGCCGCCCGGGCGGTTTAAAGTCTTAACATTTATTTAACTTTCAGTTAATCCGCTGCGGGTATACTATTCCCAAGAGGTTCTCAATAATTATGCGGCTTTCAATGAAATGGCTTTTCTGGTTCCTTGGCGTCGGCGTCTATGTAATGGTGCTGGGCGGGGTTTTCTATTACAATCTTTTCAAGTGGACCTTCGACGAGAAACTGAAACAGGACGTCATAGAGACCGTGAAGGTCTACGCGCCCACCATGCGCAACGGCCTGCTTAACAGTCCCAAGGCCATCACTTTCGAGGAGTACGACATCATGATGTCGCTGGCCAAGGACGAGCGCATAACCTCCATCATCTATCTCAGCCGCGAGGGCAGGGTGCGCTGGCACAAAGAATCCCGTTTTATGGGCATGAACTGGGACGAGTTCAAGGCGCAGGTGCCGCCCCCGACGGACGCCATCAACCAGGCGTACCTGACGAAGTCGCCCAAGGTCCGCCAGGTCAGCGGCGAGCCTTTCTACGAGATCGCCATCCCGCTGTCGG
>JAPLKJ010000261.1:15238-17754 GCA_026388125.1 Elusimicrobiota bacterium
TCTACGAGATCGCCATCCCGCTGTCGGTGCGGGGCGAGATCATCGGCATCATAAACCTGCTGGTCTCCCGGGCCGGCGCCGAGGTGCTTATCGGCTCCGCCATGCGCAAATACGTTTTCGGGGCGCTGGGCGTGCTGTTCCTGCTGGGGCTGCCGCTTTACTTCTTCCTGCATCACTACGTGCTCGCCCCGGTGGACATGCTGCGCGAAAGCGTGGAGGGCATTTCGCTCAAGAATTTCGAGCTGCGCTTCCCGGAAAGGAGCGACGAGATCGGGGACCTGGCCGGCGCCGTCACGCGGCTGATGGGCAAGATGAAGGCCGAGATAGAGGGCATCTCGAACCGCGACCGCACCTATAAGGACGCCGAACAGCGCTGGTGGCGCTCGCTGCTGGGCATGACCGTGCCGTCCTCCAACTACGTGATAGTAGTGGACGAGAATAACAATATCCTTTACGCCAATTTCGAGCTGGCGCCGGGGGTGGATTCCAAGAACATCCACCTGCTCGACGTGGTGGACAGCCAGCAGCAGACCCTGCTGCGCCTGGTAGGGCAGGCGTTCGAGCAGCCCGACAAAGTGGTGGAGGGGGAGGCCGTTTTTAAGAACAAGAACCACAACGTCCGCATCCTGCACGTCGGCCAGACGGCCGAGACCAACCGCACGCTGATACTTTTCTATCCCAAGCAGTCAATCGAGATGTGAGCCCGCCGGCCTGTTCGCGCTTCTACCGCCCGAAAATTATGTATTATAATGGCATAGGCGCCTGAGGCGCCGGGATAGGCTTATTTACCGGAGGGAAAAATGAAGCTCGAAGTCCGCAACATAAGCGTAGGTTCGCTGGTTACGTCCTCGGTCCCGATAGTGATCTTCGTTCTCGCGCTGCTCGGCGGCGGGGTTAAGTTCTTTATAGTGCCGGACCCCCAGCTGGCCCCGATGACGGTTCTCCAGAAAGCGATGAGCGTGGGCCTCTATTCCCTGCTTTACGTGATCATCAGCTCCGCCGTGCTGGTCTTTTCCGCCTTCGTCTACAATGTTTTCAGCGGAGTGCTGGGCCTGCGCGGGTTTACCCTCGACATCGAAGAAGTGCACGACCACGAATAAACATGGCGCTGAAGCGCCGGAGAGCTGAAGCCGCGCTTGCAGCGCCGGCTTCAGCGCTTCGGAATTTCAGGGCCTCTTAGGAGAACCTGTGAAAATCAACATTATTTTCGCCTCAAAAGACCTTTCAAGGGCTTCGCTTATCCTTGAAATGCTTTCCAGGCAGGGCTATGCCGTAGCCACCGCGCACCGGTCCCGGGAAGTAATGGGCATGCTCTCGGAAAAATCCTTCGACCTGGTGATGATAGGCCAGAACCTGGCCGACGAGGAAGGCCTGAGCTTCCTCAAGAACCTCAGGGCGAAGAACAAGAACATCCCGGTGATAGCGGTGCTCGAATCCCCCGACACGGTGCTGGACCATATGCCCTCGGGGCTTACGATGCAGACCATCATGCCGCACGGGCCCGCGGGCCGCGAAACGCCCAAGATCTCCTACAAGCTGGCCTTCTTCCAGCTGGGCGCCGACGAGTGCCTGTCCTACAGCCAGGACCTGCACGAGAGCATTGCCCGCATCCGGGCCGTGGTGCGGCGCACCGTCAACATCCAGGCCGACGAAGTGCTGAAGCTCAACGAGATAGAGCTCAACATGTCCAGCTACACCGTGTGCATCAACGGCAAAGAGATCACCGTGACCGCCAAGGAGTTCGACCTGCTCTACGTGTTCCTGAGTTCGCCCAACCGCGTGCTGTCGAGGCCGTACCTTATCGAGCGCGTCTGGGGCTACAATTACTTCGGTTCGCCGCGCACGGTGGACGTGCACGTGCGCAGGCTGCGCTCGAAGATGGGCAAGGCCGCGCACTACGTGCACACCGTGCCCTGCGTCGGCTACAAGCTGGTTCCCGGCAAATAAAGCCGGCGGAGCGGGGCCCGGGCCCCGCTCCCGGTTTCAGATACACAACTGGAGAAAAATATGGCTGCACAAAGAGTTCTGATCATAGACGACGACGCGCACCTGCGCGAAAGCCTGGCCGAGGTCATGGAGCTGGAGGGGTTCGCCTGCTTCCAGGCCGGCAACGCCAAGAGCGGCATCGACCTGGCGAAGAAGCACAAGCCGGAAGTGGTCATAATGGATATCCAGCTGCCCGACTCCTCCGGGTTCCAGATCTGCCAGGAGCTCCGGAGGTTCTCTAAGGACTTCATCCTGATAATGATGACCGGCAGGTTCCTGTCGGCCGAAGAGAAGACGCAGGGCTTCAGCCTGGGCGCCGACGAATACCTTACCAAGCCTTTCGATATCCAGGAGCTGTCCATCCGCATCCGCCAGCTGCTGAGCAGGAAAGGGAAATGATCCGGCTGGCGCTGGCCCTGCTGCTCTGCCTGCCCGCGGGCCGGGCGTTCGCCGCCGGAGCCCCCGCCCAGGCCGCCGCTAAAAGCGGGGGACGCATGGAATTGTTCCTCGAGCCGATGGACCGCACGGGC
>JAPLKJ010000097.1 GCA_026388125.1 Elusimicrobiota bacterium
GAGCACCAGGTTGGGCAGCGTGAACAGCGCGCCCAGCAGGATGATGGTCTGGTAGGTGCTTATATGGAAGCCGAGCAGCGGCACGTTGTAGTGGCCGTACTCCCCAAGGCCGGAGCGCACGTGGTCGAAGGTCCAGCCGGCCACGGCGAAGCCCACGTTCATCATGGCGTAGTAGACCGAGAAAGCTATGGAGCGCTGTTTCGTGCTGGTGAAGCGCTTGACGGCCGCCACCATCACCGGGGTCTGCAGCGCCTCGCCCAGCGCCAGCGGGAACAGGCCGAAGGGCAGCGCTATCCATTTTATGGCGCAGAAAGCCATTACCAGGCGGGCCGCCGTGGCCAGCCCGAAGCCGGCCAGCAGCGATTTCCGGATGCCCACCGCGTCCACCAGCGAGCCTACCATCACGGTGAAGATGGTCAGCGCGGTGGACCAGGTGGCCACCACGAAGCCGGCCGACTTGTCCCCGAAGCCCAGGTCCGACGACAGCCACAGCACCAGCGTGGAGTTGACCACGCTGTAGGCCAGGATGGTCATGATCTTGGTGCCGAAGATTATCCACAGCTCGCGCACAGCGCCTTTCAGCACCATGAACTTCCCTATAAAGGTTTCTTCGGTCTTTGTTTCGGTCATTTTTGTTCCTCTAGGTTCTTTGCAAGGTTCCGTTGCCCCGGCGCCGGGGGTAACTGCCGGCCAGCAGCCAGGCCGCCGTCAGTATGGTGAAGGCCAGCGCCGCGGGCGCGAACAGCCAGCCCAGGCGCGTGTAAAAAGTTCCGCCGTCCATAAGGTAGGCCGTGCCGGTCAGCACGCCTTCGCCTTTCTCCAGCGCCGCGCGCTGCGCGCCGAGGGGGTCGATTATCTGCGAGCGGCCCGAGGAGGCCGCCCTCACCAGCCACAGCCCGGCTTCCACCGCGCGCGCGCCGGACATGTCGGAGTGCTGGGTGTGCTGGAGTTCTCCCCACTCCCGCGGGTCGAGCGTCGGGGAGACCAGCAGCCGCGCGCCCTGCGCTGTAACCTTGCGCGTCCCGTCCTCGAAGGCGAGGTCGTAGCAGATCTGCGGGCCCAGTTTCCCCAGTTCGGTGTTCACCGCCGCGGCCCTGCGGCTGGCCGGCAGGCCGGCTTCTATCTGCGGCACCGGGTGCATCTTGTCGTAGCGGCCTATGGGCTTTTTTGCGCTGTTCAGGAACAGCATGAAATTCTCGCGCCGTAAACGGCCGTTCTCCGTGACGTTTATGCCGACGCCGAGCGCGGTGGTAACGGCGCGGGAGGGTTTCAGTTCTTTTTCGAGCAGGCGCAGGTAGGCGGCGGTCTTGCTGCCGGGCAGCATGACGGAATTTTCCGGCCACAGCAGCAGGCCGGCGTCCAGCGCTTCGGGGAGGAGGCTGTATCTTATCAGGGTCGAAACGGGAGCGTTCTCGGCCTGTACCAGGGCTACCTTGAGCGGCGTGCCCGCCTCCGGGCTGAAAGCGGCCAGCCTGTGCCTGCCCCAGAGCGCCGCGGCGAGCAGCGCGCAGACCAGCACGGCGGCCGGGACCTTTATTTTACGCCCGAGCAGCGCCAGCGCCGCGGAGAAGGCGGCAATAAAGGCGGACAGCCCGTACACGCCCCAGACGCTGAGGGTCTGCAGCAGCGGCGGGTTGCCGGCCTGGCTGTAGCCGAGGCCCAGCCACGGGCAGGGCAGCAGCCAGACCTCGGAGCGGAAATATTCTATGCCGGCCCAGCTTATGGCCGCGGCGGCGGTCCAGGCCAGCGCGCCGGCCGCGCCTTTTTTTTCAAGCCGGGTCCAGAGGCCGCGTACCAGCGCCGCGTGCATGGCCAGCCACAGGGAGAAGATGGACCAGAAGATCAGCGCCACGCCGTAGACCGCGTTGGGCATCCAGCGCAGGGAAATGGCGTAGAAGACAAGGCCGGCCACGGCGCCGAGCCGCGCCGCCTGCCGCGGGCCGCGGCTTTTCAGGACGGCTGAAAAAAGCGGGACCAGCGCCACCCAGGCTACGGCCCAGGACGCCAGCGGCGCGAAAGCCCCGGTAAGCAGCAGCCCTGAAAGTACGGCCAGGGAATACAGCGCCGCGCCGCCGTGCCGGTGCCCGGCGTGCGGCGGCTGCGCGGCGGCCGCCTGCGTGAGCGCGGCTGGGCCGGTGTTTTCGGGGCTGGCCGTGTCGGTAGGGTTCGGCATGGATGGAGATTTTAGCACTTATAGCTCAGGCTGTCGTGGAAAGACCGGCTATGACCCGCATGGTGAGGCGGGCGCAGCCGAAGAAATCTTTCAGGTCCAGGTATTCGCGCGTGGTGTGCACCTCGCGCATGCCGGTGGCCAGTATGGGCGCTTTGATGCCGTGGCCGTACATGATGTTGCCGTCCGTGCCGCCGCCCGAGATCGACGGTTTCATCTTAAGGCCTTCCGCCCGCATGGCGGCGGCTATCAGCGGCAGCACGGGGTTGGTCTTGTCTATGCGCAGGTTCGGGAATTTCTGCTCCACCAGGAATTCGTAGCGCGGGGTTATTATATGGCCGTCGGCGCGCACTTTTATTTTTTTCACGGCCCGTTTCAGGCAGTCTTCCATGTGCCGGGTCTGCCGGCGCAGCTTGGCGGGGTCGTGGCTGCGGGCTTCGCCCGAGAGCTCCACCAGCGGCGGGACGATATTTATGGCGTTGCCGCCGGAGATGAAGCCTATATTGGCGGTGGTCTGGGCATCTATGCGGCCCAGCTTCATGCCGGAGATGGCTTCGGACACCACCTTGATGGCGGAGATGCCTTTCTCGGGAGCGACGCCGGAATGGGCGGCGGCGCCGTAGACCTTTATTTCCATCATGTCGGCGGCGGGCGCGCTGACGATGACGTTCTCGAGGGCCTGTTCGTTGTCGAAGATAAGGCCGTAGCGGGAGCGCAGTTTGGAATAGTCGAGGTACTTGGCGCCCATCAGGGCCATTTCTTCGCTGATGGTGAAAACGAGCTCTATGGGCGGGTGCGGTATCTTGTTCTCTTCGAGGGCTTTTATCACTTCTATGATGATGGCTATGCCGGCTTTGCAGTCGGCGCCCAGCACGGTGGTGCCGTCGGAGGTGATGCGGTCCTTGTGGGTCTGGGGGCGTATGTTGTTGGCGGGGCCGACGGTGTCCATGTGGGCGGACAGCAGGAAAGGCGCGCCGGGGCCGGTGCCGGGAAAGCGGGCGATGAGGTTGCCTGTTTCGCCGCCTATTTTGCCGCCGGCGTCGTCGATGCAGACTTCGGCGCCCATGAACTTAAGGAGTATGGAAAGGCGCCGCGCTATGGCGCCTTCTTTGCCGGAAAGGGAGGTGATGCGCGCCAGGTCGCAGAACAGCTGGACCATGCGCTTTTCGTTGATAGCTGGTGTCATATGAATATTATTTGAATTTTAAAGCTTGTTTACAACAGAAATTCCGGCCGGCCCGCGCCCGGCTCTCAGCCGTCTACAAAGTCTGTTTTATGATTTTTTGTACAATTGGTCCATGAACTTCATGAAAAAACGGCTGGTATTGCTTTTCGTCGCGCTGGCTTTTGCGGGGTGTTCTCCCGCTTTACGGACCGTCGGTAAACAAGCGCATATTGTACCGCTGCACGTTTATTACGTGCCTTCTGAACAATATAAGACCATCGAGTTCGCGCCTCCCCCCGTCCCGGATTCCGAAGCGCAGAATGCCGACCGCGCCGTTATCATGGACTGGCAGGCTAAGCGCACCGAGGCCGACTGCGCCAAGGCCAATGAAACGGCCAAGTTCGAGTACGATTCGTTCTGGGGCCCGAAAAGCCCTTTCCCCGCGCCGCTGCCGCCCGAAGTGAAAGAATTATTCGGCCACGTGGTCTCCGACCTGGAAGACGCAGTCACCAACCTGAAGAACCGCTACCGGCGGCCCAGGCCTTATGCCGCCTATCCCGGCCAGGCCGTGCCGTGCATTAAAAAAAGCTGGGGCTATTCCTATCCCAGCGGCCACTCCACTTTCTCGCGGGTCTTCGCCAGCGTGCTGACGGATATAATGCCGGAGCGCAGGGAGGAGTTCTTTGCCAAGGCCGACGAGATAGCCCTGGACAGGGTGATAGGCGGCGTGCATTTTCCCACCGACATCGCCGCCGGCAAGGTGTTCGGCGACCAGTTCCACGCCGAGCTTCTTAAGTCGGAGGTTTACCGCAAGGATATAGAGAAAGTAAAGACCTTCCTGTTAAAATAAAACTATAACCTGTGTTACCGCAGGGTTTCCCTGCCGTTGATCGTCAGGCTGGTGAATTCCGCGTAGGCGCCCTGCGGGTTCCCTTCGGCCAGGCCGCTCACGAAAAATTTCTGCGACGGCGCGGCCGCCGCGTCCTCCGACTCCACGCGCAGCGCCTGCCTGAACTCCTTGCCGTCCAGCGAATACGAAACGGCGAAAGAATTGCCGGACCGGTCGAAGCGCAGGGCCTTCGCCTCTTTAGGTATCTTCACCGCCGATTCCTTCAGCGGCGGGGCGGTTATCAGGAAAGCGTCGTCGTCGGGTTTGGGGCCGTTGCGCCGCTGTACCAGCAGTTTCAGCACGGCGGCCGGGCTGCCCAGGGACGGCCTTACGTATTCGCCCCCCGCCCAGACGCCGAAGGAAAACCTTTTCAGCCCGCCGGCGGGAACCTTGAAGCGGACGTGCGCTTCCGCGCTCCAGTTGCGGCCCGTTAGCTCCCTTGAAAGTATCAGGCCGGGGGAACGGCCGTTGAAAGGCATATCGTAGGTATCGTCCTGGCCGGCGCCCAGCCGGTAGGAAAGCTCGCCGTAGGAGACGCTGTGCTCGCCGAAGTCGTCGTTCCAGCTGGTCCAGGTTTCCCAGTCGTCCACGGAGAAAGCGCCCTTCTTGTACAGGGCCGGGTTGAGCATGCAGCCGGCCAGCACGAGCAGCGCCGGCAGCAGCAGGGCGGTCAATGGGTTGTTGAAAATGTTTTTCATTCAGGAATTAATATATAGGGACAGCGTTGTCAAGACCGCCCGGGTTTCTTTTTGCCGTCAGCGGCGCTGTCCAGCCAGATGGTAACGGGGCCGTCGTTGAGCAGCTCCACTTCCATGTCGGCGCCGAATACGCCCGTCTTTACCGGCACGCCCGTTCCTGCCAGGGACGCCGTGAAGTATTCATAAAGGCGGTTCGCTTCCGCGGGCTTCGCCGCTTTCGTGAAATCCGGGCGCCGGCCGCCTGCGGTGTCCGCGTAAAGCGTGAACTGGGAGATGACCAGGGCTTCGCCTTTTATATCGAGCACCGATTTGTCGAACTTCCCGGCGGCGTTGGAAAAGATCCTCAGGTTGGCGGTTTTCGAGGCCAGGAAATCGGCGTCCGCCTCCGAGTCCCCTTCCCCCACGCCCAGGAAAAGCACCAGGCCCGGCCCGATGGCCCTGTGTTCGCGGCCGGCTGTTACCCCGCCCCGCTTTACCCGCTGTATGAGCGCGCGCATGGTTCGGCATTATTATATTCAATTTGCCGGCGGCGCCGCACTTGATACGCCGTTGCCCGATAGTTATAATAGGTGGCAGGCGGGCCCGCGGCCCGCTGGAACTACCGAAGGCTTAAGGAAAATATTATGGTTACCGGACTTGTGCTTGTGAAACTTCTGCCGGGCAAGGAACAGCAGACCCTGGCTAAACTGCGCTCGCTGGAATGCGTGGTCCATATGTCCGCCGTGTTCGGCCGCTGGGACCTGGTGCTGGATATGGAAACGGAAGACCTGCCCTCCCTTTCGAACGTAGTGGTACAGAAGATCCGTTCCATACCGGGCGTGCTGTCCACTGAAACCCTGGTCACGACCTCGCTGTAGAACGTCGCCGGGCGGCCCGTGAACGCGCGTTCACCCGCGGCGTTGCTTTTTCAGGCAGCCGCGGCCCGGCGGCCGCCGGGAGCGGCGGGAATTTATGAAGATCAACAATAACTTACTTGCCGTCTTTCTTGCCGCGGTCCTTTGCGGCAACTGCTGCGCGGAGGAAAAAAGCGGGACCCCGGGGATAGTTTCTCTGACCATGCCCGATGGTTCCGTGGTGGAGGCCGAACTCGCGCTCACCCCCCAGACCCAGGAGCGCGGGCTGATGTTCCGGGAAACGCTGCCCGACAACGCGGGCATGCTGTTCGTCTTCAAAGAGGACGGGCCCAGGACTTTCTGGATGAAGAGCACCTACATAAGCCTGGATATAGTGTTCCTCGACGGGAACATGAAGGTCAGGAACATCTTTCACAGGGTGCCGCGGTCGAACCCGGAACAGCCTGAGATAGAGGTGGCCAGAGTTTCCGCCCCGGCTAAATTCGTGCTGGAACTGGCGGCCGGCAAGGCGAAAAAATGCCGCCTGAAGCCGGACTACCTGATAAAGGCGTCCCCCTCGCTGATAACAAAAGCGGCCGCCCCGCGCGCCGCTCCCAAAGGCAAGGCCGCGGCCGGCGGCAAGTGACACTGCCTCCCTTTTAATGTTTTTTTTGCACGCCTTTCGTGGCGTTCTGGATCATTGATGAAATATCCGGCGTGCCGGCCCCTTTGGGCATCAGGGAGGCCGGGGAGGTCCCGCTCTCGCCGGGGATGCCGAAGCCTTTCGCGGGCTGCATCCGGGGGATGACGGTGGCGGCGGCTTTTTTGGGCGCGGGTTTCGTCCCCGCAGCGGGCGCGGCCGTGGCTTTTTTTACTTCCGGCGCCGCGGGCGCGTCCTCGGCCGCGGCTTCCGCCTCGGCTTCCCTGGCGTAACCGGCGTTGGTCTGTTTGAACATCTCGATGGAGCCGCCCCCGCCGAGGGATTCAGGCCTGCTGGCCGGGTTATACCCGGGGTTGGGGGTAGCGTTGCGGATAGTGTTGTCGGCCTTGAAGGGGTCGGCCTCGGCGGCCGGCGGCGGCGCCTCCTCCGAATTGCCCCTTATGTAATGCTTTATCCCGAAAATAAGGGCAAGAGTAAGGAGGACGCTCAGGATTATAAGCTTTCCCAGTGTAAACCCTTCGTTGCGGTGTGGAGTATAATCGTTCATAGAACCTCGCGTGGCCCGCTGCCGTAACCGTGCGGGCCGGTTTTTTTAGTCTACATTAATTGCGCTCACTATTTCAATCGGGCCGGCCCGCGTTTCTTCCCGTCTTTATTTTTATGTAGAATAAATCCAATGGGCATTTGGACCAACGCTTTTAAACTGCCGGACCATCCTGACGTTACCGCCGGGGAAAAGGCTTACCTGTCCGGGCTGGCGAACAAGGTCCGCGGCCGGAAGATGGAATTCACCACCGCGCTGGCCATGGAGAGCACCAAACCGCTCCATAATCTGGGCGCCCAGGCGCTGATCTTCCTTACTCCGATACTTTCCGAGCTTTTCGGCCGCGCGGAGTCGGAAAGAATAATCAAGCTGCTGGAAAACCCCAAAGCTGTGGATTTCTTTCCTTCAGGGGCGAGGCCCCCACCACGGTGGAGGCTCCGTTCGAGGACGTCACCAAAGGCGTGCTCAACGCCATCACCGAGGTGGAAGAACTTTCCGGCCGGAAGATCCTGGACGGCGAAAAGATACTGACGCCCAACAACGGCAACGTCGGCGCGGATATCTACGTTTCCACCTCTTCGGCCGGCGGCGGCCTGCAGATGATGGTGGCCGGGGCCGTGAAGGCCATGACCGGCGAATCGGCGCAGCGCTGCGCGCTGGGCGCCGGCGCCATAGTGATGGACGTGCTGGCCTCCAACGACGGCCGCGCGGACCACGAGAAGATAGAGCGCATCCGCCAGCTGCGGCCCGACATGATGCTGCTTTCCGGCGGCACCGACGGCGGCAGCGTGACCCACGTGGTGGAACTGGCGCAGTTCCTGAAGGCCGCCGACCCCAAGCCGCGCCTGGGCGCCTCCTATAAACTTCCCGTAATTTACGCCGGCAACAACAAGGCGCAGGGGCAGGTAAAGGAGATCCTGGACTCGAGCACGGCGCTGATCGTCACCGAGAACCTGCGGCCTTCCCTGGAGAAAGAGAACCTGATGCCGGCCCGCCACAAGATCCATGACATTTTCCTCGAGCACGTGATGCAGCAGGCCCCCGGCTACCCGAAGCTGATGAAGATGGTGGGCGCGCCCATCATGCCCACTCCCGCGGCCGTAGGCGTGATGACGGAGAAGTTCGCCAAGGCCAATAATTTCAACGTGCTGGCCGTGGACATCGGCGGCGCCACCACCGACGTGTTCTCCGTCTTCTCGGAAGTTTTCAACCGCACCGTCAGCGCCAACCTCGGCATGAGCTACTCCATCTCCAACGTGATGGCCGAAGCGGGGCTGCCCAATATCCTGCGCTGGCTGCCTTTCAGCCTCGACGAGCAGGACCTCAGGAACCGCCTGAAGAACAAGATGATACGCCCCACCACGATCCCGCAGACCGTGGATGACCTGCAGATAGAGCACGCGGTGGCCTCATCAGCCTGATGAACCTTAACTACATCATCGGTTCGGGCGGCATCCTCGCTCATTCCCCCCGCCGCACGCAGTCCATGCTTATGATGATAGACGCCTACCAGCCGGAAGGCGTTACCATGATAGCCGTCGATTCCATCTTCATGATGCCGCACCTGGGCGTGCTGGCGCAGATAAGCGAGAAAGCGGCCCTGGACGTGTTCTACCACGACTGCCTGGTGCGGCTGGGCACCTGCCTGGCCCCGAAAGGCCTGGACAAGGAAGGCCAGGTCATAATGGACTGGGAACTTGTCGAAGAGGGCGGCCGGCGCCACAGCGGCGAGCTGCGCTTCGGCGATATCCTGCACGTCCCGTTCGAATCCCCCAAGGGCAAGGCCATC
This sequence comes from Elusimicrobiota bacterium, assembly GCA_026388125.1. GTDB lineage: Bacteria > Elusimicrobiota > Elusimicrobia > Elusimicrobiales > UBA9959 > UBA9959. Next base: position 8,750 of record JAPLKJ010000097.1, read on the forward strand.
GTGAAGCCGGCCAAGGGCTTCGACATGGGCGCCGGGCCCGGCAACAAGGTGGAAGCGAATATAGAGGGCGGCGTGGTGGGCGTGGTGCTCGACGGGCGCGGCAGGCCGTTCGACCTGGCCAAGACCCCGGCCAAGCGCATCGCCGACCTCAACAAGTGGTACAAGGCGATGGACATGTATCCGGTGTAAAGAACGATCTGGAATCGGGAATCGAGAATCAGGAGAACAAGAAATCCCAGATCCTCGATTCTGGATTCTTGATTATCGGCTTCTGTTTTTTTAAGGAGAATAACTATGGCGCACGCTTACACACCCGGTCTTAAGGTCATTCCCTGCACGGTGCTCAGGAAGAAAAGGCTGCTGCCGATCCCCGGCAAGGTGCTGGCCGAGCTGGGCAAAGAGGTGGAGGCCCTGGATATTGTGGCGCAGACGCAGCTGCCCGGCAAGGTCTTTTCCGTCAATGTCGCCAACCGCCTGGCGGTGGGCCCCGAGGAGATCCCCGGCTTCTTGCTCAAGAAGGAAGGCGACCCGATCCGGAAGGGCGAGGTCCTCGCCGAGAACAAGCCTTTCATTAAATGGTTCAAGACCGTAGTGGAGTCCCCGGTGGAGGGCACCGTTGAGACCATCTCCACCGTGACGGGGCAGGTGCTGCTGCGCGAGCCGCCGAAAGTGCTGCCCATCAAGGCGTACGTGAAAGGCAAAGTGGTGGAAGTTACCCCCAATTTCGGCGTGACCGTGGAGTCGGAAGGCACGTTCATCCAGGGCATTTTCGGCATAGGCGGCGAGACCAACGGCGAGATCGCTGTGGCCGTGAGCAGCCCCGACGAGGACCTGACCCCGGAAGGGCTCAACGAGACCCACAAGGGGAAGATCGTCATCGGCGGCAAGCACGCGGGCCTGGCCACCATAAAGCGGGCGGTGGAGCTGGGGGTGCACGCCATCGTGGTGGGCGGCATCCACGACCGGGACCTGCGCCAGCTGCTGGGCTACGATATCGGCGTGGCCGTCACCGGCACCGAGCAGATCGGCGTGACGATCATCGTCACCGAGGGCTTCGGCATGATCCCGATGGCCGAATACACTTTCAAGCTCCTTTCCTCCAGGAACGGCGAGCGGGCCTCGGTTTCCGGGGCTACGCAGATCCGCGCCGGAGTAATGCGGCCCGAGATCCTGGTGCCCGGCTATCCGAAGAACGTGACCACCTGCAAGAAAGAACAGGGCCGCGGCTGGATAGAACCCGGCGACCCCGTGCGCATAATCCGCGAGCCCCATTTCGGCGTCATCGGCATCGTGAAGTCGCTCCCCCCCGAGCTTACCAAGGTGGGCAGCGAATCGCACGTGCGCGTGCTGGAAGTGGACCTGCCCGGCGGCGAGACGCTGGTGATCCCCAGGGCGAATATAGAAGTGCTTGAAAAGTGAACCCCCCCTTCGGTCCGGGCCCGGTCCTTCTCAGTGCGTCCGCGCGAAGCTATGGCCGTTCGAGCCATAGCTTCGTCAACTTATGAAGATCATCCTGATAAACCCCATCAACAGAAGCTATGTGATCATGCCGTCGCTGGGGCTCGGGTACCTGGCCAGCGAACTGCTCAAAGACAAGCATGAGGTAAGGATACTCAACTGTCTTAAGGAAAAGCTCACTTACGCCTCCTTCGCGGACCTGGTGCGGAAAGAACCTTACGACATCTACGGTTTCCAGATGTTCTCCTACGATTTCAGCTCGCTGAAGAAACATCTTGAGATCGTAAAATCCGTTAACCCCGCGGCCGTCACCGTCGCGGGCGGGGCGCATCCCTCGGGCGACCCCGCCGGGACCCTTAAGGCTCTTAAAGACCTGGATTTCGCTTTCCGCGGCGAGGCGGAGATAGGCTTCCGGAAATTTGCAGGGTATCTGGCGGCCGGCGGCCTGGACAAGGACCGGGCCGGAGTGCCCGGGCTGATCTGGCGGGACGGCAAGGAAGTTAGGGTCAACCCGCCCGGGCTGGTGGAAGACCTGGATTCCCTTTCTTTTCCCGCCTGGGAACTGCAGCGGCCCGACGAATATCCCCGCGCTCCGCACGGCGCGTTCGCTAAGAATTTTCCCACGGCGCCGCTGATCATAACCCGGAGCTGCCCGTTCCAGTGCACTTTCTGCGCCGGCAAAAGCATTTCGGGGACCCGGCTGCGCAAGAGAAGCATCGATAACGTCATTTCCGAAATAGAATACCTGAGCGATAACTTCGGGGTCAGGGAAATACATATCGAGGACGAATGCTTCACCATTCATAAAGCGCTGGTCCTGGAATTCTGCGAGAAACTCTCCCGGAGCCGGGCGAAGGTCACGTGGGGGCTTCCGTCGGGCATAAGGCTGGACAGCATCGACCGCGACATGCTCAGGATCATGGAGGCTGCGGGGTGCTATTCCGTTGCAGTCGGAGTGGAGTTCGGCTCGCAGCGCATCCTGGACCTGGCGAAAAAAAAACTTACGCTGCAGATGATCCGGGAAAAAGTGGCGCTGCTCAACGAGACGAAGCTGAAGGTCACCGGCTTTTTCATGCTGGGCTTCCCCGGAGAGACGAAAGAGGAGATGCAGGCCACCATCGACCTGGCCCTGGAGCTGGACCTGGACCGGGCGCAGTTCAATAATTTCATGCCGCTGCCGGGCAGCGAGCTGTGGGACGAGCTCGACAAGAAAGGCCTGCTCGGGAACATAGATTTCGACAAGTTCTTCGTGCATAACGTGGCCTACTCCGGCACGGTGAGCCCGCAGGAACTGAAGCGGCTGCAGCGCAAAGCCTACCTGCGCTTTTACCTGAGGCCCGGGATAATATTTAAGCTGATAAAAGAGGTGACGTCGCTGGGACACCTGAATTATCTGTTCACCCGGTTCATCGACGCTGTCAAATGAAAAAACTGAAGAAACCTCCCGCGCCCGTCAAAGAGCCCGAACTTCGGCCGGTTCTCCCCGCGCTCGCGGTGCTGGCCGTGCTGGGCGTGTGGGGCTGGGCGGTCGTCTCCAACTACTCCCGGCGCTTTCCCTTTTTCGGCCAGGAATTCCAGGACGCCCTTTTCTCGCTGACCCCCGCGGTTTTCTGGTACGGCTTCCTTCAGCAGTTCCTTAATATAGCGTTGGCCGCGTGGGTGGCCGCGGCCGCTTTCGGGACCGGCCTTTTCATTCTCGGGCGGCTGAAGATCGCCATAGAGGACCCGGCCGAGCGGTTCGTCTTCGCCGAGGGCCTCGGCCTGGTGGTCCTGACCTACCTTACGTACGGCCTGGGCTTCGCCGGCCTGCTTTATAAGGGCGTGTTTTACGCGGTCCTGGCGGCGCTGACCCCCCTCCTCTTCCTGCAGCCCGGCGCCGGGGTCCCGTCTCTGGCGGGCGTTGTCAGGTCGCGCCCGCTGAGCATCGTGCTGTTCCTGCTGACCGCGGCCACCGTGCTGCTGAATTTCGTGCTGGCGCTTTCGCCCGAGTTCTTCTACGATTCTCTGGTCTATCACCTGGCCGTGCCGCAGTATTACATCCTGAGCCACAGGATAGTGAACATGCCGCAGACGTTCTTTTCCAGTTTCCCTCTGAACATGGAGATGCTGTACCTTGTCGGGCTGCTGCTGGGCGATTCCGTCCTCGCCAAGCTGCTGCAGTTCCTGATGGGGGCGTTTTCCGCTTTCGCCGTGTATGCCTTCGCCAAGAAATATTTCAACAGGGAAACCGGCGTTCTCGCGGCGGCCATCTTCTATAGCATGCCGATGGCGGCCATCTGTTCGCGCAACACGGGCACCGAGCTCGGGGTTACGCTCTTCCAGCTGCTGGGCTTCTGGGCGCTCTATAATTACCTTTATAGCGGGCCCCGGCTTGCCGTCTGGCTTATCTTTTCCGGCATTTTCTCCGGGATGGCGTGCGGCATGAAATATACCGGCGTGTTCTCGCTGGCGGCCATAATGGCGCTGCTGGCGCTCAAGCTTTACCGGGAAGGGGCGGACGTTAAGTGCATCGCGAAGAAGGTGGCCCTGACGGGCTTTGCCGCCGGCCTGCTGCTGGCGCCGATACTCATAAAAAATTACGCGTACACGAAGAATCCCGTTCACCCGTACCTCTCCGGCATCTTCGGCCGGGTGGGCATCAGTGACGATAAAATGCAAATACTGATGGCCGAGACCAGCAAACGCGACGGCTTCAAGTTCGGCGAGTATCTGAAGCTCCCCTGGGACCAGACGATGAACGGCAACACGGACGAGTCGTTCTGCGGCCCGGTGTTCCTGCTGTTCCTCCCGCTGCTGTTCCTGTTCAGGAACATAAACCCGAAAGCTAAATACCTGGCGGCCTATTTCGCGCTGATGTACCTGATGTGGAGCGGGATCTCGTATTACCTGCGGTATTTCCTGCCGGGCCTGGCGGTGCTGAGCCTGCTGACCGCGTATTTTCTGGTCAACAACGCGCTCAATAAATATCTGAAAGGCCTGCTGCTGGCCGCGGCCGCGCTCGGGGTGGTCGTGAATTTCTACTGGTCGGTGCTTTCCGCCAACCTCAGCGACAGGCTGCCGGTGGTCGACGGCCGGGAAACGAAGGACTCTTACCTGGGCCGGGGCCACGTAGGCTATCCCTCCCCTTATTACAAGACGATCGTCTACATGAACGCGAACCTGGACTCGGACGCGAAGGTGCTGTTCATAGGCGAGAACCGCGGCTATTACTCCGAGCGGCTTTTCGTGGCCGGCGCCGTGCACGACGACGCGATGATACTCAGGTGGATAAAAGGCTGCAGGAACGAAGACGAACTTTACGCCGTCCTCGGCAGGGAAAAGATCACCCATCTGCTGGTGAACCTGCGGGAAGGCACCCGGGTGCAGAGCTATAAAATATACACCTGGGACGCGCGGGAGCTTAAGCTCTTCAACCGGTTCTGGAAAAAATACGTGAAGGACGTCCATATGGAAGATGACGTCTATCTCTACCGGCTCGCTGCCGGCCCGGCCCCGGCGCCGGTGAATACCGTTTTCCTTATGTACCTGCACGACTTGTTCTCCGTGCAGGAAAGCGGCGGTTTTAACGCGCGGGCGGCCGCGGCCGGGAACCTGCTGAAAGAGTTCCCGGAGGCCGCCGCGGAGTACTCTAACGGGATAAAACTGAGCCAGTACCTGGCCTATTTCGACGGCCTTATGAACATGTCCCTGCTTGAATACGCCGGGGGCAATAAAGCCGCCGCGCTGCAGCTGATCCAGTTCGCGATGAGGAACAGGCCCGACCAGAAGAAGTATTTCGACCAGTACATGGCGCTCTCCCGGACGAAGTAGCGGCGGGCGAGAATGTTTCTTGCCGCTAATCCTGATAAAAATGTATATTATGAACGTTATGACAAAAAACAAACTCGGTTTCGCTTTAGTACTATTGTTCGCGGCCGCGAATACGTTCGCGGCCAAACCCGGCCCGGCCGCTAAAAAGGCCACCGCGGATCCCCTTCTCCCCGTCGCCGGCCTGACGGTCATAGACATGCCTTACGACGTCGGAGGAACGGCCCTGCTTAAATGGGACGTCCGCCCTTCGGACACGCCCGACGTGACCTACCAGGTCTATGTTTCCTCCCTCGAGACCGGCGGCTGGATAAAAGCAGAAGAGTTCCCCGCGGATACCCGGACCGGCAAGGACATCGATCTCCCTTTCTGGGCCTGGGACACTTCCATAAAAGAGCACGCGGTGAAGGTGGAACTTAATAATTACTACGGCGAGGCGCAGTCCACCGGCTCCCCTTTCCATTTTAAAGTTACGGCGGTAAAGGGCAAGAATACCGCCGAGAGCGAAGTCGTTTCCGTTGTGACGCTCAGCAACTGGTTCAGGCTGGACCGCATGAACAACCTGGTCCTCCTGCTGATCCTCATCATCGCTTTCTTCTGGGCGGTTTCCCACGCCAAGCGCAAAGGGCTGTTCATCCGCCGCATAGCCGGCCTGGACGCCATCGACGAGGCCATCGGCCGCGCCACCGAGATGGGCAAGCCCATCTATTACATGACCGGCATCGGCTCGATGAGCCAGATCTCCACCATCGCTTCCGCGTTCATCCTGGGCGAAGTTTCTAAAAAGGTCGCCCAGTACGACAGCCAGATCAAGGTCCCCCATTACGACCCCATCGTGATGACGGTCTGCAAGGAAGTCGTGAAGCAGTCCTATATGGAAGCGGGCCGCCCCGATTCCTACCGCGACGACATCAATTTCTTCGTCAGCCAGGACCAGTTCTCCTACGCCGCCTCGGTGGACGGCATGATCTCGCGCGAAAAACCCGCCGCCTGCTTCTTCATGGGCTACTTCATGGCGGAATCCCTGCTGCTCGCCGAAGTCGGCGCCACCAGCGGGGCCATCCAGATAGCGGGCACGGACGTCGAGCACCAGCTGCCTTTCTTCTTCACGGCCTGCGACTATACGCTGATGGGCGAAGAACTCTACGCGGCCGGGGCCTATCTTTCCAAGGAACCGATGCTGATGAGCGCCCTCAAGGTGCAGGACCTCGGGAAGCTTATAGTCATGGTGTCCGTGCTGTTCGGCATCATCTTCGTCGGAGTGGGCGCCTGGCGCCACTGGGACCCGTTCGTACAGGTGATCCTTAATATGTTCAAGGCCTACTAAACCATGAAACTGATAAAAAAACAAATACCGCTGGCTATAGTGTTCGTCTTCGGCGTGCTCACGCTGATCTCCTACTACATCCCCCATAAGAAATCCGTGGATTTCATGGAGATGATGAACAAGTGGGAGAACATAGTGGCCGCGTTCGCGTTCTTCCTGGGGCTTATCAGCCTCTTCTATTCGCATTACAGCAAGATCGCCAGGAAAGTGGACGGCTGGGGCTACAGCCTGTTCGTCTATATCGGCTTCCTGGCCATGGTCGTCCCCGCGATATACTGCCACGGTAAACAGATGGACGCCGCCGGCAAGACCGCGCTGGGCTGGTCTTTCAGCTTCATCTATAACCCGCTGAGCGCCACGATGTTCGCGATCCTCGCCTTCTATATCGTGTCCACGGCGTACCGCTCGTTCAGGATAAAATCCCTGCAGGCCTTCGTGCTGTTCGTGGCCGCGTTCATCCTGATCCTCGGCAAGGTGCCGCTGGGCCAGATCATCTGGACCTCGGTGCTGGGCTGGACCGGCGCGGGCGTGGACCAGGTCATAGACTGGATAATGAGCTATCCCGCCGTGGCCGGCAAGCGCGGCATCATGATAGGCATCGCCATCGGCGCCGTGGTCACCTCGTTCAAGATCATCTTCGGCATCGAAAGACAATACATGGGGAAGGACTGAACATATGCTTAAGGAAAAACTCCAGAAATTTTTTAAGTTGGACAGGCGGTGGATCTTCCTGCTGCTGGCTATCGTGCTGTTCGCGCCCATCATAAAGCCCATCGGCCTGCCGAACAAGACCATCTCCCGGGACGTGCAGAACGCGTACACCTACATGGATACGCTGGCCCCCGGCTCCTTCGTGCTTTTCTCGCTGGACTATGACCCCTCCACCAGGCCGGAACTGCAGCCGCAGGCCATTGCGATGATAAGGCACGCTTTCCAGAAGAACCTGCGCGTGGGCGTTGTCACCTATATCGCCGGCGCCACCGGACTTATTCAGCAGGCTTTCGAGAAAGTGCCCAAGGAATACAATAAGGTTTACGGCAAAGACTACGTGATCTTCCCGTACATGGCCAACGCCGTGGCCGTGCTGACGCAGATGTCCTCCGATTTCTACGGCATCTATGACAAGGACCAGGACGGCACCGACGCCAGGACCCTGCCGGTGATGCAGGGCATCAAGAACTACAAGAACATGGCGCTGGTGGTGAACATCACCGGCACCTCGATGCTGGATATCTGGGTGGCTTACGTGGGCGACAAGTACAAGGTGCCCGTCATCGGCGGCGTGACCGCCATCAGCCAGCCCGGCTACGGCCCTTACCTTCAGACCGGCCAGCTTAAAGGCCTTATCGGCGGCATGAAGGGCGCGGCGGAGTACGAGTCCCTGATCAAGCAGCCGGGCAAAGGCACTTCCGGGATAGATTCCCTGAACCTGGCCCACCTGCTGGTGCTGGCGCTCATACTGACCTCCAATATCATACTTTTGATAATTAAGTATCTGTAAACCGCGGTCCGCGGCGGACCCGGGCGGAAAACGTTCATAAGAGGTGACTATGTCAGAAACATGGATGATAGCGGGCGCGTGGATCGCCGCGGGCCTTACGATATTTCTTTTCAGCTTCCTTTACAAGGATAACCCTTTCTTCAAGATCGCGGAACATCTTTACCTGGGCGCCGGCATGGGCTGGTGGTTCCAGGTCTATGTTTACAACATCCTGGGGCCCAAGGTCTGGACGCCGCTCGTGGTCAACCACGACTGGATGGTCCTGATCCCCGCCGTCCTGGGGATCTCGCTGGTCACGCAGTTCATCCCCAAGATCTCGTGGATCTCGCGCTACGGCTTCACGTTCCTGATGGGGTACGGCTCCGGCCTGGCCATCCCGGCCAGCCTCTCCACGGACTTCATCAACCAGATCGGCGGCACCATAAAGCCGCTCTCGATGATGGCTTCCATGACCCCCTTCGCCATCTTCAACTCGCTGCTGATCGCGTTCGGCGTGGTCTGCGTGCTGTTCTATTTCTTCTTTTCCGTGGAGCATAAGGGCCACGTTAAGACGGTCTCCAACATAGGCATCTACTTCCTGATGATCTATTTCGGAGCGGCCTTCGGCAACACGGTCATGGCCCGTTTCTCGCTGCTGTACGGCCGGTTCGACGACCTGTACACCTTCTCGGACAAGCATTATTTCTACGCTTCGCAGCTGATAATGCTGGCCATGGTGGTTTATTTCCTGGTCCATAATTTCATGGGCAAGGACAAGAAAGAAGTTACCGAAGACGAGGCCGCGGGCTGAGCGGTTGCGCAGCAGCATAAAAGAAAGCGGCTGCCGGTTTTCCCCGGCAGCCGCTTTTCTTTGTATCCGCGCCGTCAGTCCTGCGGTTACGGCATTACTTCTATCTTGGCTTTCTGCCGCAGTTCCACCGCGAGTTCCGGCAGCTTCTGGGAGAGGGCCTGGTTGAGCATCATAACTTTCAGCTCGTCCTTGATCTTCTCGAATTCGGCCGGCTGCGGCTGCCTGTGTTCTTCGACGTAGAAGATGCTGAAGCCTTTGCCCGTGGGGAAGACCTTGCTGTACTTCTTGGCTTCAAGGCTGAACAGTTCTTTTTCTATTTCGGGCAGCAGCGTGCCCTTGGTGATGTAGCCGAGGCTGCCGTTGTCCTTCTTGAGCTTGGGGTCGGCCGATTTCATGGCCGAGAGCTTGCCGAAGTCCGCGCCTACCGCCAGGGATTCGAGAGCGGCGTCCGCCTCGGCCTGGGTGTTGACGAAGATCTGGCTTACTTTTACGGCTTCGGGCGTGACCAGCTTTTCCTTGTTGGTGTCGAAGAAGTTCTTCACGTCCTCGTCCGTTACGGCCACTTTCTTTATGGACGTTACGGTGTCGCGGACCGTAAGCTGGCGGGTGAACATGTCCTTAAGGTCGGCGTCCGTCCAGCCCACCGATTTCAGGTTCTTTTCGAACTGCTCCTTGTCCATATCGGCGGACAGCGCGGTTATCCTCGCGTCGACCTCTTTCGGGTCGGCTTTAATGTTGAGCCGGGCGGCTTCGTCCAACACCAGTTTTTCGTCTATAAGTTCCGATAGGCCGGCCGCGCCGTGCTGCCACCAGAGCTTGGTGGTAAGGTCGCCGGCGGTGATCTTCGCGCCGTTCACTACGGCTATTATGCTTTTTTCGGGCTTAACGGTGGCGGCTTGAAGGCCCGCCGCGCAAAGCGCGAAGACCGCAACCAGTAGTATTGTTCTTTTCATTTGATCCTTTCCTCCTTGGTTCTTTGTCCCCGTTAACCGGGAACCTGCTGACTAACAAATAGGGTCTGGGTGGGATAGGCGAAACTTATGCCTTCGGCCCGGAACTCTTCCGCTATCCTGAGAAGTATTTCCTCGTGGGTCCTGGCGTAGAGCGCGTAGTCGCCGCTGGTCACGTAATACACGGTCTCAAGGTCGAGCGAGGAGGCCGCACAGGCGGCCAGGTGGGAGCGGTCGAATTGCGCGGCGGGCACGGAGGCTACCGCCGCCTTTATTATAGCCGTAGCGCGGCGCAGTTTTTCAGGGGGCGTCTGGTAGGTGACGCCCAGTTTGAAAGCCACCCGGCGCCGGGCCATCTGGTTGTAGTTGCGCAGGCCGCCGGAGAGCAGCTTGGAGTTGGAAATTATTATCAGCTCCCCCGAAAGGCTGCGGACGCGGGTGGATTTTATGCCGACGTGCTCTATGTTCCCTTCGATATCGTCGACCGTGATATAATCGCCTGTCTTGAAAGGCCTGTCGAGCAGTATCACGAAAAAGTTGAAAAGATCGCCCAGTATGGCCTGGGCTGCCAGCGCCACGGCCACGCCGCCTATGCCGAGCCCGGCTACCAGCGTGGTGATGTTCACCCCGAGGTTGTCCAGAACGAAAAGTACCGCCGCCGCCCAGACCAGCACCTTGAGCAGCACCTGGGCGCCGTACATCACGGAATCCTTCGCCTCATCGGAGAGGCCGCGGTCACCCACCGCTTTTTGTATCCAGTAGGAGAGCAGGTCCTGGATTATGGTGACGGCCCTGTAGGTGAAAACTACGAGCAGCAGGATGTTCAGGGCCGTGTTGAAAGCGGGGGTGCGGTGCAGGTAATGCGTGGCCACGAAAAAAGCCACCAGGAAGTATTCCAGGCGCTTGAACTTCTCCAGCATAGCCACGGCCAGGTCGTCCAGGTCGGTTTCCGTGTTTTTAGCCAGCGCTTTAAGGCGGGCGATGCCCGCGGTCTTTATCAGCTGCAGCAGCGCCCAGGCCGCCGCAAAAGCCGCCAGGGCGCATAAAAAGGCCAGCGGGGTATTGCCAAGTATTTCAGTTTCACTGAACCATCCCGGAAAAAAGCCAGTTCCCATGGTATATATTATAGCGGATTTCCCCCCGTTCTTGTAAAGGCCGGGCTGCGGCCGGAACGGGCGTTATCTCCCGTCGCGGTCTATCTTTATCAAGGCTTCAGCGGCGTAGGTCCGTACCCATCTGTCGGAATCTTTCAGGGCGCCGCTGAGGGCGGGCACCGCGCTTTTTGCCCCCGCGCCGGTCTTGCCCAGCGACATTACGGCGCAGGAGCGGACTTTGGGATTGCGGTCCTTCATGGCCACGGACAGCGCTCCCACTATCATCTTCGTCCTGCTCTCCAGTTCCCCCATCTTCTGGGCGGCCCGTATGCGCACTTTGGGGTCGGTGTGGTGCAGCTCCCTGTAGAGGGGCGGCAAAGTTTCCCTGATGGCCGCGCCTATGTCCCCCAGCGCGTTGGCGGCGTAGCCGCGCACGGTGGGATGGCGGTCCCTCAGCGACTTGATCAGCTCGGGCACGGCTTCCCTGGCCTCGAAGCCGATGTGCCCCAGGGCGTTGGCGGCGTAGCCGCGCACATAGTCGCTGGGGTCTGACAGCGCGTTGGCCAGCGCCGGGATGCCGTTGGCGGCGTCGGGGCCGATCTTGGCCAGGGCGTCCGCCGCGTAGCCGCGCACTACGGGGTTGGAGTCGGTCAGCAGGTTGGCTATTTCGAGAACGGCCGTTTTCGCCCCTGAGCGCATTTCGCCTAACTTGTAGGCGGCATGCGCGCGCTTGCCCAGATTGGAACTCTTCAGCTGGTCGGCCAGCCGGTCCACCTCGGCTGCCGGGCCGGTGGAGACGGCGGGCGGGCGGGCGGCCTTAGCCTGGGCGGCGGCCGCGGGAACGGAGGCCGCCGGCGCCTTGGCGCTGTCTTTGGGCGCTGCGGCGCAAAGGGCCAGGCACAGGCAGCAGCAGGAGGAGTATAAAAGGCTGTTTCGCATATTTTCCGGCGGCAGGCTTAAAAACGCTGTTCCTGTATAAAGCTTACCGCGTCCATGATGTCTTCCAGTTTTTCGGCCCTTACTATGTAGACGCAGTCGCCCATGGCGCGGGCCAGCACCGGCGGCAGCTCCTGGTACTGCATCACCATGGCGCCCAGCTTGTCCATTATCTCCTCGTGGGAGTGCCGGTACGGCAGCCGGTATTTCCGCCCTATATGGCAGCAGTGATATTTCCTTTTGTACTCCAGCGTCAGCGGCGCGCCTGTCATGACCCGCGCCCAGACCGCGTAGAGGTCCAGGTCGCAGGAGTAGTTGAACATGTCCAGCGTGAAGCCGCCCGGCGGCCGGATATTGACCTCCAGCGCGCACAGCGAGCCGTCCCTGCGCCGGAAGAACTCGAAATGGAAGAACCTTTCCCTCACCTTGAACCCGTCGACGAGCTTCCGGCCGGCGGCCTCGAGGTCGGCGGGGATCTTCCGCGCGGAATAATAATAGATGTGGGAATCGGCCAGGACGGATTCCATTACGCCCTCGCCGTAGACGTGCGAGGTGCAGAAAACTATTTTCCCGCCGGCGTCCGTGAGGCCGTCGAAGGTCACTATGTCGCCGTCTATGAATTCCTCGGCGATGAACTGCCGGTCAGGCTTGCCGGCGAAGAAGTCGCGCACCTGGGCGGCGTTCCCGAGCTTGTAGGTAAAAGCGGCGCCCATGCCGTCGTCGGGCTTCACGATAACGGGAAAGCCGGCGGCGTGCGCCAGCGCCAGAACGTCAGCCGGCTCGTGCACCAGGCGGCCGCGGGCGTGCGGGATGCCGGCGGCGTGGAAGATCTTTTTCATCCGCGACTTATGCCTGATGTCGGCCACGCTGTCGGCCTGTACGCCTTGTATGCCGAAGTCCGTGCGCAGGCGGGCTTCGGTCTCCAGCCAGTATTCGTTGAGCGAGTCTATGCGGTCTATATGGCCGAAGCGCTCCGTGAAGAAGCCGCAGGCGGCTTTGAGCGCGGCGTAGTTGTGGAGGTCGTCCACTTTGTAATACCAGTCCAGCGCCTCGCGCAGCTCCGGGCGGAGCTCGCCCAGGTCAGGCTCGCCGATGGCCAGCACGGTGAAGCCGGCCGCTTTCAGCCGCCGGCAGAAAAGATAATAATTAGGCGGGAAATGCGGCGAGAGGAAAACGAAATTCATAGAGGTCCTTTACTGTATATCAATTTTAGCATACTGGCAGTAGGCGGACATATTCCCCCGCGGCATAAAAAATCAGCCCGACCGGGCGTTAATTTACTAAAATTAATCCCGTTATACTTCCGCAGCCCAGGATGGCAACATGCAAATCAACTACCACAAGATCTTCAGCCACAACCTTGGTCATGATTTCGAATTTAAAACTTACGGTGTGGCCGGCAAGCCGGTGATTGTCTTCCCCACTTCCTGCGGGCGGTTCTATGATTACGAGGACCATGGGATGATTGGCGCCCTTGCCGAGTATATAGAGTGCGGTGATATCATGGTCGTAGCCGTGGACGGGCGTGACCATGAGTCCTGGTATAAACCGGTGCGCGACGAATGGATAGGCATCCGGCACGGGCACTACGAGGCCTGCATCAACCGTGAAGTCATTCCATTTATGCGGCAGAACTTCAATGTGACGGAAAAATACATGGCTACCGGCAATAGTTTCGGGGCTTTTCACTCCGCCAACTTTTTCCTGAAGCACCCGGATTGTTTTGATTCCGCGCTGTGCCTGAGCGGGGTGTACCGCATGCAGGGCGAGCTGGGCGGCTACTTCGACCACGGTATTTTTTTCAACGAGCCGCTCAGCTACCTGCCGAACCTGAACCACGAGTCTACGCTCGCCCGGCTGCGCGAAGGCTACATCGTTATCGCGCACGGGCTGGGCGCGTGGGAGACTTTCAACGACCAGGCGGCGGAGCTGGCTGGTCTCCTCGGTTCCAAAGGGGTGACCTGCTGGTACGACCGCTGGGGCGCCGAATGGCCGCATGACTGGAATACCTGGCTGGCCCAGGTGAAGAAGTACCTGCCGATGTTCAAGGAAGGCGTGGCGTTCCACGACGGCATCCTGAAACTGACCGGCCCCAACCGCCGCATAAACCCGCTCCCTTAAAAATAAGAAGCCGGCGGAATCCGCCGGCTTCTTCTTGCTTTAAGGGCCCTTCCCCCCTCTTAGCGCCTTCTTTTTTTGCGGGTGGGCGGCTTCCAGTTGGAGGCGGGCTGATTCGACGGGCGTGACCCTGAGGAGCCTGCTCCGCCTGAGCGTCCTCCGCCTGAACGGCCACCGCCCTTGCGGCCTCCGTTCGAACGTCCGCCGGTGCTGCCCCCAGGGCGGCCTCCGCCGAATTTACGCTCGGCGGGGCGGGCGCCCAGGCGGCGCACGTCGGGGCGGCGGCCTTCGGTGCGGCCGGCTTCGGGCTTTCGGGCCTCGCCGGGAGCCGCGGCTTTCATTTGGGCTTTCGGGTAGGCCAGGTCTATCTGCCCCTTGGCAGTGTCCACGCCGGCTATCTGCACTCTTATTTCATCGCCGGGCGCCAGGCCGGCCGCGCGCAGCAGGCCTTCGGCCCCGGTATCTCCCAGCCGCACGAAAGCGCCGGCGCCGGTAACGGCCGTAACCACGCCGTCCATCTCCGTGCCCACCTGGGCCTTCAGCAGCTCGGCGCGCAGAATATCCGTGGACTTGTGCTCGGCTTCGGCCGCCATGCGCTCGCGCTCAGAGCAGTGCACGCCAGCCCCCTCCAGCGAGGCCATGGAATACACCAGCCGCTGGCCCGTGAGCAGCTGCTTGATGGCCCGGTGCGTCATCAGGTCCGGGTAGCGGCGTATGGGCGAGGTGAAGTGGCAGTA
>JAPLKJ010000196.1 GCA_026388125.1 Elusimicrobiota bacterium
TGCTCTGGCTGGCCGGCGACGCCGCCTACCGGAACCAGCGTACGGACGCCGCCTACGGGTCTCTGCATGAACTTATCCAGCTGAATCCGGCCCACGAAGAGGGGAAAATGCTGCTGGCCAAGATAGAGAAAGCCCGCAAAGCGGCCGCGAAAAAGGCCGCGCCGGCCCCCGTGAAAAAGAAAACCGCTGTAAAATAACCCCCCTGCCGCCGCTGTTCGGGCCTGGCGCCGGCTTTTTGCGAGGGGGGAAAGCCGTTGGTCCCGGATCTTCCCCTTTTTCCTCCGCCTGAAACCCTGAAATTCTCTCTCATTGGTATTCCGAATTCCTGACCTTTAACGGTCCGGCCGGAGTTCTGTTAGTTTTTGGCCTGGCGCCGCGGCAAGCCCCCTTGGTATGCCGGTTCCTGTTCCGGCCGGACTTTCCGGGGGCGGTTTTTTGGGCCCAACAGCCTGTTTTTCCGTTCGCTCCTTTCTTTTCTCCCTTTTCCCGTCTCCCATACTGCCTCCTAAGGAACGGTTTTCGGATGTATGCGGTTTTTATGCTTTTTTGCGCTGTCCGGTTTTCCCTGTAAATTTATTGAAGGTATTTTTATGCCGGCTTTTTCGCTATTTTGGGCCTTTTCCGGCTTCCTTGTATTTTCCGTTCAAGGTCCTGCAGCCCGGTTTTTTGCCTGAGCTGCTGCCCGCGGTCTTTTGGGGTCCTGGAGCGGCCTGACCCCGCCCTGGCGGTAAGGGGGGAGGGTATGGGCATGTCTTGACCGGGAGGGGTGGCGGGCCAGGCAATGGGTTCCGATCGGCCGACCGGTAGTAGTCGGGCGCTTTTCCGGAATTTGAAAAGTTGGCTGATTTTAGGAGTTTTTGAAGGGCGCCGGCAGGGGCCTTACATGGTATTTTCGAAGACCGTGCTTTTGGCTGATCTTGCGGTCTCGTGTTTTTTGAATTTCAAAAAGTTGCCAACTTTTCATGTTTTCAATTTCAAAAAAATATTAAAAACCGGTTCTCCGTCAGGGATTTACTTTGCTAGTAATAAAAATCTATAAATGGTGCTCGTATATGGTAAAAAATGCTTATAAAATAAGCATTATTTGATAATTGTTGATTTAAATTGTTGATACGGCTGTGTAATCAAGGGGGATGCATATGTTAACATAATATATGTTATCGTAAGCAGTTACTGCAGGCGGGGGCGCGGCGCTGTTCCTGGCTGTTTTTGGTGGCTTGGCCGCGGGTTGCCGGCTGACTGTTCTCTGCCGGCTGGCTCCGGCCGGCCCGGCTGCCTGAATTGTTGGCAGGATTTATATGTCTTTCTTCCTTGTATATGTCAGGTGTCTAAGCTGCGAGTTTCCTGGCTTCCAGCCAGGCTTTTTCCGCGCCGCGGGCTGTTATCTGGTAAGCCCGGCTGCGCTTGGTCCCCGAGGCCGTTATCAGCCCTTCTTTGTCGGCCCTGGCCAACAACCGGTCCAGCCTGCCTGGCGAATAACCGGAGCTTTTAATGCTTTTTGCCAGCGCCAACGCGGTAAGTTTCTGCGTGTTTCCCAGGTATTTCCATGCCGTAAGCAGTATCAGCGCCGCCGTTTCGGCCTTGATCTCCGGGTGTTTTACCCTTAGCCGGAGGCCTTCCCGGCCGGTTTCGGTGATGGCCGTCCATTGGGCCTGTTCCTGCGGCGGCTGCCGCTCGGGAGCCGGCTGCTGCCCCAGGCTGGTAAGGAAGGAATCTTTTTCTCTCAGGATCAGCTCTGCGGGGCCTTCCGCTTCGAATTCCGCCCCTGATGGATGTTTTATTCTGAGCCTGAAATTGGTCATATGCCATAATATTAGCCTATATCTGCATATATGTCAACATATGGCAATCATATGCCATTTAATGTCAACACAATGTTGATAACCTTGTGGATAAGTCTGGGCGGCCCGTCGTGTGAACGTGCCGCCGGGCAACAGCGGAAAGCCCTGCTTTTGTTGAGGGTGAAAGGGGGGAAGAAGGGGGGCTGCGGGGGCCGGTTCGGGGGTGGTTTCTCCCCCCTTTCAGGCCTGTTGCGGTGCTTTTACCGTTCAGCGGCTGCGTTTCCTGCCATCCTTTGCCCCCCCCTACATCCGGGAAAAAAACAGCCCCGCTTTGTTAAGCGGGGCAGGCTGTTCCGGAGCTGTTAGTGGTCTTAGAATCTGGCCGAAACTGCGCCATAGGCGAGTTTTGTCTGGGTTTTGTCAAGGTATAAGCCCAGCGGGGTAAAAGTGGCGTAAACCGCGGTCAGGCGCATCTTGTCGCTTAAAGGGTAGGTCACTTTAAGGTCCCACTCGCTGGCTATCTGCAGCGAGCCGCCGGAGGCGTTGTCGGTGGCCCTGAACTTGTACAGGTCGGCCGATAACAGCAGCTTCCTGTACGTCAGGTCCGCGCCTATCACTATAATGTTCAGGCCCGAGACCCCGTCCGGCAGGCCGTTGACCGTGGGCGAGGTCTTTACTATATCGTAAAGGCTGGCGCCGGCTATCTCACCGTAGCCGCTGCGCTCCAGGCCTTTGTATTTCTTGCCGAAAGCCGGGAAGAAAGCTTTGTCCGTGTCCGCGTTCACGCCCGAGTTGCCGGAGGACCTGCCGTAGCCCAGGCGTATCCTTGACTTGCCGAAAAAAGCGAGGTCCTGCTTCCAGGAGCCGGTCATCATGAAAGCGTGGGCTTCGTAAGCGGCCGTCCCCCCCGTTCTTTTCTTCGCCGTTCCGCGCTGTATCACGGCTTCGCCGTCGAAGGAAAGCTGCTTCTGCGTCAGCACGTAGCGCAGGCCGGTGAACTTCTTGGTCTTCGCCGCGGTGTCGAACACTATGTCGCCGGAGGCGGCCGTGTCCTTCTGCCAGAAATGGTAGAGCTGCCACACGCCTTCGCTGCCCGGATAGTAGGCCGAGCCGCCGTACACCTGGGTGAAGCCGACGCTGTTGAACGGGCGGAAAAAGAAAAGGTCGGTCTTGATCCCGTGGTAGAGGTTCTTTATCTCCAGCCGTCCGCCCGGCAGGCCGAGGTCGTCGCTGGCAAGGCTTATGCCCTGGCCCAGCATGAAGTTCTGCCTGCCGAAAGTGGCGGTGACGTCCGGCTTTACGAAATCGAGTATCTTGACGTACGCCTCGCGTACGAACGGCGTGCCGTTGCTCTGCGGCAGGCGGCTGGCGGCGTCGGCGAACTGCGGCGCGGCCTCCACGGTGCCGGAGGACGCGCCCGCGCCCACGCTCTGCAGCACGATGCCCACTTCCATGGTGGACTGCGGCGCCTGTTCCAGGTGGATGTCCTTTATCACGAAGCCGAGCGCCGCGCTTTCCGTGTACAGGGCCTGCGAGTTGCGCTGCGCGCCGTAGATCAGGTGCCCGTAGTTGGCGCCCTTGAATTCCACTTCGGACGAAAGGTCGAGCTTGGTGGCGTGCGCGTAAGAAGAGAAAGCCAGCAGCGCCGCGGTCAGCGGCGGCAGGATGGAAAGTGCGGGGCAAAGCCTGGCCTGGCGTCTCATTTATCAATTATAACAAATTCTGTCCGCCGCTCCGTTGCGCGCGGGCTGCCGCGCTCAAAAGGAATAGCCGGCGGAAAGCCGGGGCGCCGAATACAGCAGCCGTATCTTGTTATGGTCCAGCGAGGCCCGGTAGAAGCTGAACCTCAGCTCCGCCGTGAAGCCCCGCTTTTTCCTTACGCCCACGCCTATGCCGGCGCAGGCGTTCGGCCCGCCGTTCTCCGAGCTTCCGAGGAAGGTGTGGCCGGGCAGGAACAGATCGGGCCCGCCCTGCAGCCGGAAGTAGGGCGTCAGCGCTCCGCTGCCGTAGCTCCCGTAGTCGGAGAATTCCAGGATCAGCGGCAGGGCCAGGAAGCCGAAGGCGGTGCCTGGCGAGCGCTGCAGCCCGCGCCGCGGCAGCAGTTCCAGCCCCAGGCCCAGGCCCACGTTGTCGTACCCGCGCACCAGTTCGAACCCCGCGGCCAGCCCGGCTTGCGTATCCGCGTCCGAGTCCAGGTCCGCGCCAGCCACGCTCAGGTTCCCGGGCAGGTCGAGCCCCAGCCTGAAGGTGCCGAGCAGCGGGCCCGGCGCGGCCTGGGCGGACGCGCGGTACGGCAGCGCCAGCACGATAAAAAGATACAGCAGCTTTTTCATTCGGTTCCCTTTTGCCGGCCCGTCCGTATTCTGTAATTTCCTCGTCGGGCGGATAACAAAAAGCCCGGCGCGCCGGCCGGGCTTTCCGTGGAAAACACGCGGTTATTTCTTGGCGGGCGGGGCCTTCTGTTCCCCCGCGGTCAGGCGTTCCTTGGCCTGCGCCGCCCAGGCGGTGTCGGGGTAGAGCAGCACGATCTTTTCGTAGGTGGCTTTCGCCGCGTCCTTAGCGCCGGAGATCTCCTGCACGTGCGCCATGGATAAATGGCATTCCGGGGCCAGGAAGTGCTCCGGGAATTTTTCGAGCATGGCCGAGTATTCCACCTGCGCGCCGGTCAGGTCGCCCTGGGCTTCCCTGCACTTGCCCAGGTTGTACAGCGCGAACGGCGCCAGGCTCGCCGGCCGGGCGGTCAGCCTGGCGTATTCCTCGCCGGCTTCCTTGAATTTGCCGTCCGCGAAAAGCAGGTCCCCTTTGGTGAGCGTGGCATAAGGCGCGGCGGTGGTGTTCGAGTAGACGGTCTCTACCTCGCCCAGAAGTTTCGCCGCCTTGGGCAGGTCGCCGCCGTAGCCGGTCTGCTGCGCTATGAACAGGTTCTTCCACGCGGTTTCGCGCGTGCTCTGTAAATGAATGAAGAAATATACGGCGAAAAGGACTACCGCCAGCGCGATGACCACCGAGCCTATGACGGTCTCCCGGTTCTTCTTTACCCAGTTCAGGGTCCGGTCGAATTTGCCCGGCGCCGCTATCTTGCCGCTGTCTATCCATGTTTCTGAAGGCATAGTTGTTCTCCGTTGCTGCCGCTAAAGCTGGTGCCCCCGAGAGGAATCGAACCTCTATTTGGAGTTTAGGAAACTCTCGTCCTATCCGTTGAACGACGGGGGCAGTTACCGCTGCGCTTAATATTTCAGCAAAGCCTGAATGTCGCGGCCGGGCAGTTTCGCCCGGCCCTTGAGGAATTCCAGCTCTATCAGCATGGCTATTCCCTCTACCGTTGCGCCGCCTTTCTCGGCCAGCTCGCAGACGGCGCCGGCGGTGCCGCCCGTGGCCAGCACGTCGTCGACGATCAGCACCTTCTCGCCCGGCTTAACGGCGTCAACGTGCATCTCCAGCGTGTCCGTGCCGTACTCCAGCTCGTAAGAGGCGGAGATGGTCTTGTACGGCAGCTTGCCTTTCTTGCGCACCGGCACTATGCCGGCGCCCAGCGCCATGGCTATGGGGCCGGCCAGCAGGAAGCCGCGGGCCTCTATGCCCAGCACCTTCGTTATGCCGCGCCCCCGGAACCGGTCGGTGAAATAACCGATCGTTTCGGAGAAGGCCGCGTGGTCCGCCAGCAAAGGGGTGATATCCTTGAAGATGACCCCTTTCTTCGGAAAGTCCGGCACGTCGCGGACTATGGCCTTCAGCCTGGAAACCGTCTGCAGGATGTCCTGGTTCATGCTTTGCCCCGTTTCGTTTTTTTATTCTTCGTCTGGCTGCGCGGCACGTACGGTTTGGTAGGTATCGCGTCGCCGAGTATGTCCGTCTTTATCTTCGGCTGCTGCCAGCCGGGCTGGAGGTTCGCGTGGTCGGGGCGGCGGCCCAGTTCGATAAGCCCCATCTTCGCCGCAACGCGGCGCAGCCGCAGCAGCGCGCGCTCTTCTATCTGCCGCACGCGCTCGCGGGACAGGTTGAGCTTTTTTCCGATGTCGTTCAGGGTCATCGGCGTCTGGCCGGACAGGCCGTAGCGGTATTCCACTATCATGCGTTCCCTGTCGCCTATCTCCACCAGCGCGTCCTTCAGTTCGTCGTGCAGGCGCAGGATGGAAATAAGGTTGTCGGGGCTGGAGGCGGCCGTGTCCTTGAGCGTGTCTCCCACGGTGTCGTCCATCTCGTCGCCGCTGGACAGCGGGGTTTCGATGGAGGACAGGCCGGTGACTATCTCGGAAGCGTTGAGGGCGGTGCGCACCTGGTTGGCGTTCCAGTGCATGTGCTTGGCCATCTCCGCCATGGTCGGATCGCGCCCCAGTTTCCCGTGCATGGCGTCCCACTGCTTGAGCCACTTGCGCAGCGCGGTCCACGCGTGCGGCGGGATGCGGATGGTCTTGGAATTCTCTTCCACGGAGCGGCGCACGTGCTGCTCCACCCAGTAGGAGGCGTAGGTGGAAAAGCGGAAGCCTTTCTTCGGGTCGAATTTGTCGATGGCGTGCAGCAGGCCCAGGTTGCCTTCCTCCACCAGGTCCATCAGGTCGGCCCCGGCGTACAGGAAGCGCTTGGCTATGGGGATCACCAGCTTGAGGTTCAGCTCCATGATGCGCTCTTTGGCGCGGCGGTCGCCGCGCTTCACGCGCTTCCACAGCTCGTGCGATTCTTCGCGGCTCACCTTGTGGTCTATCTGGCTGATCTTGCGGATATACTGGTTGGTGGAATCGATGTTAATGGAACTGAGCTTTTCCTTGGGAATTACCTCGCCGGTCTTTTCCTCTTTGGCGGGCTCTTCTTTTTCCTGCTCTTCCGTTTCTTTTTCTTCTGACATTTTTCCCTCTCGCCGCGGGTTCTACGGCCGGTCTTCCGACTGTTTTATCCGAAAATCTTTTTCTTCGTCGCCGCTGTCCAGCATTTCCTGCGTTTCGGCGCCGCTCACCGCGGCCCAGGCGTGCCCCGTTTTGAGCTCTTTAAGGAAGTCGTCCAGCGCCGGCATGGGGCCCTGCGCCTCCCCTTCCACCGCGCCGTCCGCGGCGTTGCGCACCCAGCCGCATACGTTATGCCTGGCCGCGGCTTCCTTTACGAACCAGCGGTAGCCTATTCCCTGTACTTTGCCTATAATCCTGAAGCTCAGGCGCATAATATATTCCCGCAGCCGTCCGGCCGGATCTTCCGCGCGCGACCATGTAATAATACTAAAAAGGATATAGCTAGGCAAGGCTGCGCCCATGACATGTCAAGGGGCTGTCCAATAGGGGCTTGCGGCGTTGCGGGGAGCGTAGCTGAGCGGGGCCGGTTGGAAGTAAAATCGGGGCGGTGAGATTTGAACTCACGATCTCTCGCACCCGAAGCGAGCGCTCTACCAGCTGAGCCACGCCCCGATCTTTTCCAATTTCGCTACCCGTAGATGATAGCAAATCTTTAGGCCGGGAGAAAATGTCTCTCCCGCTTTTGTCTCTCCCTCTTCCCGCCTACTGCTTGCCCGGATCCTCCATGCGGCCCATGAAAAGCACCAGCCCGGTCTTCGTGTCCTCGATAAAGAAAAGGAAAGGCCTGTCGGCGCGGAATTCCGGGATGTCGAAGGCCGGCATGGACTTCAGGCCCATGGCCACGCCGGTGGCGGCGGCGGCCTCGGTGCCCTCCTCGTTCACCTCCACGAAGGCCTTGTGCACGGCTTTCTGGATGAAAAGTTTTTTCGTGCCGTCCATGCCCGAGAAGTCGGCGGCGTCGGTGAAGGCCGCGGGCATGCCCAGTTCGGCCAGCGCGCTGTTGAGCTGGTAGGAGGCGCTGAAAGTGAACCGGGGCAGGAACACTTTCACCTTCTGCTGCGACAGCCCTTTGCGCAGCTGCGCCAGCTTCGCGGGCGTAAGGCCGCGCTCCAGCTCCGCGAAAGCTTTTTTATCCTTCGGCAGCACCGCCAGCAGGGCCAGGCTTCCCCCCTTATAAGGAAGCCGCAGGGTCTGCAGGCCGGGCGCCGAACCGTATTCCAGGTCCTGGTCTTCGGCGAAGGTCATCAGCGGCGCTTTTATTTTGGTTCCCGAGTTCAGCGTGAACTCCGCGTCGGCGGTACGCGCCTTGTCGAAAGCGGCCGTCCACTGGCCTTTGAAATAAACGGCGTTGACCAGCACCAGGCGCGTGAGGGCGTTGAGCGCGCCCTGCGCGAACAGGTCCTTTATTTTCCCTTTGGTCTTTCCCTCGGTCCAGGCGTTTATTCCCTGCCGCGCGCCTTCGGCGTCGGAGGCGAAGTTGACGGAGTGCGCTTCCGCGCCGTAGCTGCCGCTGATCGCCTTAACGTAGTCCGGCAGGAACTTGTACTCCTGCTGCGCCCAGAAAGAGTTAGCCTGCGCGAACTCGGCCCCCCGGGCCGCGGCCGCC
Organism: Elusimicrobiota bacterium; assembly: GCA_026388125.1. GTDB lineage: Bacteria > Elusimicrobiota > Elusimicrobia > Elusimicrobiales > UBA9959 > UBA9959. The sequence continues at coordinate 8,169 of JAPLKJ010000196.1, forward strand.
AGGCCGCGCGCCAGCGAAGCGGCGTTGGCGCGCGCAACGGCTTTGGTCTTAGCGAAGCCGAAAACCTTGCCTATCTCGGCTGCGGTCTCCCCCTTGGCGCCTTCGTAGGTCATGGCGAAAGCGGTATTCATGCTGTAGGGCGTAAAGAAAATATTGCCGGGAGTTTGCGCGGCTTTGCCGTAGAAAGAAAAAGCTATGCGGTTGGCGCCTTCGGCCTGCGCGGCCTGCGGCGCGGAGGGCGAACCCGCGGAACCGCCCGTCGGCGCCGCCGCCAGCGCCAGCATGCCGATGAGCATCGTTTTAAAGTTCATTTTTATTTTTCTCCTGATCCCTCTGCCGCCCCGCGGCGCATTCCCCGTACCTGTATTCTATAATAAAAATCGCGCTCCGGCTCTCCGTCCTACCGTATGCAGGGCAAAATAAAAACCGGCCAAGTTTGGCCGGCTTTCATCGTTTGAATTGCCTTATCGGGGTGGCGGGAATCGGACCCGCAATCTCTCGCACCCCAAGCGAGCGCTCTACCATTGAGCCACACCCCGGTAACGCAACTCCAACGGAACGGAACTAATTACCCGCGCATTTATTATAGCAAAAAGGAATTATAATTCCTGTATCAGCTGCCGCAGGTCCTTCTTTATCTCGTCGAGCAGAGTGGCTTTTGTGACTACCGGCGCGGCCGGCAGCGCCGCCGCCGGCTTCTTCTGCCGCTTTTTTGCGCTCAGCGCCTTGCGCGCCCCCTCCAGCGAATAGCCCTTCACGAAAACCAGGTCTTTTATCTCCAGCAGCGTCTCTACGTCGGCAGCCGTGTAGCGGCGGTGGCCGCTGGCCAGCCGCAGCGGGCGCAGCAGGCGGAACTTCGTCTCCCAGTAGCGCATGGTGTATTCCGGCACCTGGGCTTTGCGGGACGCTTCCCGCATGGTCAAATATTTCTTTTCGGTCATCCGCGGTTCTTCTTCCCGTCCCCTATCACATCCCTATCGTAAGTTTTTTCGACGGCTTGAACCGTATGCTTTTGCGCGGCCCCACCATCACGCGCTGGTTGGTCTTGGGGTTGCGCATCTGGCGGGGCATGCGGTCCTTCACTTTGAACGTGCCGAAATTGGAGATCACCACTTTGCGGTTCTCGCGCAGGGCCTCCGTCATTATCTCGAAAGTTTTGCAGACCGCCATCTTGGCGTCCTTTTCCGTGGTAAGGTGCTTGGTGAGTTCGCGTATAAGATCTAGCCTATTCATCGTCCTGTTCCCCCTCCTGTTTTTCTTCCTCTTCGCCGGGCTGCTCGTCCTGGCCGCCGGAAGGCGGGAGCCTGCCGTCCAGCAGCTGGCCGATTATATCGTTGGGCTTGAGGTTCTTTAGGTCGTGCTTGAACTTCACCACCTCGTCCTCGGTGATGGGCTTGGAGAGCACCTGCGTTTTACCGAACACGCGCTCGTTGATGTAAATGGGGCAGCCGAAACGCACCGCCATGGCCACGGCGTCCGACGGGCGGGCGTCCACGTTGCGCGGGCGGGTGCCGTCGGCCTCCGTTATGCGCAGGTGGGAATAATAGGTGTTCTCCACGATGTCGGTGATGGTAACGCCGGTTATCTTGAGCCCCAGCGTCTTTATCACCGAGAACAGCAGGTCGTGCGTCATGGGCCTGGGCGAGGGGTAACCGGACAGCCGTATGGCTATGGCCTGCGCCTCCATGGGGCCTATCCAGATGGGCAGTATGCGGGTGCCCTCGGTCTCGTCCAGGAAAATTATGGATTCGGTGAGGCTGGTGGCTATGGAATAGATCCGCACCTCGACATTGTTCTCTTCCGCGTTGTCTTTTGTCATTAAAAAGCCTTATTTACTTTTTTCTCCGCCGCCGGGGGCCTGGTCTTCCTTGTGCTTGAAAGACAGTTCCTTTCCTTTGATGATGCGGCGGATGTTCGCTATATGCGTATAGAAGATCAGCGCGCACACCGCCAGCGCCAGCAGCGTGAAAGGGCGCTGGTGCGCGTCGGTGAGGAAGAAACAGAGTACGGGCAGCGCCACCGCGGCCGACATGGAGCCTACCGAGATATGTTTGGTGATGGCTACCGCAACGGCGAAAACTCCGAACGCCGCCGCCGTGGGCACGGGCAGCAGGGCCATGAACACCCCGGCGGCCGTGGCCACGCCCTTGCCGCCGCGGAAGCCCAGGAAGACGGTCCAGATATGGCCGGCTATGGCCAGCGCGCCGGCCGTAACGGGTATCCACCAGTGTCCCTTGCTGAAGCCGTCGGCGCCCTGCGCGTTGTAAAAAAAGTGCATGGCTACCATGGCCGGAGCGAAGCCTTTCAGGAAATCCACTATGAAGGTGCAGATGCCGGGCAGCTTGCCCAGCGTGCGGTACACGTTGGCCGTGCCCGGGTTGCCGGAGCCGTGCTGGCGGATATCTATGCCCCTGAACCGGCCTATTAAGTAGCCGGTGGGGATGCCGCCCAGTAAATAGCTGGCGATGAAAAGAAGGCCTACGTAAATATTTGTCATCTTTTAAATTATATAAAAAAGCGGGCGGCCTAACCGGCCGCCGTTTTTTTCTTAAGCCGGGCGTAGTTCTCCGGGGTGGCCTTGAAGCGCACCGTCACGCCCTGCTCGCCGTAGGAAACCTCCTGCACCAGGCAGCTGGCGTAGATCTCGCGCAGCAGCTCCTTGGAGCCGGCCGGCAACAGCAGTTCCTGCTCCTTCCACTTAAGGGACAGCGCGCGCTCGGCCGCAAGCAGCAGATCGCCTATGCCTTCGCCGGTGAGCGCGGAAACGAACCTCGGCCGCAGGCGCTGCGGCGCCCAGGCCGTTACGGCGGCGTCCTTGACCATGTCGGCCTTGTTGAAAACGTTTATCACCGGGATGTTCCTGGCTCCCAGCTCGTCCAGCGTGGCCATCACCGCGTCGTGCTGCAGCCTGGTGTCGGGGGAGGAAAGATCGTGCACGTGCAGGATGAGGTCGCTGTAGCGGATCTCCTCCAGCGTGGCGCTGAAGGCCGCCACCAGGGCGTGCGGCAGTTTCTGGATGAAGCCCACCGTGTCGGTGAACAGCGCCCAGCCGCCGGCCGGCAGGCGCACCCGCTTGGTGGAGGGGTCCAGCGTGGCGAACAGCTTGTCGTCGGCGTAAATGCCGTGGCGGTTGCCGGTGAGGAAATTGAGCAGCGTGGATTTGCCGGCATTGGTGTAGCCCACTATGGAAACAGCCGGCATGGGCACGGCGTCGCGCCGGCCGCGCTGAGTGCTGCGCTCGCGCTTGATGGATTCTATCTCGCGCTCCAGCTCGGTAATTTTGACGCGCAGCTCGCGTCGGTTGTAATCTATCTTCCGCTCGCCGGCGCCGCGGCCGCCTATCATGCCGCGCTGCTGGTCCATGGCCGAGCCCTTGCCGGCCAGGCGCGACAGCGCGTACGAGAATTCCGCCAGCCGGGCCTGCAGCTTGCCCTCGCGCGTGCGCGCCCGGATGTCGAAGATGCCTATGATCAGGCGCGTGCGGTCGGCCACTATCACGCCGAGCTCACGGCCCAGGTTGCGCTGCTGCGCGGGCGTAAGGTCGTCGTCGAAGATCACCGCCCCGGCGCCGGTCTCGGCCGCCAGGGCTTTGAGCTCCGCCACTTTCCCCGAGCCCACCAGCGTGGCCGGGTTCCACTTGGCCAGGCGCACCCGCATCTTTATCACGGGCTCGATGCCGGCGGTCTCGGTGAGGCGCCACAGCTCGTCCAGGGCGGTCTCCCCCCCGGCCGTCTGGCGTGTTCTTTTAAGTTCGGCGCCTACAAGTATGGCTTTCATGCGTTGAGTATTTTTTCCGCCAGGGCGGCGGGGTCGTAGTCCTCGAATTTCTCCAGTTCCAGCCTCATGGCGTTCTTATAGCGCGAGAACCAGGTGTTCTGCCGTTTGGCGTAGGCCATGGTTATCGCTATTATGGCGTGCACGGCGTCGGGCTTCGAAATGGTGCCCTCCAGAAAATCCATCACCTGCGGGTAGCCCAGCGTTTTCAGGCCGGGGCAGTCCTGGGCGTAACCGCCGTCGAGCAGCGCGCGGGTCTCGGCGGCCCAGGCATCGAAGCGCTGCACCGTGCGGCGCTTCACCCGTTCGGCCAGCAGCTCTTTGTTCCATTTCAGGAAAACGAATTCCCCCTCATGCGCCGGCAGCGCGTTGAAGAACTTGCCGGACCAGATCTGCGACACCGGCCTGCCCGCCAGCCGGGTTATTTCTATGGCGCGCATCACGCGCTGTACGTTGCCGGCCGGTATGCCCCGCGCGGCTTCGGGGTCAAGGGCGCTGAGCTGGGCGTGCAGCGCCTCTTTGCCGCCGGCCTGCACCAGCGCCGCCAGCTCCTGGCGCAGCTCGGGATTGGCGGCCGGCAGTTCGTCCAGGCCGTTCCAGAACGCCTGCACGTACATGCCCGTGCCGCCGGCCATGATAGGCACCTTGCCGCGCGCCCACACCGCGGCCATGATAGCTTTGGCTTCCTTTACGAAAGCCCCCGCGTCGTAAGTGGCGCGCGGATCGAGATTGTCCACCAGGTGATAAGGCACGCCCTCCACCAGGTACATGCGCCCTTCGGGCGTGTCCGTCCAGACGCCGGCCGGCTTGGCCGTGCCCGCTTCCAGTGACCTGTATATCTGCTTGGAATCTACGGAAATTATTTCGCCGCCGGCGCGGCGGGCGAGCTCCAGCGCTATCTCGGTCTTGCCGGAGGCGTTGGCCCCCATCAGGGTAATAGGTTTAATGGGCTGAAGGGACATGTGTTATGGTGCGGTGCGGCGCTCACTAAAAACAGCAGGCAGCCGGACCCGTCCGGCTGCCTGGCAGTTCAGCCGCCCGTTCTTTTATTTCTTCTTGAACAGCGGCTCGTCCTTCTGCGGCTTGTTGCACAGGCCGTGCCCGCGGCAGGTTTCCACGCATACTTCCGGGAGCTTCAGCGCTATGCGGGTGTCGCAGTCGGAATAGTCTTCCGCCATTTCGTTGATCATCTTGCGGTCGTCGTGGCTGATGTCGCTGAACGAGATGCCGTTCATGAACACGCCGCCTTTTTCTTTGACCCAGGAAATCTTCCCGGTCACGGGGATGCCTTTTATCCCGCCCAGCTTAAGAACTATATTAAGTTCCTTGGTGTGGGGCGGCGGCATGAAGGTTATCAGGCGCATGCCGCCGGCGGAGAGGTCCACCAGGATGGCCGGCTGGGGCACGTTCTTGCCGTGCTCGTCCGTGGTGTAAAATTCTATCTCCACCGGCTCAAGTATGCCGTGCAGGATGGGCAGGCGGACGTGCTTGCGTCTTTCTTTCAGGACCTTGCTGGTTTTTTTATTAGTCATAGTACCTTTCCGTTTAAAGTATTTTTCTCGGCCCCGGTCACCAGTACTTCGGCCATTTTCCCGGGGGTGCCGCCCGCCTTCACCCGCAGGGAGAAATTGCCTGAGGTGCGGCCGTAGGTTTCAGTCTCAAAGAGAACTTCCTCTATTTTACCAATTCTTTCATTTAAAACAAGGCTAGAGTTCTTTTTGACGGCGGCCAGCAGTTTCTCGAGCCTGGCTTTCATTACCGTTCCGCTTATGGTGGCCGCCATTTCCGGCTTGTTCGTGCGCGGGGAATACTTGAAACAATAGGCCATGGTGAACCCGCCCTCCGTCACCATGGAAAGCGTATCGTTGAAATCCTCTTCGGTCTCGCCCGGGTAGCCTACGATGAAATCCGTTGAGACGGTCATGCCCGGCACCGCGGCGCGCAGCTTCTTCAGCAGGTCCAGGTACTGCGCCCGGGTATAGCCGCGGCGCATGGCCTTAAGGATGCGGTCGGAGCCCGACTGCACCGGCAGGTGCAGGTAGCGGGCCAGTTTCTTTTCGCGGGCGAGCAGGGCGGTAAAAGAATCGTCGAAATAAAGCGGGTGCGGGCTCATGAAGCGCAGCCGCTGCAGCCCCGGCAGGGCCAGGACTTTATTTAAGAGTTCGGAGAACGTGGTCTTGCCGCCGCGCCAGGCGTTGACGGTCTGGCCCAGCAGAACTATCTCTTTTGCGCCGGCCGCTATTTTAGCCGCGGCGTCCTTGAGTATTTCCCCGGCTGGCAGAAAGACCGCCGGTCCGCGCACGGCCGGCACTATGCAGTAGGAGCATTTAAGCGAGCACCCGCGCATAATGGTTACATATTCTGCGCGGCGCAGCCCACCACGAACAGCTTGCCCTCGGGCCGCTTTTCTTTCCACAGGCGCAGGCGCCCTATCTGCGAAATGGCTTTGTCCTCGGCGCGCTGCCGCACCGTGCAGGTGTTCACCACCACGGCGTCGGCCTTCTTGATCTCGTCGGTAAGTTCGAACCCGCGCCGTCTGAAAGAGGCGGCTATATTCTCCGAGTCCGCCTCGTTCATCTGACATCCGAACGTGATAATACAGACTTGTTTTTTTGCCCCGCCGGAAAATTCTGCGGATTTTGAATTATCTGATTTCTGCATTTATTTTTTGCCTCAATAAATAAAAAATTAAATGGCGCGTAAAATTCTGCGTTTCGGAGTTTTTTGTCGGATATTTTTATGTTCCTGAACACCACGTTGGCCAGCCTTTTTCTCTCTGCGGGATTCGGCACTTCTTTCACCGGTTCACCGACGGAGATAAAGTTATGTACCTGCGTGAGATAGTCCGCGGATTTTTCGCGGTCTATCTCTCGCAATTGGCATAAAGCGGCCATTCGTTTAAGTTCTTCCCCTTCCTTCATTAGATCCTTGTTTTTAGCCTCGAAAACTTCTTTGGACATGAGGCCTTCAACATAGGCGTCGGTCAATTTGCCCTGTTTGGCGAAGTTATCCGACAGGCTTTGCTGAACCGCCTTTTTTGCCTCTTTCTGGTCTTCCGGGAGCCTGATGGCCGGACGAGTCATGTTCGGCCATCGGCTCCTTAATTTGTCGTTCCTGAGCAGTATATCAAGCAGTTGCTCCAACTGCGGCTCAAGGTCTTCGGCTTTGGCGCTCTTGTTGCGGCAGGTGGTGTAACTGCGCAACCTTGAAGAACAACGATACCATTTCTTTGTGGCGCCTGTGCGATGATTCGAGATCGAGGTCGCGCCCATAAACTTGTGGTTGCAGCTCCCGCAAAAAAGCAGGCCGGATAACAGGTAATCACCCGGCCTGGCTTTGCGCAGGGCAATTCTCTTCTCGGCGCGAAGCTGTTGCGCTTTGGCAAAGGCTTCGTCGCTTATAAGGGCCTGGTGTCTGCCTTGTGCGGTAATAATTCTATCAGGCGGGTTTTTTACGTATTTATAACCCTTGGCCGTCTTCTTGGTCTTGTCGTAGTGGTGGGCATTCCAAACGATCTTGCCGGTATAAATAGGGTTCTTTAATATGTCGCCTATCAGCTTGGTGCCAAGATAATTGCCTTTGCGGTTCCTTAAACCTTTCCTGGTCAAGGCCCCGGCAATAGCCAGAGTGCTTTTGCCCTCAAGGTAAAGGTCGTAGATACGGCGCACAATTTCGGCCTCGGTTTCCACAACCTCCAGCAGCTTGGCGGCCTTGTTATAGTTGTAGCCGTAGGGCGCGTACCGCGCGCCCTGCCAGTTGCCTTGCTGAACGCCTTTAACCATACCGGGGAACACGCGCTCCGCTATGCGGTTGCGCTCGAACTCCGCGAAACTGCCAAGCTGCTGGAACATAAGCTTGCCGGCCGAGGTTGTGGTATCAAAAGGTTCCCCCGCCGATTTAAAACCCACGCCATAGCTGCAAAGCTCGTCCACCAAATTTAAAAGGTCCCTAAGGTTCCGGCTGAAGCGATCCAGTTTGGCTACCAGCACCAGCCCGAACTTGCCGCCTTTGGCGTCAGCCAAAAGTGCGGCAAGCGCGGGCCTGTTCGTGGTGGCCCCGCTGATACCGTCGTCCGAGTAAATCTTGTAGACCTCAAAGCTTTCCCGCTTGGCAAAAGCCTCAAGCGTTTCCCTTTGCACTTCAAGGGAATAGCCTTCCTTGGCCTGGTCTTCCGTTGAAACTCTAAGATATAGGGCGGTTTTCATATTGCTACCTTATGGTTTCCTTCCACTTTTTGATCTTGCGCATATCCGCCTCTGTGAAGACAGGGTAGTCCTTGTAATCGCGGCCAGGTTTTACCCACCCGCGCCTGACCCAGTTGTACAAGGTTTGACGTGTTACGCCTAGTGCCTTGGCGGCATGAACCATGTTGTAGCGCTTCATGGGTAGATTATACATAAATTTACAGTATTTGCCTTTACACTACCATAATATCTCAAGGCCAATCAGTCCAGTTTTTGTTTTTCCTGTCCCATATTAAACCCTTATACTTTAGTATGGTGAAAAAGAACTTTTCAATTGCTGATTCAAGATTGGAGTTTATCTCAAGTTTAGTCCCAAAGGATTCTGGTATTTTTCCCGTGTGAATCAAATTGTTGCGTGCGTCAATAAACCCAGTATATGGACTTGTGATTCCAAAATGCTTCATACCTTCTTCCACGAGCTCTCTAAATGAAAATCTTCTGCCATTCGGTTTAAGAAAAAAGTCGCTTCTGTCTTGCGGATAGTGCTTAATATTCTTTCCATACTGATCTTTGAATGCCTCCATCCAGATGCAGTTTAAAAGTAATGATGCCTCTATGAATTCTTGATTATGCGCAAGGATGTGGAAGTTAATTAACGGAAACAAATCTAAACCTTTACCGTGCACTAAATCCCATTCATTCCAACCGTTCTTAAGTAAATTTGAGATGGTGCCGGGGTATGAAATGTATAGAATTGGCCCGGCTTCTCCTGATTTATGTGTCGGGAACATTTCAATCTTTTGGTTATTGTTTTTATCGAAATATGATATCCACGGTGTGGATATAAAACGTGCATAGGCGAATGATAAAAACATGGCAGTTTTTGATATGTGCTTTACTATTTCAGTTGTGGAGATGGCTGGAGCATTGAAATATAAATAGCCTATTTGGTTTGTAATCTCTGTCCCTAATGGTGTGCCATTAAGAGATGAATCTTTTAAAATAAAATCGGTCAGTATTATGCTGCATTTCCCGTTTTTATCAAAAACATCTCCGCTAAATACTTTTTCCCCACCAGTAAAAATTGAATAGCAGGATAAAATAGCTTTTTCCTCAAAACTATTACCTATTATTGCCGTTACTTTTCCACACTGCGCTTTAAAATTGGAATGATTGTGAATTTCCTCGTTTACACAATTTTCACAAAGTACCCGCCATCCATCTTTGCTTATTAATTCTGCTTTAAATTTCTCCCCTAAACCTTTAATTAGCCAATCTGCTTCCCCAATGCCATCAAATACAAGCTCCCCATTAGGAGTTCTGGAAACGGTACCTGTTACGCAGAAGGTTTGCTTATCTATAGTTGTAATAGTTCCTTTTAATGCCGGGAATGTGACGGTAATTTCTTTTGGGTGTTTTTCTTTCATAATATTTTCCCCCCTCGGTAATCTAGTTGGGTGTCTAGTTTATAGTAGCAAGTCTTTTGCTCTTTATACAGGGGCAAATGTGCGCTTTTGCGCGGCGTAAAAGCGCGCAAAAGGGCGGGCGGGATAAAATGAAGCGGCTAAGGCCGGGTCTGCCCGGCTTGTCCGGACTGTCCCGGCCTTAGCTTCCTTATTGTATGGGTTGTTTCCGCCTCTTCCGGTGGCGACATGAAATTATCAGAAAATACCGCCCGGGCGCAGCGAAGCAAGCCGGGGCGGTGTTTTAATCAGCCGGTGGCCACCGGCTCAACTCTGCTGGTTCTGGAACATTAAAATATCCGTCAATAAATTCCGAAATGCAGTATTTTACGCGCCATTTAATTTTTTATTTATTGAGGCAAAAAATAAATGCAGAAATCAGATAATTCAAAATCCGAAGAATTTTCCGGCGGGGCAAAAAAACAAGTCTGTATTATCACGTTCGGATGACCTCTGGGCCCGGTCTTACCGGACCATCTTTCACTTCTTGAAATCCCTCTACAGCTAAGACCGCGAGATGTCGTCG
>JAPLKJ010000225.1 GCA_026388125.1 Elusimicrobiota bacterium
ACCTCGTCGTGTTCCTCAATAAATGCGACCTGGTGGACGACACGGAACTGCTGGACCTCGTTGAAGTTGAGATCCGCGACCTGCTGACCAAGTATGATTTCCCCGGCGCCACCGTCCCCGTGATCCGCGGTTCCTCCATGATAGCCATGGAAGGCGACCAGGGGCCGCTGGGCGTGCCGTCCATCGTGAAGCTGCTTGAAGCTCTCGATACCGCTATCCCCGAACCGAAGCGCGAAACCGACAAGCCGTTCCTGATGGCCGTCGAAGACGTGTTCTCCATCACCGGGCGCGGCACTGTGGCCACCGGCCGCATTGAGCGCGGCGTGGTGAAGGTAGGCGATCCCCTTGAGATCGTAGGCCTGAAGGACACTCAGCAGACCGTTGCTACCGGCATTGAAATGTTCAGGAAGCTCCTAGACCAGGGCCAGGCCGGCGATAACGTCGGTATTCTTCTCCGCGGCATAGACAAAGAGAAGATCGAGCGCGGCCAGGTGCTGGCGGCTCCCAAGAGCTGCACGCCCCACAAGAAGTTCAAAGGCGAGGTCTACATCCTGACCAAGGACGAAGGCGGCCGGCATACGCCGTTCTTCAAAGGCTACAAGCCCCAGTTCTACTTCCGGACCACGGACGTGACCGGCGGCGTTGAGCTGAAGCCCGGCGTGGAAATGATCATGCCCGGCGACCATGCCGAGATGACCGTGGAGCTGATATCCGCGATAGCCATGGAAAAGGGGCTGCGCTTCGCCATCCGCGAAGGCGGCCACACCGTGGGATCCGGTGTCGTGAGCGAAATTATAGAGTAAGCGGCCTGCGGACGGCGGCCGGTGAGCGATCGCCGGCCGCTGTTCACTGTGAGCGAGCACGGTCGCTGAACGCTGAACACTGGAGAAAATATGGCTGAAAGAATAACTATCATACTTGGCTGTACCGTCTGCAAGAACAAGAACTATCATTTTGCCAGGGGCAAAAAGAAAGAATTCAAGATAGAACTTAACAAGTTCTGCCGGGCTTGCGGGAAGAACACGCCGCATAAGGAAGTGAAAGCCTGAGCTTTCCTGCGGGAGCGTCGGTTAACGGTAAACCAGCGTTCTCCAAAACCGCAACTGAAGGTTCGATTCCTTCCGCTCCCGCCAACGCTTACGTGAGGGTGAACAGGGCTGCGCCCGCGGGGCGGCCGGATCTAAATTATGAATAAAATAACTTCGTTCCTCAAAGAGGTTTACGCCGAGCTTACCAAGGTCACCTGGCTGAACCGCCAGGACGTGCTGCGCTCGACCATAGCCGTGAGTTTCGTCGTGATAATAGTGGCCATCTACGTAAGCCTGGTGGATTTCGGCCTTTCGATCTTCGTCAAGTCTATACTGGGAGGCCGCTAAATGGCTAAAGCATGGTACGTTATACACACGCGCACCGGGTTTGAGGAGCGCGTTCTGAAAATGCTGCAGGCCAAGATAGACACCGGCGAAGCCGTCGGGCATATGTTCCAGGTGCTCATCCCCACCGAGGACGTGATGCAGGTGAAGAACAACCAGAAAAAAGTCAGCAAGCGCAAATTTTTCCCGGGCTATGTGCTGGTGAACATGGACCTGGACAACAATACCTACTGGATGATACGCGGCGTGCAGGGCGTCAGCGGGTTCCTGGGCGATCCCAAGCCCGTGCCCATGGACGAGGTTGAAGTGCAGCAGATCCTTGAGCTGATGAATTCCACCAGCCAGGAAAAGCCCAAGCCCGCGGTACAGTTCGAGAAAGGCGAGAACGTGCGCATCATCGAAGGGCCGTTCAAGCACTTCATGGGCATGGTGGAGGACGTCAACGAGGCTAAAGCGAAACTGCGCGTCACCGTTACGGTGTTCGACCGCCCCACGCCGGTGGAGCTGGATTTCCTGCAGGTGGAAAAAGTATAGGGTCCGGGGCCGCACGCTTCAGCGGCCTGAGGATGTCCGTGTTACGCGGCGCGTCCGGGACCAATTATAAGGAGAGATACTTAAGGCTAATACCCTTAATGAATTACTATGGCTAAAGCTAAACAGATAAAAACGTTCATAAAACTTCAGATCCCGGCCGGCGCCGCCAACCCCGCGCCCCCCGTGGGTCCCTCCCTCGGCCAGCACGGAGTCAACATCATGGACTTCTGCAAGCAGTTCAACGAGAAGACCCGCAAGCTCGAGCAGGGCGTGCCGATACCCGTGGTGATCACGGTTTTCGAAGACCGGTCCTTCACCTTCATCACCAAGATGCCGCCTATGGCCGCCCTTATCAAGAAGGCCGCCGGCCTGGCCAAAGGTTCCGGCGTGCCCAACAAGGACAAAGTGGGCAAGCTCACCCTTAAGCAGGTAGAGGAAGTGGCGAAGATAAAGCTCGTCGACCTCAACACCAAGGACGTGAAGCAGGCCATGGAAATGGTGAAAGGCACCGCCCGCAGCATGGGCGTGGACATAATCGATTAACTAAATCTAAGATCGAGGATCGGAAATCGAGAATCAAGGAGTTCCTTAAAGATTCTCGACTCTCGATTCTCGGTCCTTGATTAGTTTGACGAGGAAGCGGGACCTTCCCGCGCATGAACCTCGGGGGCCGAAAGCCCTGGAAACAACAAGGAGAACTAAAATGGGAAAAAGAATAGACAACGTGAAGAAAGGGCTGGACCTCAATAAGAAGTACACCCTTAAGGAAGCGGTGGCGATGCTGAAAAAGACCGCCAACGCCAAGTTCGACGAAACGCTGGAAGTGCACATGAAGCTGGGCATCGACGTGAAACAGTCGGACCAGCAGGTGCGCAGCACCGTCAGCCTGCCGCACGGCACCGGCAAGACCAAGAAAGTGGCCGTTATCGCCAAGGGCGAAAAAGAGAAGGAAGCCCAGGCCGCCGGCGCGGACGTTTACGGCGGCGCGGACCTGATAGAGAAAATATTCGGCGGCTTCATGGATTTCGACATACTTGTCGTTACTCCCGATATGATGAAAGACGCCTCCAAGCTGGGCAAGACCCTGGGGCCCAAGGGCCTGATGCCTAACCCCAAGAGCGGCACCGTCACTTTCGACGTGGCCAAGACGGTGAAAGAACTGAAGGCCGGCCGCATAGAGTTCAAGGCCGATCCCCAGGGCATCGTGCACGCCGTGGCCGGAAAAATGTCCTTCTCGGAAGAGAAGCTGGTGGAGAACGCTCAGACCGTGATAGACGCCGTGCTGAAAGTGAAGCCTTCCTCCTCCAAGGGAGTCTACATGCAGTCGGTGTTCGTGGCCTCCACCATGGGGGCGGGCGTCCCCGTCATCGTGGAGCAGAAAGCTTCGAACTAAAACAAAATGCCCGCCGGCAAAACCGGCGGGCTTTTTAAATTAAAGAGAAAATCAGAGGGGATAAAATGCGAAAACTTAAAACTCTTGCCGCTGCCGCGGCTCTGTTGATGACTTCCGCGCCCGCTTTCGCCAGCGAAGCGGAACTGATCATACCCGACCTGTCCAGCGTTTCTTTCCTGGGCATGACGGGCCATAACCTGCTGCTCGGCGGGCTGGTGATCTGCGTGCTGGGCATGCTGTTCGGCCTGCTCCAGTCCATGCAGATCTCCAAGCTCCCCGTACATAAGTCGATGAAGGACATCTCCGAACTTATCTACGAGACCTGCAAAACCTATCTCTTCACCCAGGGCAAGTTCATAGCCATACTCTGGGCTTTCATCGCGGCCATAATGGTGTGGTACTTCAACCTTAAGGCTGACATGACCGCCGCGAAGATCCTGATCATCGTGATCTTCTCCATCGTGGGCATCCTCGGTTCCTACTCGGTGGCCTGGTTCGGCATCCGCATCAATACCTACGCCAACTCCCGCACCGCTTTCGCGGGTCTTAAGGGCCTCCCTTACCCGACGATGGCCATACCGCTGAAAGCCGGCATGAGCATCGGCATGCTGCTTATCAGCGTGGAACTGGTAATGATGCTCTTCATCCTGCTGTTCGTGCCCGGCGACTACGCCGGCCCCTGCTTCATAGGATTTGCCATCGGCGAATCGCTGGGCGCCGCGGCGCTCAGGATCGCGGGCGGCATCTTCACGAAGATCGCCGACATCGGCTCCGACCTGATGAAGATAGTGTTCAAAATTAAAGAGGACGACGTCAGGAACCCCGGCGTGATAGCCGACTGCACCGGCGACAACGCCGGCGACTCCGTGGGCCCCACGGCCGACGGGTTCGAGACCTATGGCGTGACGGGCGTGGCGCTTATCACCTTTATACTGCTGGCGGTTTCGCCGCAGGTGTTCATGAATAACGGTTACACCGCGGAAACGGCCCGCGCCGCCTCGCAGGACGCCCAGATAAAGCTGCTGGTGTGGATCTTCGTGATGCGCATAGGCATGATCGTGACCAGCGCCTTCTCCTACTGGGTGAACACCCTGATCACGCACTCCATGTACGGCACGGTCAAGAAGTTCAACTTCGAGCACCCGCTCACCATGCTGGTGTGGCTGACCTCGTTCGTGTCCATCGCCATGACGTACTTCCTCAGCCGCCTGCTGATCCCCGAACTGGGCGACGGCACGCTGTGGTGGAAGCTCAGCACGATAATCACCTGCGGCACCATCGCGGGCGCGGTCATCCCCGAGCTGGTGAAGGTGTTCACCTCCACTAACTCCGGCCACGTGCGCGAAGTGCTGTCCGCCTCCAAAGAGGGCGGCGCTTCCCTTAACATCCTGTCGGGCCTGGTGGCGGGCAACTTCAGCGCCTACTGGCTGGGCATGGCCATCATATTCCTGATGGGCGTGGCCTACCTGGTGTCCACACTGGGCCTGGGCATGCTGATGATGTCCCCGGCCATCTTCGCCTTCGGCCTGGTGGCCTTCGGCTTCCTGGGCATGGGCCCGGTGACCATCGCCGTGGACTCCTACGGCCCGGTCACGGACAACGCGCAGTCGGTGTTCGAACTGTCCATGATAGAGGGTATCCCCGGCATCAAGGAAGAGCTGAAGAAGGACTTCGGCTTCGAGCCCGACTTCGAGAACGCGAAGAAGTTCCTCGAGGAGAACGACGGCGCCGGTAATACTTTCAAGGCTACGGCCAAGCCCGTGCTGATCGGCACGGCGGTGGTGGGCGCCACTACGCTGATCTTCGCCATCATCCAGATGCTGTCGGCGAAGTTCGGCACGGAAGGCGTGAACGGCATTTACGCCGGGCTTTCTATCATGAACCCGAAGTTCCTGCTGGGGCTGATCACCGGCGGGGCTATCATCTTCTGGTTCGCCGGGGCTTCCATGCAGGCGGTTACGACGGGCGCTTACCAGGCGGTGGACTTCATCAAGAAGAACATCAAGCTGGACAGCTCCGTGAAGAAGGCCAATGTGGAGGACTCCAAGAAGGTGGTGGAGATCTGCACGAAGTACGCCCAGAAGGGTATGTTCAATATCTTCCTGGTGGTGTTCTTCAGCACGCTGGCGTTCGCCTGTCTGAACCATTATTTCTTCATCGGCTATCTTATCTCGATAGCTATCTTCGGGCTGTACGAGGCCATCTTCATGGCCAACGCGGGCGGCGCGTGGGACAACGCGAAGAAGCTGGTTGAGACGGAGCTGAACATGAAGGGCACGCCGCTGCACGACGCGAGCGTCGTGGGCGACACCGTGGGCGACCCGTTCAAGGATACTTCCTCGGTGGCGATGAACCCGATCATCAAGTTCACCACGCTGTTCGGCCTGCTGGCCGTGGAACTGGCCATCACGCTGGACCCGAAAGTGAGCCACATGCTGGCGGCGGTGTTCTTCGCCATCAGCGTGGTCTTCGTGTGGCGCTCGTTCTACGCGATGCGCATACCGCTGATAAAGTAAGGTCCGCAGATAAATAATGAAACTCCCCGCGCTCGGAAGCGGGGAGTTTTATTTACGGGGGAGGGGAGAAGAACCGCGAGATGCACAGTCGGGGCCGGGCGGGGGCATGGTTCGCAAAACGCGGGGTCGGCCACACCGTGGCCGCCCCTCATCACTCGGGCTCGGCGCTTACGCAAGCCGAGCCCTCCGCGAAG
>JAPLKJ010000292.1 GCA_026388125.1 Elusimicrobiota bacterium
GCAACGCTGAAATAATCATCCTGGAGCCCGGCGGCGGCGCGCGCGAGGCGGCCCGGCTGGTGTCGGAGCTGAAGCCGGACCTGGCCGGGTTCACCGTTTACGGCGGGCTTGAAACGGTCAGGCGCGCGGCCGCCGAAATTAAACGCGGCTGCGGCGCCCGCATACTCCTGGGCGGACCGCTGATCGGCGCCATTTCCGCGGAAGAGATCTTCAGCGGCGGTTCCGTGGACCTCGCCGTTTCGGGAGAAGGGGAGGCCGCTTTTTCCGGGATCCTGAAGGCCTGCCTGCGCTCCGGGGAGCTCTCGGGCATAAAAGGGCTGGCTTACCTGTCCGGGGGCAGGATCGTGGTGAATCCGCCGCGGCCGCCTTCGAAGGAGCTTTCCGCCCTCCCCTCGCCGTACCTGGAGGGGGCGTTCAACTGGCGGGGCTATACGAAGGCGCCGTTCGAGATGTCGCGCGGCTGCCGCGGCGCCTGCCTTTACTGCACGCTCCCTAAAACCTACAGGGCGTTCCCTTTCAGCAGGGTCCGCAAAGAGGTCGCCCGGCTGCTGGGCGATCTCCCGGAGCTCAGGACCCTGTTCCTGACGGACTCCGACCTTTGCCAGAGCCGGAACATGGCGCCCCTGCTGAAACTGCTGGCGGACGCGGCGGCGGCCAGGGAGCTCAGCGTCGAGTTCCAGATAAACCTGCTGGCCCTGAACGCGGGCAGGATAGGCCTGCTGAACAACAGGGCGTTCAGCCTGGGGGCCGGTGTGCAGACCATCTTCCCTGACACGTGCAGGCTTGCGGGCAGGCGGATGGACTTCAAGGCGCTGGCCGGGAAAGTCGCGGCGGTGTCCGTCCGGGCCCCGCGGGCAAAACTGGTCTTGAGCTTCATACTTGGCCTTCCCGGAGACACGCTTGAAAAATGCATGGCCAGCCTGGACTGGGGCCTGTCCGTGAACGCGGGTCTCTTTTTCCACCGGCTGCGGGTCTATCCGCGCAGCCCTTTGGGCAGGACCGCGGCCAGGGCGGGCCTCGAATACCGCAAGCGCGAGCCGCATTATGTTCTGCGGACGGCCGACCTGGACGCCGCGGGGATGCGGCGCGCGGCCGGGCTCGCCAGGAAGCTGTCGCTGGCCGCCAACCTGGTCTACGCGGATAAATATTTCGGCTTCCTGTTCCGGCATATCGCGCGCGGGCCGGCCGCCGCCCGGCCTTTCCCCCGCATAGACCTGTGCGGAAAGGTGGACGCCCTGGCGCGCGGCGAGAAGCTGCTGGCCGCGGCCGCGAGGGCGGTGGACGCCAACGCCGATGACGGCGACTGGTCGATGCTGGAAGCTAAAGCGTTCGAACGGGGCCGGGTCCGCATGCTCCGGCGGCTGGCCGCGCTCGAACGCGGCACGGGCGGGCGGCGGGCGTTCGCGGACCGGTTCGCGGGCTATTGCGAAGCCAGGCTGCTCTGGGACAGGATCGACGGCGGCGGGGTGCGCCGGATAATGAGCCTGCTGGCCCGCGGCGCGGCCGCCGGTCCGGCGCTGCTGCTCTGCGGCGCAGGTTGCGCCGATCCCTCCAGGCTGGCGTTCCGGGGCTTCGGGCTGGAACTGCTGGTGGAGGAAAAATTCGGTTCTGTCCCGTACCGGCCGGGCGCCGCCGTGCGCCTTTACGCGGACAGGCCGGACCTGGGCCGCGGTATCGCCGCCGCGCTGAAAAAGAACGGCGCTTACGGCGAAATAGTGGTCTCGCAGGTTTTAAGCGCCGCCGGGCCGGGCGGCCGCGTCGGCGCGCTGAAAGCCCTGCGCGCCGCGGCGCGCGGATGCGCCAGGCTGTTCGTGATCGACGGGCTGCTGGGCTATCCCGCGTTCGGCCCGGACTGGGAGCTGACCGGCGGCTGGCACGAGTATCCCGCTGAAGCGCTCGCCGCGGACCTGAAGGCCGCCGGCTGGAAACTTACAAGGACCCTGAAGCTGGGGAAATGGACCCTGTTCTGCTCGGAAACTGAAATGGCGCCGCGGGAGATTTGCTAACATTATTTAAAATGACGGTGAGAAAGCGAAAAATCAACCGTTCCGGCGGCCTGCCGGACAGCGCCGAGGTCGTAATACTGGGCGCCGGACTGACCGGGCTTATAGCGGCCAGGGAACTGCTGCGCTCCGGAGCGCGGGACGTACTGCTGCTGGAGCGCGATGCCCGTCCCGGCGGCCTGCTTAAGACCAACCGCTCGGCCGGCGTGACGATCGACGAACTGCCCCACGTTTTTTTCACCAAGAATAAACGCGCCGCCGCCGTCTTCAGGGAAATGGCCGGCCCGGTTTACAGCTACAGGCACCGCCTCGGCGTAATGTGGAAGGGCGGCTACGTGGATTTCCCTTTCCAGGACAATATACACCAGCTGGGCCTTGAAGACAGGAAAACGGCGCTGCGCGGCCTGCTGGAAGCGCGTTTTAAAAGCGTCCCGGCCGGGCCGCGCAACCTCGAGGAGCTGGCCGTCCGGGAGCTGGGCGGCGGCATAACGGACCTGTTCTTCCGGCCTTACAACGAGAAGCTCTGGCAGACGCCGCTGGCCGGCATGGACCATAAATGGCTGGCCGCTAAAATACGCCTGCCCGGAGCCGCCGGCCTGGCCGACAGCATACTCGGCGGCCGGCGGGCCGGCAGCGGGGACGCGGCCCCGCACGCCGAATTTGTTTACCCGAAGCGCGGCGGCATAGAGTCGCTGGTGGAGGGACTGCTCGAGAGCCTTAAACCCGCGGCGCCGGTCTGCGGCGCCGAAGTGCTGAAAATAGACGCGCGGCGCAAGACCGTTCTCACGTCGCGCGGCGAGGTGGGCTACGGCCGGCTGGTCTCCACGCTGCCGCTGGACCGGGCCGTACGCCTGGCCGGCCTTACGGAATGTTCCGGGCCCGCCTCCCGCCTGCGCGCCACGAGGGTGCTCTGCCTGCAATACGTGCTGTCCGGGGTGAACCTGCCGCCGTATCACTGGATCTATGTGCCGGACCCGGCCGCGCCTTTCTACCGCCTTACCCGCGCTGACCTGATAAACCCGGGCGCCGCGCCGGGCGGCCATGCGCTGCTGGTGGAATGCGCCCTGCCCTCCGGCGGGGCGAACCGCGCCGCGGCGGGCCTGGCCCCGCGCGTCACGGCCGGCCTCGTGAAGCTCGGCGTCATAAGAAAGAAGGACATAAAGACGCTGCGGGCCTATGACCATTTCCCGGCATACCCGGTGCCGCACGCCGGGCACGGGGAGGATGTGCCGTTCTGCCTGCGCCGCCTGGAGGAGGCCGGCATAATATCCGCCGGGCGTTTCGGGGAATGGGCCATTTATAACATGGACCACAGCATAGAGGCCGGCATTTCGGCGGCCGAAAAAATACTCTCATGATCCCGGTCGTTATCCTGACCGCCGGCAGCGGCACGCGGCTCGGCGAAATAGGCAAGCTCTACCCGAAAGCGCTGCTCCCCGTCGGGGACTGCCCGCTGCTGGAGCTCCACCTGCGCGTCTTTATAGCCCTCGGGGCGAAACTTTTCGTTATAGTGACCGACCCTTCGTCGGGAGAGGTCGAGAGCGCCGCCAGGAGGGCCCTCGAAGGCTCCGGAGCGGAGCTCGCGGTCGTCCACCAGGCCGAACGCAGGGGCATAGGGCACGCCGCGCTGCTGGCCGGGCCCTGGGTGAAAGGCGGGCCTTTCGCGCTGGTGCTGGGCGACACTTATTACTCCCGGCCGGACCTGGCCGGCGCGGTACGGGCGATAAGCGGCGGCGGACCCGACGCCGTGCTCTCCGTGAGGAAGGTCGCGGACGAGGCCGCGATACTTAAAGAATGCACGATAGAGCTGGACGCCGCGGATACGGTGCTCCGGATAGTGGAAAAGCCGGCGCGCGCGCTCAGCCTGGTCAAGCCCTGCGGCGTATATTTTTTCGGCCCCAGGTTCATGGCGGCGCTCGGGCGGACCCGCCCGTCGGCGCTGCGCGGGGAAATTGAACTTACGGACGCCATACAGGGGCTTATCGCCGGCGGCGGCACGGTCAAGGCCATGGAAACGCTAAAGCTGGACGTGAATATTACCTACCCGGAAGATATACTGACGGCCAACGCGGCCTGGCTGGAGGACAAAGGGCTGTCCGGCTTCGCGCACCCGGAGGCCGCGGTCGGGGCGGGAGTGGAACTGGAAGGTTCCGTGGTGGCCCGCGGCGGTTCGGCCGGCGCCGGGGCGCGCCTCGTGCGCACGGTGGTCTTCCCGGGCGGGCGCGTTCCGGCCGGGGCTTCCGTTTCAAATTCCCTCGTGCTGCCCGGCTTTACGGTCCCCGCCGGGGCGGGCTCATGAAAAAAAATCTCGTTCTTATACAGCCGGGCATCGGGGACATGGACATGTTCCGCGCCAACCCCACCCCGCCGCTGGGCCTGCTTTGCGCCGCTTCGCTCGTCTGCGCGGAGTTCGAGGTCCGCATAGTCGACCAGCGCGCCGAAGCCGACTGGCGCGCCGCGCTGGCCCGGGCCATAGACGGAGGCACGGTAGCCGTCGGGCTTACCGCCATGACGGGGGGGATGATCCTTAACGCGCTCGAGGCCGCGCGCTTCGCGCGCGGGCTGTGCGGGGCGCCGCTTATCTGGGGCGGCATTCACGCCTCGCTGAGGCCGGCGCAGACGGCCGCCCACGGCCTGGCGGATTACGTGGTGGAGGGGGAAGGCGAGCTGGCGCTGGCCGAGCTGGCGCGGCGGCTGGCGGCCGGGGCCGATACCGGCGGGATACCGGGGGTCTGGCGCAGGAAAGACGGGCGGGTAACGGGCGCGCCGCGCGGGCCGCTGCTCGACCTGGACGCCCTGCCGCCGGTGCCCTACCATCTGGTGGACATGGCGAAATACGCGCAGACCTACCGCGGCGAAAAAATGTTCTTTTACCAGTCCAGCCGCGGCTGCCCGTGCAGGTGCGCTTACTGCTATAACCGCGCCTTCAACCTGGGCCGCCTGCGCGCCAAAAGCGCGGCGCGCGTGCTGGCGGAACTGAAGGACCTGCGTTCCCGCTACGAGTTCTCGCTGGTCTACCTGCTCGACGATAATTTTTTTATAGACCAGCGCCGGGCCATGGCGATACTTTCCGGCCTTAAAGAGCTGGGGCTGGGCTGCGTGCTGCAGGGCGTGGACATAGAGACGCTGGCCAGGCTGTCCGACGCCGAGCTGGACCAGATAGAAGCGGCCGGGGTGGTGCGGATGTCCATAGGCGTGGAATCCGGGGTGGACAGGGTCCGGACGGAGGTCCTGAACAAGTCCGGCGACCTGCGCCTGGCGCGCGAACAGCTGGCCCGGTTCAGGAACAGGAAAATAGCCGTGCTCTGCTCCTTTATAGTGGGGCTTCCCGGCGAAACCAAGGCGGAGATACGCGCCACGATCGATCTCGGGCTTGAGATACTGCGGCTGGGCGGTAATTTCCGCATACCGCAGTTCTTTATTTTTTCGCCTTATCCCGGCACGGAGATCTTTTCCTCGCTGGAACGCGGCGGCGCGGTCTTCCCGGGCAGGCTCGAAGACTGGGGCAGGTACGAGTGGGACAGCTCCCATATGCACGAAAGCAGCCCGGCGCTGAAGGATTTCCTGGAACGAGCCTGCTTCGTCAGCAGGTTCCTGGACCGCAAAATGGACGATTACGGCTCGGGCGCCCGGCTGTTGAAAGCGCTGTATAACGCTTACCGGCCCGTGGCCTGGTTCAGGCTGCGCACGGGTTTTTTAAGACCGCTGCCGGAGCGCCGGGCCTACGGGCTCCTGAAGAAAATATGCGGGCGGACGGGTTAACGCTGGAAGAAGTAGCCGCGGCGCAGGTACCGCAGCAGCACGCCGGCTATCTCGGCCAGGTACGGCAGCGGGGCCAGGCTGGACGATTCAGGACCGTAGTGGGCGGAGACGGGCAGCTGGGCCACGCGCAGCCCGAGCTTGCCGGCGCAGAGCAGCATTTCCCCGTCGAAATGGAACCTGTCCGTCAGCGTTTCGAATTTTATCGCGCGCAGCGCTCCGGCCGAGTAGGCCATGTAGCCCGAGTGGTACTCGAAGAAGCTCAGCCCGAACACGGCGTTCTCTAGCGCCGTCAGCCAGCGGTTCGCCAGATACCTGGCAAGCGGCATGCCCTGCGCCAGGGCTTTGCCCGACGCTAGCCGGGAGCCGGCGGCCACGTCGGCCGAGCCGTCAAGCAGCGGGCGGACCATGGCCGGCAGCTCTTCCGGGGCGTACTGGCCGTCGGCGTGCAGCAGCACGGCGGCGCGGCAGCCGAGGTCCAGCGCGGCGCGCAGCCCGGTCTTCTGGGCCGCGCCGTAGCCCCGGTTGCCCGGGTGGGGCAGCACGCGGAGCTCCAGGCCCAGTTCCTGGGCGGCGCGGCGCGCGGCCGCGGCAGTCCCGTCCGTGCTGCCGTCGTCCACCAGCAGCACCGCCGCGCCGGGCAGGGCGGACCGCATGGCGGCCAGGCGCGCCAGGGTGCCGGGCAGTACGGCTTCGGAGTTGTAGGCCGGGATAATTACCGCGAGTTCAGGCATTTTATGAGAGGGACATCTTCGATCTTCAGGAAAGCCCCGCTTCCGGCGGGGTTCGGCGCGGCCGCTTTTTATTTCGCAGCGCCGGCCGTCGTAACGCTCGCACAATTATACTACATACGCTCCGTGCACTGTTATTTCCTGTACCTGCTGCCGCTGCCCGGCTGGGCCGCGGCGGCGGCGGCATTGCCGCTGCTGGTTTTTGAATACGCCGCCACCCGCCTTATAGAGGCCCGCCGGCTGGGGCCGGGGCCGGCGGTATGGCCGCAACTGGCCGGCCGTATGCTTTTCCTGCTGGCCCTCAGCGCCCTGTTCTTCTGGTACCCGCTCAGGGCTTACGGGCAGCCGTCTATTTTCGCGCCGCTGATAGGGCTGTGGCATTACGTGTTCTGGATAACCTGGACGGCCAGCCCCGCTGCGGCGTTCATCCTCGGGCTCGCGATAGCCGCCGCCTACTGGCTGCTGCCTTTCAGGAGGGCGGCTTTCCGGCTGACCGTTACCGTGTTTCTGCCCGGCGCGGCCACTGCCGCGCTGTTCCTGCTGCTGTATTTTTATCCGTCCAGCCCTCTGCGCGGATGGCGCCGGCCTCCGGCGGAGCTGGAGAAAGTTTTTCCGGCCGCGGACTATCGCGGCCCGAAGGGCGAGCGCTGGCCGGAAGGCGTCATGTTCCCGCATGACCTGTACGCGGACCCCGGAGACGGCTGGGCGGCGCTTTCTTTAGGGGCCACCATCGGGAGGAAGGACGTGCCCGGCCCCACTTTCGCCTGGATAAACCTGCGCCGGCCGGAGTTCAGGGCATTTTATGAGAACTCGCAGGTGCGGCGTTTTTCCTCCGAATGCCCGGGCAAACTTTATTTCGCGCCCTGGCACGGGAATTATCTGCTGGAATACGTTCCCGGCGCCGACGCCGTAAAGCGCCTGCCGCTGCCGGCTTCCGTGGCCGGCTGGCCCGTGGAGGAGCTTTTCGCGGTGCATAACGCCTGCGGCAGGGTTTACGCGGTCAACAACCTTAACCCGGCCCTGTTCGTACTGGACTCCGGCGGCAAATTGCTGCGCTCGCTGTCGCTGGCTGAGGCCGGGCTGGTGGAGACGGGCGGGGCGGTATTCCAGGTAAAGCGGAACCCGCGCAGGCATACCCTCCTGATCTCGGTTTACGGCAGGGACCCCGCGGCCAGGCCGGGAGCCCGGCGGCTCATATGGCTGACGCAGTATCTCGGCGTGCGGCCCGGGCGGCGCGTGTTCGAGCTGGACGAGCGCACGCTGGCGCTCGTGAACGCCTCGGACCCCTCCAGGGCTTTCATGGACCTGGCGCTGTCGCCGGACGGGCGCCGCATATACGCGCCGGCGATCTTCACGCCGGATATATACAAGCTGGACGCGGAAACCCTGAAGATCACCGGCATCATGCGCGCGCCTTCCCATGTGAGGAAACTGGAATTTTCCGCCGACGGGAAATACCTTTACGCCGGGTCCTATCTCGGCGGGGAGGTCGTGGTCTACGACGCGGCCTCGTCGGGGAAGCTCGGCTCTTTTTACGTCACCCCGAGGGTGGAGGCGCTGGGCGCCACGAAAAAATATCTTTATATAGCCGGCGCCGGCGGCCTGTTCCGGATAGCCAACGAAAAAATAGTTTCAGCCCTTTCGCGCTGACCTGAGGTTGGCGAGGCCGCGGGCTATGACTTCAGGCCGGTAAAAGACCCGCCGGACAAGTCCCCACAGGTTCCGCGGCAGCTTAAGACCGCCTTCGGAGAAGCGCGCGCCGGCGCGCCCGAGCGCGGCGGCCTCGGCGGCGAAAACCTCCCTGAAGCTCCTGCCGTGGGTACGGCGGAATTCGGCCAGGTTTACGGACAGGTCGTCGGTAAGCCTTGTGATCGCCGAATAGATCATCTCGTCGCGCGGTCCGCAAAGCACGCCTTTTACTACCGGGAGCCCGCCTTTGGCGGCCAGCTCGCGGTAGCCTTCCCAGTCCGTCCGGTTCAGGCAGCGCGCCGCGCCGAAAGCGCGCGAAACGGCGCCTGGGCCCAGGCCCAGCACGGACCGCCGGCCGCTCAGGTCCGCGGTCTGGCGGTTGCACGAGCCCGTGGTCAGGCCCATTGAGTCCGAGTCTATCTTGTGGTAGCCGGCTTTGGCAAGCAGCCTGAAGCCTTCGCTGCGCAGCGCCTCCACTGCCCGCTCGTCCCCGGCGCGCCCGCCCGTGAGCGCGTGCAGCGTGTACGGGGTATTTATGAAAGTGTTCAGGTGCACCTGGTCGGGGCGCAGTTCCATTACGGCGCGCAGGTCCTTGAGGAAGCTGGCTTTCCCCTGCCCGGGCAGGCCGCAGATAAGGTCGATGTTGACGCCGCTTATGCCGTGCGCCTTGAGCGCGGCATGGGCGGCGGCCACGCGGCCCAGCCCCTGGCGCCTGGCGTTCTTCGTGAGCACGCCTTCGTCGAGGGATTGCGCGCCTATGCAGACCCGGTTCACGCCGCAGGCCCGGTAAGCCGAAAGTTTTTCTTCGGTCACGTCGTCGGGGTGCAGCTCCAGCACCACCTGGCAGCCGGGCGGGATATTGAAGCGCCCGCGCAGCAGGGCGAAGAATTTTTCGGTCTCGGCCGGCGTCATCAGCGAAGGCGTGCCCCCGCCGATGTAGAGCGTCGACATGCCGATCTTTTTAAAGACGGGGGAGAAGACGGCGGCCTCGCCGTCCAAGGCCTCCAGGTATTGAGCGAAGGAGCGCTCTCTTTTGGGACCGGACGAGCCGATGGGGGTTACCGGCAGGA
This sequence comes from Elusimicrobiota bacterium, assembly GCA_026388125.1. Lineage (GTDB taxonomy): Bacteria > Elusimicrobiota > Elusimicrobia > Elusimicrobiales > UBA9959 > UBA9959. Next base: position 9,253 of record JAPLKJ010000292.1, read on the forward strand.
AGCAGAACCTGCACCTGGACCTGCAGAAAGGGATATTTACGAAGAGCCCGGCCTCCCGTACGCGCGCCAGGCTTTTGCGCCAGGCCGCCAGGATGTCGGCCTGCCGCCCCGTAAAATCCTCCCAGCTGCCGAAAGGCGGGTATTGTTCGGCATAGCCGGTATAGTCCAGGCGCCTGAGGGCGGCCAGGAAAGCGTCAAAAGCGGCTTCGTTAAGTTCCGGCATGTGCTTACGCCGTAAATTATATAATAATTAATCTCTCCGCCCCGTAAGCGCGGGCTCGGGGAAAGCCGGTCATGCATTCGAATTTTGCGGGTTATGCTGATGAATCCTTTCCTGAAAAAAAATATCGGATACGCGCTGGGCAAAATGCCCGGCCTGGACAGGGGCCTGCTGTCCGCGCGCCTCGCCAATATCCGGTGGCCGGTCGGCCTGAAGGCCAGGGTCTGCGAGGTCACGGTAAATTCCGCCTGCAATAATAAGTGCCTCTTCTGCTACAGCGAACCCGGTTCTTTCGGCCCCGGCGGTCCCGAGCCCGGGCTCGAAGAGGTGTTCAGGGCCCTCTACCTCGGGCGCAGGCAGGGCTGCTGGCTGGCCGCCGTCATAGGCGGCGAGCCGACGCTGCGCGGCGACATTGACAAGATAGCCTCCTTCGCCCGCAAAGCCGGTTATTCCTGCGTCAAGCTCTGCACCAACGGCGCGAAGCTCGCCGATCCCGCCTACGCCGCTAGAATGGCCGCCGCCGGTTTCAACATGTTCGATATCTCGCTGCACGGCCACAACGCCGCGCTGCACGACAGGCTGGTGGGCGTGCCCGGCGCTTTCGCTCTTGCCGTGCGCGCGGTAAAAAATATCAGGCGGCTCGGCTGCGAAGCCGGCACCAACCAGGTGATCAACGCGCTCAACTACCGCCGGTTCCCGGAATTTTTCGATTTCGCCTATAACGGGCTGGGCATGAATTATTACAACATCATATACGGGCATTACCGCGGGGTCATGGCCGCCAATAAAGAGCTGCTCAAAGTGAGGATCTCGAGGACGCTGCCGTACATAAAGAAAGGCCTGGCAGCGCTGGAAAACTCCGGGGTCCCGGCTTTCTCGCGCATGCTGGTGAATTTCACGCCCTGCCTGCTGCCCGGGTACCTGAACCTGCTGGCGGACTGGGAGTCGGATACGGCCGGCGCTGACCCGCTGATGCCGGCGGACGGGGTCACGGTCAACATGGCCGAGATGAAGAACCGGCAGAGCGCCAAAACGAAGCGCTGCGCCGGCTGCGCGCTCGATCCGCGCTGCCGCGGTTTCGACAGGGAGTACCTGGCGCTGCTGGGCGGCGCGGAATTCAGGCCGCTCGCGCGCGTCCCCGTTTCCTTCCGGGCAAGAACGCTGTTCGAGGACCGGCCGGGAAATAAAAAATGACGTTCAACAAGGAGATCGTCAAGTTCAAGATCGCCGTGACGTCGCGCTGCTGCCTGCGCTGCACGCATTGCTTTATAGACAAGAGCCGCGCGCGGACCATCCCGCGGGCGGCCGCGCTGAAGGCCGTGGGCGTTTTCCTGCGCTCGCCGGGAAAGAGCAAGACCCTGGAAATTTACGGCGGGGAACCGCTTATGGAGTTCGCGCTGGTGAAAGAGCTGATAACCGCGGCCCGCGCGGCGGCCCGCAAGCTCGGGAAAGACCTGGCGGTCTCCGTGGCCAGCAACGGCGTGCTGGCGGGGCCGGCGCAGCTGGCCTGGCTGGCGGCGCGCGGGGTGCGGTTCGCGGTAAGTTTTTCCGGCAGCGGCCGCAGCCACGACCTGTCCAGGAAATTCGCCTCGGGGAAGGGCACCCACGCGGCGGTAGCTGAAAAGATCCCGCTTTTTATCTCCGCGCTGGGTGAGAACCTGCACGTGATACTATGCGTCCACCCGCGCCGCGCCGCGGCCGTGTACGGGGATTTTACCGAACTGGTCAGGCAGGGCTTTAAGAACATCGGGATAGAATGCGTGCACGGCGTCGCCTGGCGGCCCGGCGACTACGCCGCTTTCGCGGCGGGCCTGAAAAAGATCGTAAAGTTCACCCTCGACGGCGCAGCCGGGGGCGCGCCTGTGGTGCTGGAGCCGTTCCTGGAATTCTTCAGGGAGAAGGCTTACGCGCACGCTTTCTGCCCTTTCCTGCGCGACCTGGAGCTTTACCCGGACGGCACCCTGTCTTTTTACCCGTACCCGTTCCTTAAGTCAGCGGCCCAGCGCGCGGCCGCCGCCGTGGGCAGCGCCGGGGCCTGGGTCATCCCGCGCTACCGCGACTGCGTTCCGGCCGCGGGTTCCCGGCTCTGCGCCGGCTGCGCGCGCGGCTATTACCGGCTGCCCGGCCTTGCCGGCGGCAGCCGCGCCCACGCCCTGCGCAACCGGACCTGCGTGGCCGCGGTAAAAGAAATAATCGCCCGCGCCTCCTCCGAGCCGGCGATGAAACTTTATCTCAAGCGCCTGATACGGCGCTTTTATTTCCGGCCTGGCCGGCAATTGCGCGGACGTGTCCGGGGCCGGGCTGTCGGCCCTGCTCGCGGGCCGGTCCGGCCCCGCGCTCTCCGCCGGACTGGCGCGTGCGGGGTTCCTGCGCGGCCGCCTGGACCTGGCGGCGCTGGACTCCGCGCTGCGCGCCAGGTTCCTGGCCGGCTGGCGCGGGCCGTACGTGCACATACTCACGCTTACAGGCCATTGCGGCCTTGCCTGCTCTTACTGCTCGGCCGCCTCCAATTCCCGGTCGAACCTCGGCAGCATGAAGCCCGCCACGGTGCGCCGCGTGCTCGATTTTATATTCTCGATAGACGTACCGCGCCTGGTGCTGGAATTCCAGGGCGGCGAGCCGCTGCTTAACTTCGCGGCGCTGAAGGCCGCCGTGGAGGGCGCCTCCGCCCTGGCGGCCCGGACCGGCCGGGAGATACATTTTTCCGTAGTCACCAACCTGTCCTCCATGGACGAGGCCAAGTTCCGCTTCCTCATGGAACACCGCGTTACGGTATGCACTTCTTTGGACGGGCCGCGCGACCTCCACGACGCCAACAGGGGCCGCGGCGCCCACGCCGCCGCGGTCAAATGGCTGGCCCGGATAAACGATTACCGGAAAAAACACCCGGAGATAGAACCGCCAAACGCCATCTGCACCGTTACCCGCGCCGCCCTTTCCCGCCCGGAGGAGATAGTGGACGAGTTCGCGGCCAACGGTATAGACCGCGTGCAGCTGGGGCCGCTGGACCCGCTGGGCCGGGCCCGGGCCGGCTGGGACGGGCTTGGTTATACTTCCGGGGAATTCCTGGAATTCTACGCCCGCGCGCTGGCCCGGATGGAGACGCTCACTATCCAGACCGGCCGGGCCGTCTACGAGAAGGGCGCGCTGGGCTTCCTGCGGGAAACGGAAAGCGGCCGGCGGCCTTCTTCAAGGAACCTGGACCTTGCCTTCCGCCTGGCTTACAACTGGGACGGGGGGATCTACGGCTCCGACGAGGGACGGATGCTGGCCGGCGGGGGCGACGAGTTCTTCAGGCTGGGCACGGCCGGGCGCGATACTTTCCGGGACGTGCTGGGCCGTCCGCTGGCCAGGGCGCTGCTGCTGTCCTGTTTCCCGGAGCTTACGCAGCCCGCCTGCGCGCGCTGCGCCTTCAGCCCTTACTGCAGGGTCTCTCCGGTCTACAATTACGCCGCCCAGGGCTCTTTCTGGGGAGATATGGCGTCAAACCAGCGCTGCGCTGTTTTCAAGGGCGTGTTCCGGCTGCTCGCGGAGGGCCGGCGGCAGCCGCGCCGGCGCCGTGTTTTCGAGCAATGGCTGGCCGAAGGATTATGATAGAATCTGACCATGAGCCCAGCCGTTAAAAGCATGGATATCGGGACCGCCGCCCGGAAATTCGGCTGGCCTTTGAGCCGCATGAAGGTGTGCGAGCTGACGCTGAGCTTCGCCTGCAACGCGCGCTGCGTTTTCTGCTACAGCTCCCCGGACCTGGACGCCTGGAAGGACAAGGAAGGCCTGGACCTTAAGAAGGCGGCCGGCTACCTGCTGTCCTCCTATAAGACCGGCGCGCGCATGGTGCAGTTCATCGGCGGGGAGCCGACGATCTATGAAGGCCTTCCCAGGCTCATACGGCTGGCGGCCAAAATAGGCTATCCCGCCATACAGATAGTTTCCAACGGCCTGCGCCTGTCCGACCCGGACTACGCGACAGCGCCGCCCTGCACGATTCCATAACCGGGATAAAAGGATCGTTCAGGAAAACTCTGCGGGCCGCCGAAAACCTGCTGCGCAGCGGAGTTTATCTTAACACCGGCACGGCGGTGACCGGCATTAACTATAAGAACCTGCCGCGCCTGACCAGGTTCGTCACCGGGAATTTCGGGGTGGATTCCTGCCATATAATTTCCACGCATTACATCGGCGCCGCTAATAAGAACAGGTCGCGGCTGCGGATAGACAATAAAGAACAGCTTCCCTACGTGGAGGCCGCGCTGCGCGCGTTCTACGGCAGCGTCGCCCGGCCCGCGTTCAACCTGCTCAGCAATTACCTGCCCTGCCTGCTGCCCGGCCGGGAGAACGTGATGAGCGACTGGAAATACCCGGAGCTGGACGACGACCTGTTCCTTCCCGGGGCGGCGCACCGCGACAGGATGTACCACATGATAACCGAAGATCTGCGCATGAAAGCCCCGTCCTGCCGCGCCTGCGTCTATAACCGCGCCTGCGCCGGCTTCGAGAAGGAATATTTCGCGCTTTACGGCGCGGACGAATTCAAACCCCTTAAGTCCAGGCCCGCCCCGCTCGGGCCCGGCCCCGTTTATTTCTGACCGCGGGGCAGCGGTCAGACAGCAAGACAGGCTTCAGGCGCGGTAGTTCCGGTGATTATCCATACGATCAGGCGAGTCATTGGCAAAGTGAAGGTCAGGAGGCGGCATGTCAGGTTCATTCAAAGCGGTATTCATTCTGTTCATTCTCAGCGTTCCTCCGGCTAGAGCGGACGCGCAGGGGATTTCAACAGGCCCTGTTGTCGGGTCCGCGGGCGGCGCCGCTCAGCCGGTGAAGGATAAAGCCGCTGCCGGGCCGGAATTGAACGGGTATAAACAGGCCGCCTGGGGAATGTCAAAAGACCAGGTCAAAGCCGGGCTGCATGTGGAGTTCGCGCGTTCGGAACCGTCCCATTCCATTATGGAGATGCCGTGGGAGATCCTGCGCCTGTCCGGCCTTTCCGAGTCCGACCCCGACGAGCTGCTGGGCGGCGATATGGAATGGTTCTCCAACGGGCCGCAGGACGCGGTATTCGGCTTTTACAAGGGCCGGTTCTTCGCCTATACCGGCAGCCTGGACAAGATCCTGCCGGTCTCGGACTACAGGCAGAAGATAATATCCATCCATGGCGGCAGTTCGCGCGCGCTCTCGTTCGAGAATACCGACCCCGTCGAAAACACGGTGATCGGCTCATATAACCTGGAGCTGTGGGAGAAAAAGAGAACCGTAATTATCCTGGGCACGGAAAAGCTGTACCCCGGGGCGGAGCCGGAGATAAATTACGAGATCACCTACCTGGGCGCGGATATCTTCGGGGAATTTAAAAGCGGCGTCGCGCGCGCGCTGGAGCAGAAGAAAGACGAGGAAACGAAGCGGAGTGAAAAGCTGCTCCGGGAGCAGCAAAAGAACGCGCTTGAAGCGATCCAATGAACGGGCGCTATTTCCCGGGATTCCTCACCTTTATGCGTATGGCCCAGCCGTACCGCAGCCGCGCCGGCTTGGGGTTCCCTCTCACGCCGGGCGGCTTGTTCTCGTACCCGGCCCTGCCGTCGGCGGTGTTAAGCGTGATATAGAAACCGGACGCCCCGTCCCCGAAAACGTCTATTTCCTCGCGTATGCTTTCCGGCAGCGCGGTAACCGGTTCCCAGTCCACCTGCACGAACCCCTCGCGCCTCTCGCCGAACAGCCCGTCGAAGACCGGGCGGTGCACGCTGGTCCTGTAGGCGCCGTGGTCCTTGACCAGGGCCACTTCCCCGCCGGTGAAGCGCGGCGAGACCTTGACGCCGGTACGGCCTGCCAGCGCCCCGCCTAAGAACACGGCCTGTGTCGCCGCGGCAACGACCAGGGGCGCGGCCAGCGCGGCCCAGGTGTAGCCGAGAACCGTCCTGAGGCGGGGCATCAGAACAGCCTCCCCGCGAAAATATTTATCAGCCTTGCCGCGCCGTCCACGCAGGTTCCGCCGGCAAAGGCCGCCAGGAAAAGGAAAGCCGGGTACAGGAACAGCACGCGCGCCAATTCCCTGCCGGAATCCGCCGGGGTCCCTTTCACGTGAAAATATACGGCGCCGGCGGGACAGACATCCGCGCATTTTCCGCATTTCATGCAGGCCCTGCCGGCCCGGCCCAGAGCCAGGCTTTCTTCGGTCATGGCGAAAGCGGGACAGGCCTTCACGCAGGCGCCGCATCTGGCGCAGGCCTTGGCGTCCACTTTAACGGCGAAAGGGTCTATGAAATTGGCCCCGGTCTGCAGCGCGCCGAGCGGGCAGAGGAAAGAGCACTGCGCGCGCCGCTTCAGCAGCAGCGGCAGCGCCACCACCATGGAAATGAAGACCGAGAGGTATATCCCGACGCGGACCAGCTCTCCCGGAGAACTCCCGGCCGGCAGCTCGGTCACGGTCTTGAACGGGCAGAGGGCCACGCAGTAGGCCGGGAACATCGTGGCGGCCGAAAGCAGCGTGAACATTATCAGCAGGGCCAGCGGGAGGTTGAGGAGCCATTTAGGCGGATCTTTAATGACCGGGGCCGGCAGGATACGCGAGAAGCCGTCCTCGAATCCCCCGAAAAAGCAGCCCCAGCTGCACCAGCCGCGGCCCAGGGCCAGCGAGGCCCCCAGCCAGGCGACCAGCACTGACGCGGCCGAGGCGTAAGAGCCGGAAACGGAGCCCGGCCAGAGCAGTGTTCTTGTGATAGCGGCCGGGAGAAGGAGCATCGGCAGGGCGATATGGCAGATGGGCGCCCCGGCTTTGAACAGGAAGTCGGCCGTGTAGCCCGGGGTGGAGCTCAATTCCAGCAGGTTGCCCAGGAACGAGACGGCGAAAAGGAACGCGCAGGAAATATAGACGGGGGCGCGCCAGCGGTCGGTCTTGCCGGTATGCACCGTTAAAATGAAAGCGGCGTTGAAGGCGGCGTAGATGAGCGCCAGCGCCGCCAGCCGGGCGGGGGCGGCCGGCAGCCCGCCGCCAGCGAATACGGCGGCCGTGACCGCCAGCATCGGCAGCGCCAGCAGCGTTGTCCGCAGGACGGAGCGCGTTCCCATAAAAATATTGTACAAATTCCTGCCGCCGCGGCAGCCCGGCTTTATTAGAAGGCCTTATGCCGAAAGCTCATATTATTATATTATTGTATTATGAGGCGTCCGGCAGTACTTCTTATAAAGAGCCGCAGCGTGGCTTCGAAGGTCAGCGGCAGCACCCCGCCGCTGGGCCTGCTTTATATAGCCGCCTGCCTGCGCAAGAGCCTCGGGGCGGAAGTGCGCATCATCGACGCGGCGCTGGAGGCCGACCCGCTCAGGGCCGTGCGCGACGCCGTGCGGACGCGCAAGCCCGACGTGGCCGGCATAAGCGCGCTGACGGCCGAAGCTTTCCCCGCGCACGCCCTGGCCGCGGCGGTAAAGGCGGCGGGCCCGGCCGTCCCGGTGGTCATGGGCGGCCCGTACCCCTCGGCCGACCCGGAGCTGGCCCTTAAGGACCCTAACGTGGACGCGGCAGTTATAGGCGAGGGGGAGGAGACCTTCACCGAGCTGACACGGCATCTGACCGAAGAAGGGCGGGCCGGGCTCGGCCCGGAGGCGCTGCGCGCCGTGAAAGGCGTCGCTTTCCGCGGCGGGAACGGGGTGGAGCTTTCCGCGCCGCGCGAACCGATAAGGGACCTGGACTCGCTGCCTTTCCCCGCGTGGGACCTGATAGACTACCGCAAATTCTGGACGCGGCCCGGCATGGCCAGCCTGGGCATAAGGCCCTACCTCACGATGTTCACCTCCAGGGGCTGCCCCTACCGCTGCGTGTTCTGCCACCAGCTCTTCGGCAAGGTCTTCCGCGCCCGCTCTCCGGAGAGCGTGGCGGACGAGGCGGCCGGGATAAAAAAGCTCGGCGCGGGACATATAGAGGTGCTTGACGATATCGCCAATTTCGACCCGGACCGCTTTGACCGCATGCTGGGGCTGCTGCTGGAAAGGGACCTGCGCCCGGTGCTCAGCTTCCCGAACGCGGTGCGCGCCGACCTGCTGCGCGAAAGCTCGGTGGACCTGCTTAAACGCGTGGGCGCCGGCGAGGTCTCGGTGGCCGTGGAGACCGCCTCGGAGCGCCTGCAGAAGCTGCTGAACAAGAACCTTTCGCTGGAGAAGGCCGGGCGGGCCATAGACCTGCTGGTCTCAAAGCGCATTTTTACGCGCGGCTTCTTCATGCTGGGCCTGCCTACCGAGACGGAGGCCGAGATGCGCTCCACCATACGCTTCGCCCACACTTCCAGGCTGCATCTCGCCCTTTTCTTCACTCCGAACCCGTTCCGCAACACAGGGCTTTACAAGATGTTCGCCGGGGCGGGGAAGCTGCCGGCCGAAGCCAGGACCGTGGACTTCGAGTATTACGGCGCGCCTTTCAACGGCAGCGAGGTCCCGGACCGCCGCTACCGCATGCTGTACCGCTGGGCGTATTACGGCTTTTATTTCGACCCGCGCCGTATCTGGCGGATAGCCAGGGACCGGCCTTTCCTTTCCGACATCCCGGCGCGCGTCTACAAGCTGCTGCGCAACGTGGTCTCCTTCCGCAGGCTGAAAGAGCCGGGGGCGGGCGTATGAAAGTGCTGATACTCACGCCGCAGGCCCTGTACAGGCGCTGGCCCACCACCCCGGACACCACCAAGATGGTGACCAACGCCGCGCCTGTCACCATGCCGCAGCTGGCCGCCGCCCTGAAAGGGCACGAGGTGCGCATACACGACGGCAACGCCTACGACATCCCGCTTAAAGAATACGCCGCGCTGATACGCTGGGCGGACGTTATCGGCATGAACGTGATGTGCTCCTACGCGGCGCTCAACACGGAGCTGAACCTGCGCTTTATAAAGGAGCTCAGGCCGGCGCTGCCCGTGGTGCTGGGCGGGCACCACGCCACCTTCCAGGACGTCCAGTGGCTGGAGCGCGGCGCCGACGCCGTAGTGCGCAGCGAGGGCGAGCGGACCTTCCCGGAGCTGGTCAGCGCGCTGGGGTCCGGGGCCCCGCTTTCCGGGGTCGCCGGGCTCTCCTGGCGGGACCGCGACGGGGCGGCGCGCAGGAACCCGGACCGGCCTTTTATACAGGACCTGGATAGCCTGCCGCTGCCGCGCTGGGACCTGGTCGATTTCTCCGGCTATAACCTTTATTTTCGCAAGCCGGGCCGGGCCGCCTGCCTGGAGACCGGGCGCGGCTGCGAGCAGCACTGCGCTTTCTGCCAGGTCGGACCGATGTGGAAGAACACCCACCGCTTCAAATCCCCCGAACGCGTGCTCGAGGAAATGCGCCTGCTCAGGAAGAACGGCGTGACGCAGCTTTTCGTGGTGGACGATAATTACGGCTCGAGCCTGGACACCGGCCGGCAGGCGAAAGTTTATGAAGGCATGCGCCGCGAGGGCCTGCGCTTCGACTGGGGCGGTTTTTTCCGCCACGACTACATCCGCGCCAACCACGGCCTGCTGCGCGAAGCCGCCGGCTCGGGGCTCAAGTTCGCCTGCGTGGGCTTCGAAAGCGTGGAGGGCGCCGATCTCAGGCAGTTCAACAAGGGCAACGCGGCTTTCACCGGCCTGCCGTCTTACGAGGAGGAGTACCGGTTTCTTAAAAGCGCCGGGATAGCCGTTTTTGGTTTTTTCGTTATCGGCTACCCGGGCCAGAGCCAGGCTTCGGCCGTACAGACCCTTGAGAACGCCCACCGCTTCTGCGATTACCCCGTGGTAACGGTGTACAAGCCGCTGCCCGGCACGGCCGGCTACCGCAAGACCAGGCAGGACGGCCTGCTGGCCAAGGAGATGTTCTACCACGACTCCTTCACGGTGGCGGTGCGCGGCACCAGGCCTATACTGGCAGCCTACAACCGCTTTTTCCTGCGCTACCTTCTCAATCCCGTCCGCGCGCTGCGGCGCATGCTGGACCCGGAGCTGCGGCCGGTGGAAATAGCCCTGTACTCCTGGTTCGCCGGCGGCCTCCCCAGGGCGAACCCGCAGAACCTGGGAGATTTTTTCTGGTTCCTCTTGAAAGGCCGCCGCGCCGGCGAAGAGGGGCTTATCGAATACCTGCGCGGGAAGTATCTTTCGGGAAAAAATATCGCGCGGCTCGCGCGGAAGGCCGGCCGATGAACCTTCTGCTCACGACCCCGCTGCGGGCGGTCCCGCGCTTCATGTCCGCCAACGACTTCCCCATGGTCTGGGGCCCGCATCCGCCCGTCACGCTGGCCCAGCTGGCCGCCATGGCCGGCCCGTCCTGGAAGGTGCGCATACTGGACCCGATAGCCTCCGGGACCGACCTGAAGGAATTCGGGCGCTGGGTGGCGGAGGCCGACGCGGTGGGCATCACCTGCTCGGCTTCGCAGCTGGCGCTCAACGCCGAGATAACCGTGCGCCTTGTGCGCCGGCTCAGGCCCGGCGTGCCGATAATAATGGGCGGACACCACCCGACCTTCTACCCGGGCGAGTGGCTGGCGCGCGGGGCCTCCGTGATCGTGCACGGCGAAGGCGAGCATACCATGGCGGAGCTGCTGGAACGCATAGAGAAAAAGCGCGGCTTCCACGGCGTGAACGGGATCTCTTTCGCCGAGGGCGGAAAGATCGTGCGCACCCCCGCGCGCGAACTCGTGCCGGACCTGGACAGCCTGCCTTTTCCGCGCTGGGACCTGATGGACCTCGGCTGCTACCGCCAGTTCACCCGCCGCCGCGGCCTCACCGTTTCGCTCGAGACCTCGCGCGGCTGCACCAACAGCTGTTCCTTCTGCCTGGCCACGCGCATGTGGGACGGCAGGCAGCGCTACCGGGCCATCCCCAGGGTGCTGGACGACCTTAAGAAGCTGGCGGCTATGGGGGCGGACCAGCTGCTCTTCGTCGGCGACGGCTTCGGCAACCCGCCGGAGTACCACATGGAGCTGGCGCGCGCGATGATAAAGGCCGGCATAGACATGCACTGGATGTCGTTCATGCGCGTGGACTCCATAATCAAGGAGCCCGCGCTGCCGGAACTGCTGGCCCGCTCCGGCTGCAAGTCGGTCTTCGTCGGTTTCGAATCGCCCAGCCAGCAAATGCTCAGCCGCTGGGGCAAGGGCCCGGGCGGCGGCGCCGAGGTGTCCACCTACCCGGAGATCTTCCGCCTGCTGGACAGGGCGGGGATACTGGTTTTCGGCTTCCTGCTGGTAGGCCACCCGGGCGAGCGCGTGGAGGATATCCCGGAGACGATGCGGCTGCACCAGCAGTGGTGCGACATCCCGCTGGTGAACGCCCTGCAGCCGATGAAGGGCACGCCGGATTACGACGACTACGAGCAGCGCGGCCTGCTGGCCAAGGACATGTTCTACCACGACGTGCGCATCCCCAGCCTGAAGGGCACGGAGAAGAACGTGCCGAGGGCGATGCAGCTGTTCATGCGGCAGCTGCTCTTCAGGCTCCCGTTCCAGGCCTTCTCCGGCAAGGAGTCCAAGCGCCTCTTCGTGCGGCACATGTACCGTTTCCTGCTGAAGGAATTCGCGGCGCTCACGCTGGACGGCCTGAAGGATTACCTGACGCTGCTCAATTTCAAAGGGGTCCCGCCCGCCGCCCTGCAGGACGCGCTGGTGCGCAAGCATACTTCTGAAGGGCGCATGGCCGCTTTGGCCCGCCGTACAGGCCGGAAGCCGGGCTGGGGGCTTTTACGCGGCGGCCGCATGTGATATAGTTAAAAACAGCTGCAATGGCAAAAATACTCCTTACTACGCCCCCCTGGCTTCCGTTCCACACCCTTCAGGTGCTGTTCCCCAACATCCCGCCGCTGGGCCTGCAGATACTCGCCGGCGTGCTGCGCGCCGCCGGCCACGAGGCGAAGATAGCGGACGTGCAGCATTTGCCGCCCATGCACCCGGAGCTCCTGCGGGCGATAGACGAATTCAAGCCGGACATAATAGGCTTCTCCAACTCCGAGCTGGCCAACGCGCCGGTAGTGGTAGCGACCGCCCGCGCGGTACGGCGCCGCTATCCCCGGGTGAAGCTGCTGGCCGGCGGCCAGGCCCCCACCTTCCGCCCCGAGCTCTTTCTCGGCCCCGCCGGCCCCTTCGACGCCGTGGCGCTGTACGAAGCCGAGGCTACCGTGGTCCCCCTGGCGGAAGCCCTGCTCTCCGGCGCATCTCTCGACGGCCTGAAAGGCTGCGCCTGGCGCGCGGCCGACGGCACCCTGAAGCGCTCCGCGACGGAGCGTGTGGCCTGCGACCTCGACAGCCTGCCGATGCCCTGCTGGGAAGGCTCGCTGAAAAAGGCCTCCTTCTCGAACGGCCTTTTCGCCGCCGTGGAGACCACGCGCGGCTGCCCGTTCCGCTGCACCTTTTGCTCGATCCCCGGCTACTACGGGGCGCCGCGCTATAAATCCGCCGGGCGGATACTGGACGAGCTGCGCCGGCTGAAGGCCCTGGGCGTCACCGAGTTCTCGTTCAACGACGACTCTTTCGCGACCAGGCCGCAGATAGCCCGCGAGATCTTCGAGACCATGCTGCGCGAAAAGATGGACCTGCGCTTCGGCGTTCAGATGCGCGCCGACATCATACTCGCCAACCCGGACCTGGTAGAAGCGGGCGCGCGCGCCGGCATGTTCATGGCCGTGGTGGGCTTCGAGGGCTACACCTCCGCCGTGCAGGAGGAGTACGCCAAGGGCAACTCCGCGCGGATAAACCGCGAAGCTTCCCGGATATTGCGCCGCAACGGCGTGGCGGTATACGGCACGCACGTGTTCGGCGGGCCGGCCAGCGGGCTCAGGGACAACCTGGCCACTTTCTTCCACGGCCGGCGCAACTCGGACGTGTTCCGCATGACCATCTACACGCCGGTGCCGGGCTCGCGGCTCTATGAGGACCTGGCCGGCTCCGGGCAGCTCAGCTCCAGGGACCCGGCCGATTTTTACGAGGGCAAATACCTCATCAGCGGCGCCCATAACCCGGGCCTGGTGCAGCTGGGCTATTTCGGCCTGCTGGCCCTGCATTACGCCCTGCCGGACACGCTTTTCACGCTGGCGCATCCCAACCGGGTAATACGCACCTTCATGCGCCGGGCTTACCGCGGCGCCGTCTATTTCGTGCTGGGGAAGGCCGCCCAGGCTCTCGGCCGGAGGGCCAGGGTATCATGAAAAAACCGCTGGTGCTGCTGGTCAAAAGCCGCAGCCTGGTCTCCAAGATAAACGGGACCACGCCGCCGCTGGGCATACTTTACATCGCCGCCCGCCTCAGGCAGCGCCTCGGCGCCGGGGTGCGCGTGGTGGACGCGGCGCTGGAGCCTGACGCGCTCGGGGCCGTGCGCTCGGCGCTGCGCGGGCAGAAGCCCGACGTCGTGGGTATCAGCTCGCTCACGGCCGAATCCTTCCTGGCCCACAGGATAGCCGCCGCCGTAAAGGCCGAAAGCCCGGGTACGCCGGTGGTGATGGGCGGTCCGCACGCCACTTCGGACCCGGCCGGCGCGCTTGCGGACGCCAGCGTGGACGCGGCCGTTATAGGCGAGGGCGAGGAGACTTTTACCGAGCTGGTGCGCGTCATCGCGGAAGAAGGCCCGCGCTGGCTCGAGCCGGCGGCGCTGCGCGCGGTGGCCGGCCTGGCTTTCCGCTGCGACGGAAGAACGGAGCTCTCCGCGCCCCGGGCCCCGATAACGGACCTGGACTCGCTGCCCTTCCCGGCCTGGGACCTGATAGACTATAAAAAGTTCTGGAAAATAGGCGGCATGGCCTCGGTGGGCATAAGGCCGTACATGCCGATCTTCACCTCGCGCGGCTGCCCGTACCATTGCGTGTTCTGCCACCAGATCTTCGGCAAGACCTTCCGCGCCCGCTCCCCCGAGAACGTGGCCGAAGAAGTGGCCATGATACACCGGCTGGGCACGAAGAGCATAGAGGTGCTGGACGATATCTCCAATTTCGACCCGGACCGCTTCGACCGCATGCTGGAAATGCTGCTGGAGCGGAACCTGCAGTCGGTGCTGAGCTTCCCCAACGCCGTGCGCGCCGACCTGATCCGCGAATCCTCCGTGGACCTGCTCAAGCGCGTCGGGGTCGGCGAGGTGTCCGTGGCGGTGGAAACGGTCTCGGAGCGCCTGCAGAAGCTGCTGAAGAAGAACCTTTCCCTGGCCAGGGTAAGCCGCACCATAGACATGCTGGCCGACCGGCGCATCTTTACCCGCGGCTTCTTCATGCTTGGCCTGCCGACGGAGACCGAGGCCGAGCTGCGCGCCACCATACGCTTCGCGCACGCCTCGCGCCTGCACCTTGCGATGTTCTTCAACCCCAACCCTTTCCGCAATACCGAGATGTACGACATGTTCGCGAAGGCCGGCAAGCTGCGTTCCGACGTGAACCCGATCGATTTCGAGTATTTCGGCGCGCCTTTCAACGCCAGCGCCATGTCCGACCGCACCTACCGCATGCTTTACAGGTGGGCCTATTACGGGTTCTATCTCAACCCCGCGCGGGCTTACCGCATAGTCAGGGACGGCCCTTTCGGCTGGGAGATCCCGGCGCGGGTCTTCAACCTGTTCCGCAATTACGCCTCTTTCCGGCGCCTCAAGGAGAGCTGATGAAGAAGATACTGATGCTGCAGCCGCTGCGCGTTTACAAGCGCTGGCCCATGCCGGACGATTTCACCGGGCTGCTCGGCAATTCTCCCACGCTGGCCTTCGCGCAGCTGCGCGGCGCGCTTAAGGACTACGACGCGGAGTTCATGGACGGCCTGGCCGGCGACTATACGCTGGCCGAGCTCACGCGGCGGGCCGGGGAGGCCGACGCGGTGCTGGTCAACGCGCATTCCAGCATAGGCGCGCTCAACGTGGAGGCGAACGTCAGGCACCTGCTGGACACGGCGCCCGGCAAGCCGATAATACTGGGCGGCCACCACGCCACCGCTTACGATTTCGAATGGCTCGGCCGCGGCGCGCATTTCGTGGTCAGGAACGAAGGCGAGCGGACCATAACGGAGCTGCTCGCCGCCATCGGGAAGGGCGGGCCTTACGACGGCATAGCCGGCCTGTCCTGGAAGGACGGCGAAAGGAATTACAGACGGAACCCGGCCAGACAGCTGGCGGCCGACCTGGACGACCTGCCGATGCCGGACTGGACCATTTACGCCCCGGGGCTTTACAGCCTGCCGCTGCCCATAAAGGGCTACGCGACCACGGCCGAAACCTCGCGCGGCTGCCTGCACCGCTGCCGCTTCTGCGCGGCCAGCGAGATGTGGGGGCACACGCAGCGCTTCAAGAGCCCGGCGCGCGTGCTGGAGGAATTGCGCACGCTGAACCGCCTGGGCTTCACCAGGATCTGGTTCTCTGACGACAACTTCTGCGCGGACCCCGCGCGCTATACCGAAATATTCGAGGGCATTCTGCGGGAGAACCTCAAGCTGAACTTCATAGTTTTCATACGCCCGGACACCGTGGCCAGGTCGCCGGAGCTGATGAAGCTCGCCTACAGGGCCGGCATGCGCGTGGCGCTGCTGGGCATAGAGACCCCGGTGAACCGCATCCTGAACGATTTCGCCAAGGCCAGCGACGGGGAGACCAGCCGCAGGGCCGTGGAGATACTGCGCGCGGCCGGCATCTTCATAGCCGGCTTCATGATGGTAGGCTACATGGATGAAACGCAGGAGGAGACGGACGCCGTGTTCCGCGCCGCGGACGAGCTGACGGATTATCCGATCATCTCCATCTTCGAGCCGCGCCACGGCACGGCGGATTTCTCGCGCGCCACGGCCCAGCTCGACCTGCCCGGCGGCGACATGTTCTATCATAACACCGTGAAGTTCATACCGAGCAAGGCCCACATCCTCAAGCAGTACCGCAGGTTCCACCGGAACTACCTGCTGCATCCGAAACAGTTCAAAAAGCTGCTGTTCGGTACGCCGGTGCAGCGGGACTGGTACCGGACCCTGTACCTGAACATGGCCAGGTCCGTGCTGTCGGTCACCCCGGCGAAGGCCGCGCATCCGTGGGAAATGGTGCGCGCCCTCTACGATTGACGGGCCGGGCCTTCCGCCCGCCGCAAAAAAACAATGTAGTACAATATAAAGCGGCGGCGGGCCTTGCGGCCGGTCTAAGCGGAAAAAGCGCGTGAAAAACAACGGGCGGCAAATGAAAAAATGCGCGGTGATCTACAGCGGCGGCAAGGACAGCCACCTGGCTTTGCTCGAAGCCGCGTCCTCCGGGGCGAAGATCGCCTGCCTTGTCAGTTTCGACGGGGGCGCCGGGCACGCGGAATATTTCAACGACTACAGGAAGCCGGAGCTCGTAGCGGCCCACGCCGGGCTGCTGGGCGTCCCGGCCGTTATCCTGAAGACCGGGCCGGGCTTCAGGGTAAAAGCCCTGGCGCGGAACGTGGCGCTTATGGCGCGCGCGGCCCGCGAAGCCTGCGGGGCGGATACGCTGGTCTCGGGCGTGGCGCGCTGCCGCTGCGGCGGGAAGATAGACTCCTGGCGGAAGGCGGCGGCCAGGGCGGGGTTCGGCCTGGACGCCCCGGTAATAGGCTTCGACCTGATCTACGCGGTGCGGCTCTGCCTGGAACTGGGCGTGCGCGCCCTCATTACCGGGGTCGAGGCGAAAAAAGTGGACAGGCGCTGGCTGGGCCGCGAGCTGGACGGGGAATTCCTCGCTTATATCTCCGCGGAAAAGAAGGCCGGCCGCACCGTGGACGGCAGCGACCTCCAGACGCTGGTGCTGGAAAGCCCGGCTTTCGCCGGGCGGGTGATACCTTTGAAGCTGGTCCCGGGCCGCATAGTCGGGCAGGAGCTGCTGAAGGTAGAGAAATTCAGGGTGGTCCGCGGCCGCAGGCGCGCCGGGGCGTGGAACCGCGGGTAAAATGAGAACCATGAAAAACTCCGCCGCGCCTTTTGACTTTTGCTTCGAGCGGGACGGCGCCGGCTATATAGTGAGCGGCCCTTTCGGGCCGGCGCTGCGGCTGACCCCGGCGGAATTCCGGCTTTTCGGGGCGGGCAGGGTCAAAGAAGGGTCCGTTCTTTTCCGCAGGCTTGAGGCGGCCGGCCTGCTGCGCGGGCGGCTTGATTTCGAGGCCGAGGCCGCGCGGGCCAGGGGGCTCTCGGCCGGCGTTTACGGCGGGCCGGGCCTGCACATACTGGTGCTCACGCTGAAGTGCAACCACGCCTGCGTCTACTGCCGGGCCACGGCCGGCGGGGCGGGAAAAAACCCGGACATGAGCCGCGCCACCGCCGGAAAGGCCGCGGATACCGCCTTCGCCTCTCCCAATAATAAGCTCTCTCTGGAGTTCCAGGGCGGCGAGGCCCTGCTGAACTGGCCGGTGCTCCGGGATACCGTGCTTTACGCGAAAAAGAAGAACCTGAAAGCGGGCAAGGACCTGGCGCTCTCCGTGGTGACGAACCTGAGCCTGATGGACGAGGAGAAATTTAATTTTTTGGTAAAGGAAGGCGTGTCCGTCTGCACCTCCCTGGACGGCCCCGCCCGGCTGCACGACGCCAACCGGCGCTGGTCCGGCGGGTCCTCGCATGCGAAGGCCGTGTACTGGCTTAAAAGGTTCGCGGCCGCGGCCGGCCGGGACGGGCGCGCGGATACTTTGCCTTCCGCGCTGATGACCACCACCCGGCTGTCGCTCGCGGACCCGCGCGGCATAGTCGACGAGTACAGGAAGCTGGGGCTGGGCGGGATCTTCCTCAGGCCGCTTTCGCCCATAGGCTACGCCGGCGGCGCCTGGCCGGACATAGGCTACGGCCCGGAGGAATTCCTGGGCTTTTACCGCGCTGCGCTGGCTTACATAATGGCGGTGAACGGGGCGGGGGAGAAGTTCGTGGAAAGGAACGCCGCGCTGCTGGCCCGCAAAATGCTGCGCGCGGAAGACCCGAATTTCCTCGACCTGCGCTCGCCCTGCGGCGCGGCCATAGGGCAGCTGGCCTACAATTTCAACGGCGACGTGTATACCTGCGACGAGGGCCGCATGGCGGCCGCCTGCGGCGACGAGCTGTTCCGCCTGGGCAGCGTGCGCTCCGGCCGGTTCGGGGACCTGATGACCGCGCCGGCCGCCAGGCTCTGCGCCATGGCCTCCTGCCTGGAAAGTCAGCCGTACTGCGCGCGCTGCGCCTTCAAGCCGTTCTGCGGGGTCTGCCCGG
>JAPLKJ010000234.1 GCA_026388125.1 Elusimicrobiota bacterium
CTGTAGCGATTTTTTTAAAATGTCATGGTTGCGGCAAGTAGAAATGTCATGGTTTGCGGTAAACTAACCCTTCAGGCAGCGAGCCGGGAGGGATTTAATGGAGCAACTGACCATGAGCAACCGAGAGATAGACAAACTTAAAGTGATACAAAACACGATAGACGGGAAACTAACCTGGCCACAGGCAGCTGAAAGCCTTTCCATTTCAGAGCGACAGGTAGGCCGGCTTTGCTCCAAGGTGCGCAAAGAGGGCAACCGTGGAATCATTCACGGCCTTAAAGGCCTGCCGTCCAACAACAAGCTGGCGGAGGCTGTTACCCGCAAAGCTATCAGCCTTGTCACGCAGCATTTTGCTGATTTCGGTCCAACTTTAGCCAATGAACATTTGCTCGATGACTACGAGGTTCGGGTGTCAACGAATACGCTGCGCAAACTTATGATTGGTGCGGGGTTGTATGATCCGAAAGCTTATAAACCAAAGCACCGCAGCTGGCGCGAGCGGCGGTCCTGCGTGGGGATGCTTGTGCAGCTGGACGGATCGGAGCACGACTGGTTTGAGGGGAGGGGCCCAAAGTGCGCCCTGCTTGTTTTTATAGACGATGCCACCAGCCAGATACTGTACGCCAGATTTATAACAGTAGAAGATACCGTGAATCTTATGCGGTGCACGAAAGCCTACTTAAAAATAAATGGCCGCCCGGTTGCGATTTACGTAGACAAGGATTCGATATACAAGATTAACCGGCAAGCCAGTATCGACGAGGAGCTGCGGGACGAGATGCCGCTTTCACAGTTTACACGGGCCATGGGCGAACTTGATGTCGACATGATTTTCGCCAACAGCCCGCAGGCTAAAGGCCGCGTTGAACGCGGCTTTAGAACACATCAGGACCGGCTGGTAAAAGAACTGAGGCTGGCCGGGATATCGGACATGGCCGCCGCAAACGAGTTTCTTGAAGCCACTTATATAGCGAAGCATAACGGCAAGTTCGCAGTGGTGCCGGCGAGCCGGGCCAACGCGCACAGGCCGTTGCTTAAAACACATAAGTTGGATGGGATATTATGCGTCAAATTGAACAGGACGCTGGCAAATGACTATACCCTGCGCTTCAAGAACAGGTTCTTCCAGGTTACCGCCGGGCAGGACATCCGCATAAGACCCGGGAATGTTGTTGCCGTAGAAGAACGGTTGGACGGGAGTCTGCATTTAAAGTTTAAGGGGACGTACCTGCGCCATAAGGCCATCGAAAAGCGGCCGTACAAGGGATACTATGCTGCTAACATCAACAACTTACTAAAAGTTAACGGGAAGCAGCCTTCAAAAAGCTCAAGTATTCCAGGAAAACCGCAGCAACAGATATCGATCCAACTGACCTGACATTTCTAAAAAACTTAAACCATGACATTTCTACTTGCTTGCAACAACGTTTTTCATAAGGACCCGCCGAAAATAAAATATAATGACGGTACTGTGAAGATCCGTCAGAAAACCCTGCCAGGCCCCGGCGCGGCGGCCAGAAACGCGGCGCGCGGCGCGCCCGGGATCATTTTCCTGGGCTCGGCCTGCAATTACGACTGCCTGTTCTGTTCGGGGGGGCCCGACGACAAGACCCAGACCGCGGCCGAGATCCGCGCCGTCATCGCCGCGCGGCCCGACACGCTTTCCATCGAGGGCGGCGAACCGACCCTGGACCGCGGACTGCCGGATTGGGTGCGGCTGGCCCGCAAGACCGGCGTGCGCGACATCATCCTGTGCACCAACGGCGTGCGCCTCGGGAACGCCGCCTATGTGCGCGAGCTCTGCGGGGCAGGGGTGACGCTCTTCAACGTGAACTTCCCGTCCCACATTGAGAAGGTTTTCGGCGCGATCACGCGCACTAGCGGGATGTTCCCCGGGTGCCTCAGGGCGCTGCGCGTCCTGATCGACACGGCCGGAGGCCCCCGGGTGCGGCTCAACTGCGTGGTGCACCTCCTCAGCGCGCCGGTACTCGAGGATTACGTGCGTTTCGTGCGCAGGAACTTCCCCGAGGTCTTCTACATCGAGTTCAACCTGGTCAAGGTGCTGGGCCATGTGAAGCGCCGCCGGTACCTGGTGCCGCGCCTCGGCCGGATAATCCCCCGGCTTTCCGCCGCGCTGGCGCTCGCGGACCGTTTCAAAATGCAGTGCATCTGCGACGGTTTCCCGCTCTGTCTCCTGCCGGGGCACGAGCATTGCGCCATCGACGCCCGCAAGCTTCTTACCGGGAACCTGCTCTATATGAAGGAGAAAAGAAAATCGCCCCGCTGCGCGGGCTGCACGCTGGGCGCGCTGTGCGCGGGCCCGCGCGCGGACTACCTGCGCATCCATGGCGACGGCGAGATCAAAGCCTCCTCCCTCGACCCCGCGCCCATAGAGGCGCGCGTGAGGGAATTTCTTGCCGGGCCGCAGGGTTCGCGCTGACGGCCGGAGTTAAGCCGGCATCAGGATCAACAGCCTATGTCTTTCCTAAAACTTAAAAAACCGCTTAACGGCCTCAAAGAGCTCAGGGACTTCGACCCCGGCCTCTCCGACCTTGCCGCCCTGCTCATCGGGGCGAAGCCGGTGCTTTACACGGACTTTTCCGCCGGCAGCTGGCCCTACATAAAGGAGCTGTGCGGGGCGCTTAAGCTCAGGTATCTCCTGCCGGAAGCCGTTTACGGGAGGGAGGGCTTCAAGGCCGCGCCGAAGTCCGGGAAACGGATGCTGCTTATAGGCAAGACCCAAAAAGTCCTGAAGGAAGCCGCGGAAAGCTGGAACCGTTCCCCCACCGACCCGGCCTGGGGCCGCCTGCTCGGCTACCCGGACTGCTGTGTTAAGGCCTACATAGACTGGCGCGCGGTGGCGCACAAGACCGACCTGGTCAATTTCACCTTTGCCAGGACCGTAGAAAAGGAGCAGCTGCACTTCGGGCTGAACAACGTTTTCAACTATTTCTCGCGGTTGACCGGCGGACCGGCCGACATGGCGGACTTCGCGCGCATAAGGGCGGCCAACAAGGACCTGGGCATTTCCACTTTGCAGGTGATAAGCTGGCACCCCTGCGCCTATGATTGCGGGCGCAGCGTAAAACTTGCCGGCGAGATCTTCGCTTTCCTGCTCGAGCACCTGCCGGAGCGCGCGGCGGAGCTGAAAAGCCGCCTGGCAAAGCCGGTGCTCTTCAGGGATAAATACGAGTACCTTATCCTGAACGGGCGGGCGAAGAACGCCAAAGTCTATTATTTAGGCATCGCCAGGCCTGAAGGCCTGCTGCCGGAAGAGATAAAGCGCAGGATAGCGGCCGGGAACGTCCTTTGCGCAGGAAAAGGCCGCGTCGCCGTGTTCAGCGGCGCCAGGCCGCTTTATGAAATAACCTCCGCCAAACCTTTTTCGCTGCTTAATTTCACGGCGGCACAAAAATAAACCCCGGCCGTCAGCAGCCGCGCGCCTTCAGACCGCGGGGAGTGAAGACGAGCCGCTTGACCGCCTTATGCGTGCAGGGCGCGTTGCCCCTGAAATAAGCGTTAGCGCGGAGAATAAGGCTCTCCCCCCCCGGGCGGGTCAGCCCGGCCTGGACGCCGGCGCAGCCGCGCCCGCAAGCGGCGGACAGTTCCCCGGTATGCGCGCAGAGCCGGCTCATGGCCAGGTATTCCAGCGGGTAATGGAAGGAAATTTTAAGCGGCGTCGCGGCCGGCAGGTTCTCCACCATGCCCGCCTCGTCGCTCTCGAGCAGTTCTATCCCGTACTCCCCGAAGAACTTTTTCAGGAATTCCGGGGACATGCGCAGGAAATCATGCGACACCGGCCTGCCCAGCAGGGGAACGGCCCGGCCGCGGAAACGCCGCCGCAGCGCCGCCAGCAGGCCCAGGTCGTTGGCCGACACTTCCACCTCTTTTTCCGTCTCGAGCACCCGCTCCAGCGTCTTGAGGAATTTTTTAAGCGCCGCGCCGGTAAGCAGCGGGGTGGCCAGCGTCACCGCGCGCGCGCCCGCCGCGCGCAGGCGGCGCACGTCGTCCGCGGCCGGCAGCAGGTTCTGGCAGAAGGAGCTGCCGAGATAGACCCGGTCGTAGCCGCGGAGAAACCCCGGCTTGATCAGCAGCGCCTCGGGCGGGGTAAGGGAGACGGCCAGTTCCATCAGAACCCCTCCTTCAGGCGCAGGTACGCCCTGTCCATGGCGGTCCTTACCCGCAAAGCCTCGGCGGTGAAGCGTTCGCGCGAAAGCCCCGCGGCCAGCAGGCCCGCGAGGAGGCGTCCTTCGGCGAAGATCACGCGGGAGATCTCGGCCACGGGAGAACGCCCCACTTTCAGGGTGCCGACGCCCAGGCGGTGATAATCGTGCAGCTGCGCCAGGTGCTCGGCCGGCGAGAACGCCGGCATGACGAAGCCGCGCCCGCGCAGGCGGAATTTCTTCTTGCAGGTGTTGGAATCTTTACCGCGGCATTCCAGGAAACACAGCCCGTTAAAGTTGCGGCAGCATTCCCTGGCCTTCAGAAAGACCTCCGTGCCTATGCCCCAGCGGTTGCGCACCAGTTCGGCGGCCTCGGCCGGCAGCAGCTGCTCCGGCAGGGCGAGGCGCGTCACGCCGTAGCGGCGGTAAAAGCCCAGCGCGGCGGCGTTGAGGCAGCAGGAAAGCGTGCTCAGTATCAGCGGGGTCCTTATGCGGCGCCTCCGGAGCAGGTCCAGCAGCGCGAGGTCCCTGATTATCACGCCGTCTATGCCGCCGCCGGCCAGCTCCGCTATTACCCCGGCCGTCCTTTCCAGCAGGGCCGCGTGGACCTCGTTGGCGGCAAAGAACATTTTCGCCCCGGCGGCGCGGGCCAGGGCCGCGGCTTTCAGTATCTCGCCGGTCGAAGCGAAATTCCTGGCGCCTTCGACATGGCTCGGGATATATTCAAGGCCGCAATAAAGCTCCGCCGCGCCTTCGCGGAGATAATATTCGAGATCGCGGAAAGAGCCTATTCCCACCTGCAGGTTCATCTGCGCGGGTTCCGCGCCCAGCGTTCCGGTCGTCCTCCGGCCTGTGGTTCTAGTCATAGGGTCAAAGGCGGCTCAAAGCCATTTCTCTATCTCGGCGTACGGCCTGGCCAGGGACCAGTAATAGGTCCCGCGCGAAAAGCGGCTCTTTACAAGGCCCTTCTGCGTAAGCCGGGCGGCGGAATTCATCACGGCGTTGCCGTCCGAGCAGTCCCGGCAGAGCACTATTTTTTTCGACAGCCGCAGCGCCTCCCTGGTCGACGCTTCTTTTTTCAGCCGCAGTATCTCCACCAGGCAGCGCTCGTTGTCCGAAAGGAAAACCCTGCCGGCGGCCGGGATATCCCCGGGCCTGCCCGGCGCCTTGACCGGCGCAAACCCGTTCCAGCCGAAAAGTTTCACATAATTCCGGTCCGCCCCGCGGCACTTCCCGGCCAGGGCGCAGCGGCGGCAGGGCGGGCCTTTCACCTTGGCCGCGTCGGCGCCGGCGTCCAGGTCGGTGCGTTTCCCGTCGGGATCGGTGACCACGGTGTTGAAGGCGTCGAGCCCTATAGCCAGGCTCTCACGGCCGCTTATGAAGCAGGGCGGGGTGTTCAGAAAAAGTATCTCGCCCGGCAGGCCCGCTGCCTCCATGGTCCTGACCGCCCTGAGGAAATGCGGAGCGCATTGCGGCAGGCTGACGCCCAGCTTCCCGGCGTTGGCGGCCATGGCCCCCGTATACACGGGATAGATCACGACGAAGTTGGTTATGCCGCGTTCCAGGAAGAATTTTATTATCTCCGGCAGGCGCCTGTAGTTCCGGCGGTTCACCAGGATATTGGTGCCGACGCGTATCTTAAGGCGGCGGAGGTGCCCGAGCCCGGCCAGCGCTTTTTTGAAGGCCCCCGGCGCCCCCGTCAGCGCGTCGTGGTCTTTTTCCCTGTCGGTGGTGAAGGAGAATTTGCAGAAAGTGAGCCCGGCCTTGACCAGGCCGGCGCAGAACGCGGCGTCGGCCAGTTTAATCCCGTTGGTCTGCACGCGGATAAAATCGAAACCCACCGACTTGCCCAGCGCTATGACCTTGAGTATGTCCGGCCTTATCAGGGGCTCCCCGCCGGTCAGGCCCAGGCGGCCGTAGCCGGCCTTGCGGGCGGCGTAGATATTGCGCGCTATGGCGGCGAACGGGGCGTTGCGCGACTTGTCGAAGCCGCCCTGCGAGCAGAAAAGGCAGCGCGCGTTGCAGTTATAGTTGAGTATCAGCTCGTAGCATTTGCCGCTGTTTTTTGCCATATTATACGCCGTGTATGCGCCTGAAGACCGGGCTTGAAAGCCCGGCCTGCACCGCGGCTTTAAGCCAGCGGGCGGCGATCCGCCCCGCCTCCGCCTGGCCGCGCGGGA
>JAPLKJ010000223.1 GCA_026388125.1 Elusimicrobiota bacterium
CGAATGGCACTAACTTAAGGTTTTCGCTTCTTAACACCCGTTGTTGTTGCCTCACAAATCTTTTGCGATAAACTCCGCATATTCTGCACAGTCTGCTCAAGTTTGCTGTTGTTTACAATCGCCGCCTGGAACTTCTTTACCTGGGAAGAACTTAGGTTCACGGTTACAGTCTTTGCCCTCACTTTCCGTGTCCACTGGTAATATGGGCCATAAGATTTACCTTTCCCATCCAAAGCCGGGATTATCCTTTCGGTTATCGTTCCCTGCAATATAAGCCCCGGATTCTTTAACCGAGCAGTAAGCGCTGCGTATTGAGCGCGCAAGCGCGGAATTTCCACGTCTACCCCTTTTTTGTTTCCGGCCATAATTAATTATAGCATGTCTTGCCTTGATAAATACAAGTATATATACTTGTATATTGGTTCCATCACCAAAAGGAGGCAAGACGATGTTTATCCCACGCGGAGAACTGGAAGCGCAGAAAAGGCGGCTGGAGCAAACCCGGCCGGCACAACTGGCCGGGGTGTTCGGAAGGTGGCTTAAGCTTAATCAGGGTTTCGGGGCGCCGAAACGCCTACGGCTCTATTCGCCGAATAGAATATTCTGGCTTTTTCTATCCCAGGTCCTGTCGCCGGACGGGTCTTGCAGGGAGGTCCTGCGCAGGTTTCTGGCCTGGCTCGCCTCAGAGCAAGGGAAAGGGGCGTCGGTTCGGACTGCCGGGTACTGCAAAGCGCGCGCCAAATTGCCGCTCAAAGACATTCAAAAATTAAACACCCAGATCGTCCGGAAAGTTTCCGCGAAGGAGACCGCAATCGACCTGTGGTGCGGGCGAAGGGTTAAAGTGATCGATGGTTCCAGTGTTTCCATGCCCGACACCCGGAGAAACCAAAGTGCCTGGCCGCAGACCAGAAGTTCAAGACCCGGATGCGGCTTCCCTGTTATGCGGTTGGTCGCCATATTCTCGCTTGCGTCCGGGGCAATGTTGGCGTTGGCAAGCGGGAGCCTTTATGTCGGCGAGAGGACACTTTTCCGGAAGCTTTGGCGCTTTTTGAGGCCGGGAGATGTGGCGCTTGGCGATAGGGGTTTTTGCAGTTATGTAAATTTCTTTCTGCTTGCCGCACGGGGAGTGGATTGTGTGACTAGAAAACATCAAAGGAGAATTTCCAGTATGTCCAGAAAATTGGGCAGAAATGATTATCTTATGGAATGGGCAAAAACCTCTATTAAACCTGCCTGGCTGACGGAGCGGCAATGGGACGCCATGCCAGATAAGATCACTGTCCGGGAGATAACGGTAGTCGTAGGGATAACCGGCTTCAGGACGCGGAAAATAACGATCGCGACCACACTGACCGACCCGGCCGCATTTCCCGCGCAGGCTTTCGCTGACTTGTACCTGAAACGCTGGAGAGTGGAGCTTTACCTCAGGGATATAAAAACAACAATGGGCATGGACATCCTCAGATGTAAAACCCCGGAGATGGTTATCAAAGAATTATGGATGCGCATCCTAGCCTACAACCTCATACGGGCGATCATGCAGGAATCGGCGAATCTACATGGACAATCGGCGTCGAGATTAAGTTTTAAAGGCGCGTTGGCGACTGTGCGCCAGTGGGCGCCGGGTTTATCTTGTGACGGGTTTGATGAAAACCGACGGCTTGCCCTTTATGGGATGATGTTGAGTTGTATCGCACGTGACACGGTTCCGGCACGACCGAACAGGACTGAGCCGCGCGCAAGGAAGCGCCGGCCAAAAGGGTATCAATTGCTCAATCGGCCGCGTAAATTATTTCATGAGATACAACACCGGAGTAAATATGTGAGGGCTTAAGTTAGTGCCATTCTAGCCTGTCCCCTTTATTTCGAGAACTTATAGCCGCGCTGCGTGGCCTGGCGGTGGATGGTGTCTATCACGGCCTTGTCCAGCGTATTGGCCCCGCCCGCGTTCTTCTTCTCTTCCGCCGCTATGAACGCCTTGCGCTCGGTCTGCAATTTATTAATTTCTTCCTTAATACGTTTGCGCTCGGCCAGCTGTTTGTCCAGGTAGGCGTCCAGCTCCTTCTTGTCCATCTTCTTAAGCTCGTCGGGCAGCTGCTCTTTCTTCAGCTCCTCGCGCTTCACCGTGCCGCTCTCCAGCGCGCTCACCGCGTCCCAGTCGGCCTCGGCCGCCGCCATGGACGCCGCCGGCGCCGCCGCCTTGAAAGCCGCGCGCTCGGCCATGCCGCCCACGCCGCCGCTGGCCATAACGCTCTGCGTGACGCTGGCCCGGGCGGCCATCTTGGCGGAGCCGCGCGAACCGTACGCCACCGAGGTGTCGTCCATCTTCGCGCTCAGCGCGCTTATCTGCGCGTCCTGCGGCGCGCTCACCGTGTAGGCCGCCGCCTGCTGGTCGATATAGGCGAAATCCCCGTCGGCCGCCGCGGCGCCCGCCAGCCACTGCTCGCCCACGCCCTGCTGGCGCGGCCCGCAGAAAATAGTGTTCACGAAAATGCCCTTGCCCTTGGCCAGCGCCGCCGCCTCGGCGAACGGTACCGCGCCCTGCGTGAACGGCTCGTTGCCGGCTATGAAAATAGCCTTGTACACGTCGGCCTTGGGGCTCCATTTCAGCCCGCTCACCGCGTCCTTTATGGCCCAGCCGCAGTACTCGTCCCCGCCGTTGGTCTTCAGCGCGAACAGTTCCTGCGCCACGCGGTCAAGGTCGCGGGTGAACGGCACCACCTGGCGCACGTAGCCGTCCTCCGCCTTCAGCGCCGAATTGCCGTACTCGTACAGCGCCACCTCAATGGCCGGCGCCGAGCCGCCTTTCTCCGCCGTAACCAGCTCGTTTACTATCTTCCAGATCTGCGTGCGCGCCTGGTTGATAAGCCCGTCCATGGAATTGGAAGTATCCAGCAGTACGGCCACCTGCACCAGCGGCTTGGCCCCGAAATCCTGGGGGGGCTTAACGGTAACCGCGGCGCCGGTATCCTTCCAGGTCTTCTCCAGCTGCACCGCCGCGGCGGCCAGGATCTTGCCGGTCTCGGTCTCCACCACGCGGGCGTTAACCTCGGCGCGCGTTTCCTTTATATCGTTCAGCGTGCCGGTAACCACCGCGTCGGCGCCCAGGAGCTTGCCCACCTGTTTCACGGCGGCCTCGTCCATGGCGCCCGACGCCTGCAGATTCAGTTCGCCCAGCACTTTCTTAAGCTGGCCGCGCTCTATAAGCGTAACGCCCCTGGCTTTGGACAGCGCCGTTATAAGCCGCTCCTGCACCACCACCGGCCCTTCGGAGGCCCTGCCGCTGGTATAAGGGAATTCCAGCACCGCCAGCTTTATCGTCGGGCGGTCCTTCAGCCCCGCCGCCAGCGTATCCGCCAGCTTGTCCAGCGGCTGCGCCGCCCACGCCGGGCACAGCCCCGCCAGGAATAACCCTATATAAATAAGTTCTTTCATATAATCTCCTTGATTCCGGCTGGGGTCAGGTCTTGCATTTCAACATTTTGTTGAAATGCAAGACCTGACCCCATTAACAATTTACTAAATTTTTTCAAGTATCAGCACGCGGTAGCCGGGCAGGGCCAGCGCCGTGCCGCCGGGCAGGGGGGGGAGCAGGTCCGCCAGGTCGGGCTTGGGCTCGAACAGCGGGCGCCAGCCTTTCAGCGCACCGGCGTCCAGCGGCGCCGCCGCCGGCGCCGGGTTAAGCAATATAAGGAAAGTGCGCCCGCCGCCCGCAACCACTTTGGCCAGCAGGCCCGCGCCCAGCCCCGCCGGCGCGGGAACCTCAACCCCGCTTTCCAGCGCCGGCCTGAGCGCGTTTATTTCGCCGGCGATGCGCTCGTATATCGCCCAGAACTCCGGTTTGGTTGTAAGCGGGCCGTACTTGTGGCTGAAAGTAAAATAAAAAAGCCCCGAAGCCCCGCGCGCTATGGCCAGGTAAGACATGAACCGCACTTCGTGGAAAGTAGGGAACCGCCCCACCGGCGGGGTGAGCTGCGGCGGGTACTCCCGCCAGTCGAAAGCCTGCAGCACCGCCCACACCGGCTTCTCCGGCCTGGCGCGGTCAGTCCATTTCGCGCCCGCTTTTACCAGCGCCACATGGCTGCCCACCGTCTCCAGCCCCAGGTGCGGCACCGGGTACCAGTCCACCATCAGCACGTCGGCCGTGGCGCCGTAAACATAAGCGGCGCTGCCCGTGCCCACCACGAAAGCCGTGCGCTGCTCCGCGTCCCAGTCCTTCACCCGCCGGTCCAGCCGCTCAAGCTCCGCCGCCGGCATCTTCTGCAAGTCCGGCTCGTCGCAAAGGTACCAGGCCAGCATGGGCCAGCCCCTGGCCGCGGCGGCGTAGGTGGATACTATAACCTTGTCCGGCGCGGCCAGCATCTTAAGCTCCAGCCGCGCCGCCCCGGCCGCCAGCGCCGCCAGTTTTCCCGGGTCCTGCGTGTAAGTCTGGAAGCAGTTGAACCCGGCTTTATTTATAGCCGCCATGTCAGCCGGCCCGTTTATGCCGTACATGCAAAGGGGGAACCTGCCCGCGCGGGCCGGCGCGCCAAAACTTAATAACAGGAGCAGCAGCAGGGCTGTTTTCATACCGCAAATTCTAGCAAAAACACGGCGCCGCTTTTACCGGCCCGGTTGTAACGCCGGCCGCCGCTGTAACTGCGGCCGGCATTTTTTGGTATTATAGTACGGGAGCAATACGGTAAACATTAGAAAATTTTAATAAAGCGCTTGACACGCTTTTCACATATTCATAACATATCTACAACACTTTTGGGAGCAAGCGGAGGCTGAAAGGGGACATGGTTGCCGGCACCAACGAGCTGAACACCGTCTTAAATCTTAACTTTTACGCCCGGTTCGCAAGATCAAACGACTTTAGTAAATACATTCAGGAGAGATAATGAAACACATACTTGTAGCGGTATTCATGCTGGCGGCGGCGCAGCCCGCGCTGGCGCAGGCACAGAATATCAAACTGTACGGAGTGGAGATAAACCCTGTAGTGAGCATGAAACAAAGCTACGACAGCAACATCTACCTTAAGCCCGTCACCCGCACCTCTTCGAACATAAACCGCACGGCGTTCGGCCTGAACGCCAAGAAGCAGTTCGGCGCCAGGCTTGACCTGAACGGCGGCTACCAGCTGGAACTGCTCACTTACTCCCGCGCCGGCGGCATTAACGACGCCGTGCACCACAGCGTGAACGTGGCCGCGGGCGCCAAGCTGCCCCGCAACACCGCGCTTACCGTAAAAGAAGATTTCACCCACACCACCGACCAGGCCACCTCGGAGCTTACCGCGCGCGCCCAGCGCCTGCAGAACACCTTTGCCGCTTCAGTGGAATCGCCGCTGCGCGGCAAGTTCGGCTACGGCGTGAACATGCAGCACACCTACCACAATTACGATCTGCGCGCCAACGACGCGCTGGACCGGGCGGAATTCCTGGCGGGGTTCGACATAAACTACCAGTGGCAGCCCAAGACCAAGTTGTTCTTCTCCTATACCTACGGCGTACTGAACTACGCGTACAACAACACCACCACCAATACCAAAGCCAACGACTCCACCTATAATAACGTCGATGTTGGCGCTACCGGCAATTTAGCGCCCAAGCTGGAAGGCACGGTAAAAGCCGGCCTGCAGCTGCGCAATTACGACAGGAACCTTGCCACCGCCAGGAACAGCTCCACCACCGGCGGCTACAGCGCCCAGCTGGTGTGGAAAGCGCTGGAAAAAACCCAGGTGGTCCTTTTCGCCAAGCGCGGCAATATTGAAGCCACCGCCGGCAACAGCCGCTACTACACCTCCACGCTTACCGACCTGAGCGCCTCCCGCGAAGTGCGGAAAGTGAAAGTGGGCGCGGGCGTAAGCTTCGAAACCCTGAACTACCCCGAGCGCACCGTAACGGGCGGCGTGGCCGGGCCCAAGCGCTTCGACCACAACACCACCCTGAAGCTGACGGCCGCCTATAACATACAGAAATGGCTGAAAGCCGACTTCGGCTACAGCTACAAGAACCGCTCCTCCAACGAGGGGGATAACAAGTACAAGGTGAACGTGATAGGCATAGGCCTGACGGGCATGTTCTAAGATCCCGTCCCCGTAAAATAAAAAACCCGGCTAAAAAAAGCCGGGTTTTTTATTTCCATCCCAGAACTTCAGAACTGTTTCTGTTTCTCCGCCAGCTTCGCCACCGCCGCCTTCACTTCCCCCAGCACCCTTTCAAAAGCCTTCTCGCCCTTGCCCATGGGGTCCTGCAGCTCCGCCCCCGCGGCGCCGGTGCAATACTCCAGAAAAAGATGCATCTTGCGCGCGCTCTGCGGAAAATTGTCCGCCAGCACTTCGTAATGATGGTTCTGCATCACCAGAATGACGTCCGCCCAGTCCACGTCCGCCTCGGCAATGAACGCCGGCTTGTGCCGCAGGTCGGCCACGCCGGCCCGCTCGAGAAAACCCTTCACCTCGCGCGGCAGGCCGCCGTAAGGCTGCGCCGCCGTGCCGCGCGAGCGCGCCTGCACCCCGGGCAGCCCCAAAGCCAGCAGCAGTTTCTCGGCCGCCACGCTGCGGCACATATTACCCGTGCACACGAAAAGAACTTTCATCACATCAGTTTAACATTTTCAACGCGAACCTGAAAACCTGTAATGTAACTCAGGTTACACGAAGTTACCGCACAAAGATATTTTTTTTTAGTATAATCTGTATATATAGTTTTTGAGGAGATCCAGATGAAACATTTAAAACTAGCGCTGTTCGTGCTGATAGTAGCCATGACCGGCAATATCTTCGCCCAGACTAATCCGCCTACCACCCAGGAACAAAAAACCGCGGCCGACATAGCCCAGGCCGCGGTAGACAAAGCCGCCGCGGACGCCAAAGCCGCCGCCGACAAAGCCGCCGCCGACGCCAAGATTGCGGCGGATAAAGCCAAAGCAGACGCGCAAGCCGCGGTGGACGCCGCCGCCGACAAAGCCGCGGCCGACGCCAAAGCCGCCGAGGCCAAGGTTGCGGCGGACAAAGCCGCGGCGGACGCCAAAGCCGCCGCCAAAGCCCAAGCCATAAAAACATTGAACTCCAGGGCGCAAAATAGTATCGCCGACGCCGAAGCCAAAGCCGCCAACGCCGCCGCAGACGCCGCCGCCAAAGCCGCCACAGCCAAGGCCAAAGCCGAGGCCGTAGCCAGCAACCCCAATGCTACCCCCAAAGAAAAAAATGACGCAATAAAAGCGGAAAAAGCCGCCATAGCCGCCCAACAAAAAGCCGCCATAGCTGCTGCCCAGGTTGTAAAAACTGTTGATACCGCGCTTGCCAATAAAGCCAAGGCCGATGCCAATGATGTAGTAAGAGCCGGGAATAAAGCTGCCCGCGACGCCAACAAAGCCGACAAAGCCGCCGCCAAAGCCGAAGCCGCCGCCAAAGCCGCCGCCGCCGACGCCAAAGCCAAAGCCGATGCCGCCGCCGCTGAAAAAGACGAAGCCAAAGCCGCCGCGCTTAAAGCCGACGCTGACAAAGCCGCCGCCGACGCCGCCGCTAAAGCCGACGCCGCCGCCAAAGCCGACGCCGCTAAAGTTGCCGCCGCCAAAGCCGCGGCTGAAGCCAATGATAAAGCATTTATTGCCCAAGCGGTAATATTACAAGCCAATGCCGATATAAAATCCGCCGACGCTGAATATAACACTGCCGTAAAAGAAGCCGATGCTGATGCGGCCAAGGCCAAAGTAGCCAGCGGCCTCGGCACCCAGGACGCGGCGGATAAAGCCAAAGCGCTGGCCGACGCCGCCAAAGCCGCCGCCGACAAAGTGGAAGCCGCCGCTAAAGAAGCCGCCGACCAAGTAGCGGCCGCC
>JAPLKJ010000088.1 GCA_026388125.1 Elusimicrobiota bacterium
GGAAACTCCGCATGAGGCAAAGGGTAAGTTTTGGGGACAAAGGTGCTCACGAACCGCGGGTAGCGGCTTAACACGCTTTTAGTGCCCCCGTGGAGCACCAGAGTTTTCTAGAAATCCCGCAGTTTGGTGATGCGGCCTTCCACCAGCATCAGGGCGGACTTGTCGCTCTTTTTGGCGACGCTGTAGCTTACCGAAGTCTGCACGGCCAGGTTAAGCACCGGGATATAGCCGCGGAAAGCGGCGGCGTCCACGCGCAGAAGACAAGTGCTCACCCACTCGCAGCGGCCGCTGGCGGCCAGTTGGGCGTTGTAACTCTTCATCTTCTTCATCAGCTCGGACTTAAGCTGGTTGAGCTGCGGCACTTCCACGGCGAGTCCCGCCAACGGGGATCTATAAACGCCCTTGCGGACCTCTTTCATCAGCTTCTTCGCGGCCAGCGTGCGCAGGGTGGCGCGCGCCGCGGCGGGCGTTAAGCGCAGGGCGGCGGCCAGTTCTTCCACTTTCCAGGCGCCGGTGTCGTTCTGCATGGCTTGGTGACAGGAGAAACGCGGAGCCGATAACGTCTCAGGGCAAACCCATGGACATGGGCGGATACTGCCCCCGGCCGCGGAGCCCGGCGGTTAAAATAAAAGCCCCCGGCAAACCCGAGGGCTTTTTATTTTGACCGCGGATTTTACTTCACAAGCGCGTAGCGGCAGACGTCCTTAAATAAAACCGCACTCCCGTTGAAAGCGCCCTTGGAGAGTTTCAGCGAGGAACCGTCCAGCACGGCTTCCAGTATCTCCCCTGTCTTTATGACGGAGGGCTTCAGCACGCCCAGTTCTCCGGTCTTGTAGACCAGAGTTTTACCATCGAACTCCGCCTGCCTGGGCCTGTAACCCATGAGACTGCCATGAAAGGGCGGTATCCCCATGGGATTTTCGTGCTTGTCAAAGCGCAGTCCGGCGTTTATCTCCAGCACCTGGCCGACTATAAGCCCCTGTCCGGCAGGAAGGCCGTAGATGCCGATATTGTTGCCCAGCGGAGCATTAAGGAAATCCTGGGGGACTATTTCCAGGTCCTGGTAGCAGTTGCCGCTTTCCTTGCGTGTCAGGCGGTATTTCCCCATAAAGCCCGCGGCGGGATGGACGGCCGGCCCTTGCTTTTCGGCCGCTACGGAACCGGACACGGCCGGAACCTCCGGAGCAGCCGGCAGACGCGAAGCCGTGTCAAAGGAAAACTCGCCTTGAGCGGCGGCCAGCGACGGCACCGCGAACAGCACCGCGAAAAAAATATTCTTTTTCATTTTAATTTCCTTAATATTAGCGGATCGTGCCTACGCAGGTCAGTTTATCGCCTTTATCCTGGCGGTAAGTCACTTCGAGCCTGCCGTCCTCCAGTTTCTTTATGGAGAGTTCCGTGGAGTACTTGTAATGCCAGCCGCTGTCCTGCCGCCAGGAATACTTGGCGCTTACCGAAGTATTGGAGGCGGAGCAGGAGGCGTCGTCGTTTGTGGCGGGCACTTGGTGATTGAAAGGGTCCAGGCGCGAGTTCAGGACATAAACATCTATGTTGCCGCGCTTATCCTGGGGTTCCCTATAAGTGATCTCTATGCGGCACACCTTCTGGTCCGCGGTGTTTATCCCTTCGAACATTCTTTTTATTTCCGGCACGGTCTGCTCTGCCGGCTGGTTCATCATAGTCACGAACGCGTCGCGGCAGACGGCCTCTTTCTCAAACAACTTCTCAGAAGCGGCCTGTTGAGGCACCGGCGCATTGACTTCCGCCGTGCTCCAGAAGGCCGTCTTCGCAGCTCCGCCTTTGTCGAAATCAAAGTCGCTCTCAGAGGCCAGAAGCGGACCCGCAAGACCAGCGCAGATACAAACTATCGCTATCATTATGTTTTTTTTCATCGTATTATCTCCTTAACAGAAGTACCGGAAGTTTTCGCCGAGTTCCGTCCTGGCGCTTGTTTTCCGGCCAGTAACTTATACATATAGTCTATCACCTGCCAACCTGCGCCGCATGAGGCAAAAGGTAAGCTTTTGGGACAAAGGTGCTCACGAACCGCGGGTAGCGGCTTAACGCGCTTTTAGTGCCCCCAGGGAGCACCAGTGTTTTTTATAAATCCCGCAGTGGCGTTAAATCACCTTTTTCTTCTTTTGGTGGCTCGCTTTGAATGTTTCGCGTGAGTGCCGGGAGCAGTCTTAAGGCGAGGGCGGATCTATTGCGTCGTATTGGTCCGTCAGCGGGTTAAGTTAACGGTCTTCGTCCGGCGGGGCGCGCCAAAGCGCCTGGGTTTATGCCGCCCGAATAAAAGAGCGGCCGCTGCGCTGGCAGCGGCCGCTCGCTCGTACTGTCGCCTGTTTATTTGCGCATCTGGTTCACTATAAAGTCCCAGCAGTTAATGTTGATATCCGAAGAACCGCCCTGTTCGGAGGTGAAGGTGGCCGCTTTCCTGTAGAAATCGTCTTTTTCCACCGTGTAATTGGCGCCATAATTGGAGTCCCACTTGGGGCCATTGTTGAAGGCCAGCTCTATCCGCAGGATCTCCCTGAGGTTGGCGCCGTTAACCAGGTCGGACGGGCTCATGGCCGCGGTCATAAAACCGGTGTCGTGCCATTCCTTAGACATCTGGATAACCCGCTCCACCGTATTTACGGAACCGTTATAGTCGGAATACGTGGTCCTTACCACGGCGCTTATGCTGTCGGAACCGCCAAGTATGCCGCTGCGTTTATAGCCTATCACCAGTTTGTTCATTATGCCACTGGAAACATTGGCCACTATGGCCGGTCCCGCGGTAACCACCCGCGCGGTCTGATACGAATAGTCCGTGGGATAGTTGGAGGCGTTGACAGCCACGCCGCCCCAAAACATCACTGCCGCCGCAATAATAATTTTCTTCATTATATAACTCCTTTATTTCCTTTAATTAAAGTCCTGGAAGTTCTCGCTGAGTTCCGTCCTGGTGCTTGTTTTCCTGCCAGTAACTTATACATATAGTCTATCGCCTGCCAACCTGCGCCGCATGAGGCAAAAGGCAAGCTTTTGGGACAAAGGTGCTCACGAACCGCGGGTAGCGGCTTAGCGCGCTTTTAGTGCTCTTGGGGAGCACCACGGTTTTTCTAGAAATCCCGCAGTTTGGTGATGCGGCTTTCCACCAGCAAGTGTTCCCATAGCGCAATCCTGCTTTTTGGGCGGCCCCATAGAAGGACCGCTCCGGGAGTCCTTATCTGCAAAGGCCGAGAGACCTGACTTCGGCCAATGTTTTGAGCCCGCCGGCCTGCAGCAGGAATTCCTCGACAACTCTGCCGTTGAAACGCAGCTCATAGCCGCCGTACGGGCTCTTTTCAAGGGAGCAGACCGGGAGGTCGGAAGCTGCCTGCTTTTCGCAGATGCCGGCTTCGGAAAGCGCGTCGAGGGCGGCCTTGAACTGCTTCGGGCTCTTTGCGTAGGTAGGAAGAGTCTCGGGGACGCCCTTTTCTCCTTCGTACCTGACGCTGATAGAATACCGATCACGCGCCATGTGGGTGGTGCCGGGAGCCATGTCCAAGTACTTTACGCTGCAGGATGCCTTTCTTACGCCCTGGCAGCGACCGGTCTGCACGGCCGTCCTGACCTCGTTTATGGCCTGAAAGAGGGGATTTTTAAAGGCGGCTGCGGCGTGGCTGATATCGGAATCGTGCAGGAAGCTGAGCGGTTCGCGCAAGCCCATGAACCGGCCGTCTCCGTACGAAACCACGATCCCGCGCTCTGTCGTGTTGTCGCGAATGGAGCAGAGGCCGTAGCCGGCCGGCTCCCCGGACACAGCTGCCGGCGCAGGGACCTGAAAATTCTCCGCCCCAGACCGTATAGCGGCCAGCGTCTCCGAGAGCGTGCCGTTGAGTTCCAGGCTGCCGGCCGGGCCGAACCCGGAGGTTTCATTCCCAGCCGCTAGGGCCGTATTCGCCGCAACCGTCATTATCGCTATCATTATTATCTTTTTCATTTTAATTTCCTTTTTATTTGTAGTGGAAGTTTTGCAACCGCCTCAATTCTGGGCTTTGCAGGTAACGGCGGAGCGTATGTTGCCGCAGCCCTCGCCGATGTCCTTAAGCTGGAACTCGCCTTTGGCGAAGCCGGAAGCGGAGTAGAGCGTAAGGCGCACCAGGAAGAAGCCGTCAGAGTCGCCGGAGATCACGATATTGCCTTTCTCCTCAGATACGGAGATGTTCTCGTTAAGGGCTTCCAGGTAGTTCTGTGCGGGAACGACGCGTATGGGGTTGCCCTCGGGATCAGCCGCCAGCTCCTTAAGGTTGAATATGATAGTGTATTCTTTGTTGCCCAGCACTTTAGAGTCCAGGGTGCACGCCATTTTCCCTACCTTCTTCGCGGCGGTCATGGCCGCGCCCTTTTCCTCTGCGGGCTGCGGCAGAGGCGCGGTAAAAGTCTTGTCGGCGGCAAGGGCCGCCCTGAAATCGGCCACCCGCGTGGTCTGTAACCCGGAGAAGTCCGCCGCGGAAGCCGCGCCGCCCAGCATAACCACCACCAGCGCTAAGAAAGTACGTTTCATTATTTGGTCCTCCTGACTTGTTGGGCGCATCAGCGCCGTTGATATAGTATGGCAGAACCGCGGAAACTCCGCATGAGGCAAAAGGTAAGTTTTTGGGACAAAGGTGCTCACGAACCGCGGGTAGCGGCTTAGCGCGCTTTTAGTGCTCTTGGGGAGCACCACGGTTTTTCTAGAAATCCCGCAGTTTGGTGATGCGGCTTTCCACCAGCATCAGTGCGGACTTGGGGCTCTTTTTGGTGACGCTATAGGTGACGGCCGTCTGCACGGCCGTATTCAGTACCGGAATATAGCCGCGGAAAGCGGCGGCATCAACGCGCAGAAGACAGCTGCTCACCCACTCGTAGCGGCCGCTGGCGGCCAGTTGGGCGTTGTAACCGTCCATCTTCTTCGTCAGCTCGGACTTAAGCTGGCTGAGCTGCGGCACTTCCACGGCGAGTCCCGCCAACGGGGATCTATAAACGCCCTTGCGGACCTCTTTCATCAGCTTCTTCGCGGCCAGCGTGCGCAGGGCGGCGCGCGCCGCGGCGGGCGTCAGGCGCAGGGCGGCGGCCAGGTCTTCCACTTTCCAGGCGCCGGTGTCGTTCTGCATAGCTTGGTGGCAAAGGTAAGTGTCGAAACTGGTCAAAACGGTTTCGAACTGCACCTCCGTCATGTAGTATTTCTTTTCCGCCAGGCTTCTCTGCATGGCGTCATGCATGGGCGACACGCCTTTGGCATCGGCGCGCGGCGCTACCAGCGGCTCGAAGGCGACGGAATAGGTTTTCTCACCGGCGAAAGTTTTCAGCCAGGCCGTGGCCAGTTCGTTGGCGGCGTTGCTG
>JAPLKJ010000127.1:0-10967 GCA_026388125.1 Elusimicrobiota bacterium
ATGATCGACTACCGCGCCGGTCCGGTGCTGGACCAGTTGCGTGCAGCGACCCGCGACGTGGGCGGCCGGATCGACGTGTATTTCGACAATGTCGGTGGCGATCATCTGGATGCGGCGCTGGCCATGTCGACCAAGGAGGATCCGGACGACCGGGAAACCTACGCCAGCGCGGATGTCCCCAGGAAAGGCCCCCCGATAAGGCTAGAGCAGGTCCCGTAAGGTTTGTGGCTGAAACAGAATTTACATGGATGAAGAGGATAGACAGGATAAAAAAAGAAAATAAAAATCCTGTCCATCCTGCTTATCCATGTTTAATCTTTCCCGCAGCGGACTAATAGTCTGCTGGTTAATAAATTGTTGTTTTTTCCGTGCAAAAAAGGGGTGAGAAACGTCCCCGGCCTTTTTATTTCCGTCCCGCAAGTTTTACCGCAAAAAGTATGGCTGCTTTCATTCCCGAAGCGTCGGCTTTGCCGCGGCCGGCTATATCGAAGGCTGTGCCGTGGGCGGGGGAAGTACGTATAAAGGGGAGCCCCCAGGTCCAGTGCACGGCCGGCCCGGAGCCCGGAGCTGTCTTTAACGGGACCAGCGCCTGGTCGTGATAGAGGGCTAGCAGCCCGTCGCTTTCCCCGGCCAGGTGCGCGGCCCAGGCGGCGTCGGAGGGCGCGGGACCGGCAACGCGCAGCCCGCGCGCGCGCAGGCTGCGCACCGCCGGCAGCAGCACTTCAATTTCTTCCCGCCCGATCAGCCCGCCGTCCCCGGCGTGCGGGTTCAGCGCGCACAGGGTTATGCGCGGCCCGGCGAACCCCAGGGCTTTCAGCGCCGCGTTGAAAAGCGCGGCTTTTTTCATTACAAGGCTTTTTGTGAGGGCGCGATGCAGGTCTTTCAGCGGCAGATGTTCGGTGACAAGGGCGGCGTTTATCCCGCCCCTGGAAAAAAGCATGAGCGGCTCTTTGTGCTCGAGCGCGCGGAAGAGGTCGGTGTGCGCCATCTGCGGCGCGCCGGCCAGGGCCCAGGCTTCTTTCGAAACGGGCGCGGTCACCAGTGCCCGGAAAAGACCGCTCCGGACGAGCCTGTAGGCAAGCAGCACCGCTTTTAAAGAGGCCGCCCCTCCGCCGGCCGTGGGGCGCGGGGCGGCGCTGCGGCGCGGGGGCGCGTCCACCGGCAGCAGCGGGCACAGCGCGGGGGTCCAGCCCGCCGCGGCCAGGGCCGCGGCGTCGCCTATGACAAAAGGCCGGCAGGCCCGGCGTACTGCCGGGTTCCTGAGGGCTTTTACCGTGACTTCAGGGCCTATGCCCAGCGGGTCCCCGGCGGTTATAAGTATTTTGGGTTTCAAGTTAAAGCTTATGGCTTCTTCGCTTCCAGGAAAACCTGCACTTTCGCGTCCTTGCGCAGTTCCTTCAGATAGGCCGCCAGTTCCGCGGCGAAGCTGGTCTGGGAGAGTATCTGCTCCAGGTCGTCCTTGACGGCGTCGTAGCGCAGTTTCTGGGCGGCGCGCTTCTCTTCCAGGCGCAGTATATGCCAGCCGAATTTGGACTGCAGCGGCTGGGAGATGCCGCCTACCTGCATCTCGAAGGCGGGTTTCTCGATTTCGGGCGGCAGCATGCCCTTCACCACGTAGCCCAGGTCGCCGCCGTTCTTGGCGCTTTCCAGGTCTTCGGAATATTTTACCGCGGCCTCGTCGAAATCGAGCCCTTCCGCCAGCTCCTTGCGGATGTCCTGCGCTTTCTTCATGAGCGCCGCGTTCTCTTCGGGGGTGGCGCCTTCTTTGGTCTTCAGCAGGATATGCCGCAGGCGCAGGCGTTCGGCGGTAACTTCCCTGAAGCGGCCGGTCACGGCTTTAAGGTCCTCCATGGCCTCGGTGTCCAGCCCTTTTACTTCCGCCTCGGAACCTTTGAGCATCAGCGCGAGGTTGTTGAAGTACGCCTTGACCTCGGCGTCGCCGTCTCCGTTATGCCGTTCTCCAGCTCGCGCTCGTAAACCTTCAGTTTCAGGGCTTCGGCTTTCTGGCGCAGCAGGGTTTCGTCCACGAGCTTGTCCAGCGCCGCTTTCTCCAGCTGCGCGGCCGCGTCCGCCTGCCGGAAAAAATCCGGCATGGCGGCGGTGTACTGCTCGGTCAGCGCCGCCTTGGCCTTCTCGTAGTCGGAGACGGTTATGGGCTCGTTGTTCACGCTGGCGGCCAGCCCCTCGGATATTTTGGCGGCGGCGGCCGGCCCGGCGCCGGTCCCGGCCAGCAGCAGCGCCGCGGCGAACTTATTTATAGTTTTCATCTAAAACCTCCACTTTTATCTTTTCCTGGAATTTGGACAGGTAAGCGTCGAATTTCTTTTTTTCAAGTATCTTGCGCACCCGGTCGAGCGCCATGGGCTCGTTCTCTATGTCCTGCGCGAGCTTTTTGATGATATGAAAACCCAGGGGGGTCTTTACTATGCCCTGCGTCTCGCCTACGCGCATCTTGAAAGCCATGTCCTCCAGCTCCGGCATGAACTCGCCGTACATCACCGGCGGCAGGCGCACGGTCTCGCGGTCCAGCGAATGTTCTTTGGCCATTTTTTCGAAATCGGCTCCGCTTTTGAGCTTTTTATAGACGGACTCCGCGGTCTCTTTGTCGGCCATCAGAATGTGCGCGAGCGTGACCTTGTAGGGATATTTCCGGTAATAATCCTTGACCTCGTCCTCCGTCACCTTGAGCTCGCCGCCGCGCATATCCTCCACCCACATCTTCGTGAGCATGAAATCCTTGTAGGCGGCCAGCGTGGCCTTCATCTCTTCCTCTTTCTGGGTCACCTGCGTCTTATAGCCGGCGCCGGAAGCCACCCGGCTTTTCCTGGCGGCCATAAGCATCAGGCGCTCGTGTATGAGCACGTCCAGGAACTGGCGCCGGCCGGGCTTGCTGGACAGGTATTCCTGGGCCGCGGGGCTTATCTCCGCGAATTTATCCTGCAGGTAGGCTTCGGTTATTTTTTCCGCGCCTACGCGCGCTATGACCTTGTTGTCCTGTTTCGAACAGGCGGAGGCCAGCAGTATCACGCCGAGCAGTGGTATGAGGATTTTCATAATATCAATTTATCATTTTATGCGGGATTAGGGTAGCGCGCCGCGCCGCTCAGGCGAAGGCCACGGCGCCCCGGCCGTCCGAGCCGTCCACCCTTATGTCCAGCGGCCGCTCGAAGCGCAGGTGCC
Source organism: Elusimicrobiota bacterium (assembly GCA_026388125.1). Classification (GTDB taxonomy): domain Bacteria; phylum Elusimicrobiota; class Elusimicrobia; order Elusimicrobiales; family UBA9959; genus UBA9959. The sequence continues at coordinate 3,181 of JAPLKJ010000127.1, forward strand.
GGATGTAGGAGAACTCCTCGAAGGGCTTTATGGCCTTGAGGCGGTCCCAGTTTATGAAGGAATCGGCCGCGGTCACGTTGATGGTGAAGTAGCCTATGCCCAGGGAGGTCACGTTATGGAAAAAATGCGTGCCGTACGAGGGGTCCACGATGAAGTCGCCGTAGGCCGCCTCCACTATTATCCGCGAGTTCGAGATGTGGTTCCATTTCACCGGTATGCCCAGCAGGGGATCGCTGGACCCCCAGCGGCCCGGACCTATCACCAGGTAGGAGCGGCCTTCGCTCCTCAGCCGGGCGTTCAATTCCCCTATCTCGGCGGCTATAGCCCGGGTCTTGAGGGGGTCGAAGGCTTCCGGTATCACGTAGACCAGGTCGGAGATGTCCTTGTGCGCGCCGTTGCCCAGCGCCTGGGAGCTCAGGCACAGCAGGTTCTCCGGCTTTATGTCCTTGAGCGTCACTTTCTTTATCTGGCTGCGCGAGACCATGGGGCGCATCTGCAGGATGTTGAAAGCGGCTTCGCCGGAGCGGGTGTCGTAATCGCAGGCGAATTCCATCTCGATGTTCGAGCCCATGGCCTCCTTGCCCAGCGCGGCCAGCGCTTCCAGCACGGGGGACAGCGGCAGGGCCTCGCCTTTAAGGATCGGCGCGAAAGTGACCAGGCGCGTGCCGGGCTCGGCTATGCCGTCCGAGACGCGGTCGTTCTCCCGGGAATAAGTGGAGCCCACCAGCTCCAGCGTGCCGTCAGCCTCCGCCACGGCAATGCCGGCCTCGGTCAGGGCGGGCTCGGCGTCGTAGCGCGGGGGCGCGGAGATGGCCGCCAGGTCCAGCGCCACGAATTTTTTCTGGGAATTGGCCAGGAAGTCCCCGATGGTGGAGAACTGGTGCAGGCTGTGCGGGTGCGCCGGCGAGAACCGCAGCGCGCCCGCGCCCTCCACAATGGTCTTGCCCAGCCCCAGGGCCACGTGGGCTATGGGCTCCTCCGTCTCCAGCGGGGGCACGGGGTAGTAATTATACGACTGCATCACACCCGAGAAAGCCGGGTAGTGCAGCCCCGAAGCGTTGCGGCGCCCCACCACGCGCTGTATGATCACCGCCATCTTCTCTTCGTCTATCACCAGCGGGTTCAGCTTGCGGTAGGCCCGGGCTTCATGCGAGAACACGGAAGCGTAGATGAATTTTATCGCCTGCTCCAGCTCGGCCAGCCGGCGCGCGGGGTCGGGGCTGTTGTTGGGCAGCATGTACGTTTTATAAACCCCGGCGAAAGGCTGCGTTTTGGAGTCCTCCAGGAGCGACGAGGAGCGCACCGCCAGGGGGCCCTCCAGCTTGCTCACCACGGTCTCCAGGTCGCGGCTGACGTAATCCGGCAGGCGGGCCTTCTCGAAAAGGCCGGCCACGCGCTCGTCGGGATAATTTTCGTTCAGGATGGCGTCCAGCCCGTTCTGTTCCATGAAAAAATCGAACACGTCGGTGGCCAGCACTATGGTGTTGGGCACCGTCACGGTAACGCCGGGCCAGCGGGTCTCCATGTCGCTCTTGCTGAGCAGGAAGTCCACGAACGCGAGCCCCCTGGCCTTGCCGCCGATGGAGCCCGAGCCTATCTTCACGAACGGGGTGGAGTTGTCGAAAAGCCGCCGGTCGAACTTCAGCACCGTGCCCAGCTGCGTTTTGTAGATGAACTGGTGCAGCGTCTCTATAAGGTATTTGCGCAGGCCTTCGGGGTTGCCGAATTCGGAGATCCTTTTCGGGCGGATGTGGTAGGCGGTCTCGAACTCCGTGCGGGCGAACAGCCACTTGGAGAAGTGGTTGCGGCCGGCATGGTACAGGATGGAATCCAGCGGCACCACCTTCAGGAGCTTGAGCATGGTGTTCATGTCGGCGGCGCGGGCGAACTCGAAGCCGTTCTTGTCGGAGAACACGAAATCGCCGAAGCCGAAATAGCGCAGGATGAAAGCGCGCAGCTGCTTGGAAAGGTCGGGCGCGGCCTTGTGCATGAAGGACGCTCCCAGCGCGCCCGCGGCCGCGGCGAATTTGGAGTTGGAGGACTGCAGCAGCACCGGCATGTCCGGGTTCTCCTCTTTTATCCGGCGCGTCAGCTCCAGCCCCGCTTCGGGGTCGCACACGTTGCCGCGCGGGTATTCGATGTCGCTGATCACGCCCAGCAGGTTCGCTTTATACCGCTCGTAGATGGCCCAGGCCTCGTCGTAGTTGCTGCAGAAAAGCACCTTCGGCCTGGCGCGCAGGCGCAGGTTCTTCTTTACCGGGTTAAGTTCCTCGGCCATCACTATCTGGGTCTGCTTTAAAAGCTCGGTGTAGATCACCGGCAGGTAGGAGGAATAGAACTTGATGTTGTCCTCCACCAGCAGCACGGCCTGCACGCCCACCTTGGCGTCGTGCCAGAAATTGCGGGTGTCCTCTATGAGGTTTATTATGGCCGAGAAAATACGCGTGTCGCCGTTCCACAGGTAAACCCCGTCGGCCAGCGCCCGGGCCTCCTCGGGGATGTTCTTGATGTCCTGGATATTGAAGGAAAGCAGCACCACCGGCAGGTCGGGCCGGCCGGCCTTCAGGCTGCGGAAAAAGTCGGGCATGTCCGTTTCGCCCACCTGTATCATGGCTATCACCAGGTCGTACCCGCCCCCGGCCAGCTTGTCGAACGCCTGCTCGGCCGTGGCCACCCTGGTTATTTTCGGCGCGGAGCGGGCGCCGGAGTCGGGCATTTCCCCGAACAGCGCCTCGTTGAGGCGGTCGTCGTCCGCCAGCAGGAAGGAGTCGTACAGCGAGGCCACCATCAGGACGTTCTTGATCCTGTGGGGCATCAGTTTCTCGAAACCGCCGAATTCCACTTCGAAATCCGCCGCTTTGCGCTTAGAGTCCATGCACATGATTTTACCAAATTACAGGGCCCGGGCCGGGGTCAGTGCAGAAAGATCCCGCGCGCCCTGCGGGCCGCGCGGGAAAGAACCGTGCCGTGCCGGCCGGTTAAAAACCTTTCTGGGTGTAGGTGTCGAACAGCTGGCGCGCCAGCCGGCCTTGCGGGCTGAGCTTTATGGATTCGTCCAAAGCCGACTTGAACTCGGTCTCCAGCCTGGCCAGGGACGTTTTGTTTATCTTGTCCCCTTCCACCGTCCGCATCGAGGAGATGGCGGCGGCTTTAAGGGCGTAGGTCTCGCCCAGGAAATTGTCGCGGTCCATGAACGGTATGCGGTTGGGGGTGGCGGCGGAATCCTTTATTACCGAATTAACGCCGTCGTAGGCCCTGTCCAGCAGCTTGTCGGCGGCTTTCTTCGTCCGCTCCTCCGCGGCCAGGCTCTCGCCCTCCTGGTAATCCGTTTCCGCCAGCTGGCGCCGCGCGTCTATCAGGTCGGGGTACTGCGACAATGCCCCCTGGTAAAGCGTCCTTGCTTTAGCGTAGTCCTTGGCGAGCAGCGCGGCGTTGCCGCGCACTACCAGCTCTACCGCCACTTTGAACCTCGGGTTGGCTTCCACCCTGGCGGTGAAAGCCGCCGCCAGTTCTATTTCTCCGGTGTTCTTTAAAGCGCTCAGGGCCGCGGTTTCGGCGGCGGCCGCCAGCTCCGCCGGCGCCGCCTGTTTAAGCGACAGGTCGGCGGCGGCCATCTTGTCCGTTTCGGCCTTCAGCTCCGCCACTTTCGCCGCCACCAGGGAATAGACGGAGGACTTTTCAAAAAAAACATCCGGCGACTTGTCCGCGTTCCGGGCCGCCTCGGTTTTCAGCCAGGGAGCGGCCGAAGCCGTGGCGGCCATCTGCGTCAGCAGCGCGCAGTACCGGGCCCCGGCGTCGCCACCCTCCGCGGCGGCCAGCCTTCCGGCGTCTATGGCCGTGCTGGCCAGGCCCCCGACGTCTCCGGCGGCGGCCATGGAATTAACAAGCGCCAGCCAGGCTGGCCAGTAGCCGGAGTTCTGCGAGATCATTTTTTTTAAAGCCGTGTATTCCATCTCCTGGGCTTTGGCGTAGCCGCTCTTTACGGCGGCGGCGGTCAATTCCTCCATCACCGCAACGGCTTCGGCGGAGCCGGGCAGGTAGGCTACGGCTTTATCTAGCTGTTCGAAGGCGGCGTCGGTTTCGGCCGGGGAAAGGGGCTGTTTCTGGGCGGCGGCGCGGGCCTTGTCCAGGCAGGAACCGGCTGCTTTTTCTTTGAACAGGCCGCAGCCGGAAAGAAGCATCGAAACATAGATAAGGGTAAGTATCTTAGAGTTCTTCATTTTAATTGGGTTGCGCTTTATAAATTTAAAAATCCCACCGCCCGGTCGGATATAGTATAGCTGACGCCGTTCCAGAATCGTTCAAGTCCGGATGCCGTCAGAATTACGCTGCGGTGTTATTTAATGCCCAGCAGGCTTAATTGCGGCAGGTAGGTTACCAGGGCCAGCATGACGAGCAGGATGAGCAGGAAAGGCCCTACGGCGCGGTACAGCTCCGGCAGTTTCTTGTTAAAGCGCGAGCTCGCCAGAAAAAGGTTCAGGCCCAGCGGCGGCAGCATGTAGCCTATCTCCAGGTTAAGCAGGAAGATAACGCCCAGGTGCACCGGCTCTATGCCGTACTGCGCGGCCACCGGCACGATGATGGGCACCACGATGATGATAGCCGAGAAGATCTCTATCATGTTGATGACCAGCAGGAAAGCGTTGAGCAGGATCAGGAACAGCACTTTGCCGGAAACGTAAGCGTGCAGCCAGGCGAAGATGCGGTCGGGTATCTGCGCGTCTATGAGGTAATTGGTAAAGCCCAGCGCCGTGCCCAGCACCATGAAAATAGCGCCCACCAGCAGCATGCTTTTTACCGCCACGCGCGGGATGTCCCGGAACACGTCGAGGTCGCGGTGTATCGCCACCTCCGTGGCGAGCACGTAGAACGCCATCACCGAAGCGGCTTCGCTGGCGGTGAAAAGGCCGGCGTAGATGCCGCCAATGATGATGAAAGGCAGCGGGATCTCCCAGGCCGCGTCGCGGGCCGCGGTTTTCAGCGCGGCCAGCGAGAAAGGCGTATGCTTGGCTTCGGACTTGCGCGCGGTGAAAAAAGCGTAAACGGACAGCGCCGCCAGCAGCAGCAGGCCGGGCAGCAGGGCAGCTTTAAAAAGGTCGTCGATGCTGATCTTCGCTACCAGGCCGTAGAGGATTATGGGCAGGCTGGGGGGGAACAGCAGGCCCAGGCTGCCGGTGGTGGTGAGCAGGCCCAGCGTGAACTTCTCCGGGTAGCCCTGCTTTCTCATCATGGGGTAAAGCAGTCCGCCCATGGCGATTATCGTCACGCCCGAGGCGCCGGTGAAAGCGGTGAACAGCGCCGTTGTGAACAGCGCCACGATGGCGAGCCCCCCAGGCAGCCAGCCGAACAGCGCTTCGGCCAGGGCCAGCATGCGCTGCGGGGCCTTGCTCTCGGCCAGCACGTAGCCGGCGAAAGTGAACAGGGGGATGGCGATGAGCGCCGGCAGCGAGGCCAGGCGCAGCATCTCCACTATCACGGCGGAAGAATCTATCTGCGCCCCGGCGAACAGCAGCACCGAGCCCGCCCCGATCAGCGTGAAGATGGGCGCGCCCAGGAAGGCGAGCAGCAGTATCAGCAGGGTTACTAGTATGGCCATTGGCTCAGTAGCCCCCGCCCTGGCCGGGCAGCGCGTCCTTGGGCCGGAACAGGCCTGCCAGCGTGTGGAACACGATCAGTAAAAATGCCGCGGGAATTATAATCTCGGCCCAGCCGCCCGGAACCCTGAGGTCCTTGATATAGAACGCCACCGCGCCCGCGGCGAATTCGTCGCGGATGAATTTGTACGAGGCGTAAAAGAGCAGCAGCGAAGCCGCCATGGTGAACAGGCCGGCGAATATTTCCAGCGGCCGGTGCAGGCGCGGGGGCGCGAACTTCACGAAAGCTTCCAGCGCGAAATGGCGGGAGTAGCGCGCCGCGATGGCCGCGCCGGTAAGCCCCGCCCAGACCGCCATGTGCCGCAGCAGGGGGTCGAGCCAGATTATGCCGGCGTGAAAAAATATGCGCAGCAGCACCTGCATGAACGACAGCCCCACCATGGCGAAAATAAGAGCCACCACAACGGCCTTTTCAGCCTTAACGATATAATTTTCCGTTACGAACAATCCGCGCATACCTTATTATCCTAAATGCCCGCCACCCCCCGCAAGGCCCCGCGCTCCGGCCTTTTTCGGGGAAAAGCGCGGGAGATACCGTGCACCGGGGTTGCGTACCGGGTTTTCCGCGGCTATAATACAAGTACCCCGGGCGGCTCCGGACCTTATGGCTGAAGAAAAACCGCTGGACCTGCTGCTTATAGATGACGAGGATGACCTTTTTCGCCGGACAGATTCCCCCGGAACGTCCATAGCCAGCCCCGATGACGCCAGCGATATCCTTAACGTGATGGTCCGCGCCGTGCGCTGGTTCGAGCCGCCGAAGCTGGGGGTGGCGCTGCTTTCCGCCCAGGCAAAAGCCGCCGGGCATAGCGTCGAGTCAATCTACCGGCCGCTTCTCCCCTGGAAAAAGAAAGCGTTCCGTCGGCTGCTGGAGCGCAGGCCGCGCGTGGCAGGCATCACCACGGTGTCCATCTTCGAGACCGGCCTGCTGAAGCGTTTCACGGCTGAAATACGCCGCATAAGCCCCGGAACCATTATCGTGCTTGGCGGCCATGGAGCGGAAAATACCGGGGAGATACGCGCGCTGGGCGACCTGACCATAACCCGGCACGGGGAGGGCGCGCTGGCGGGCCTGCTCACCGCGCTCAAAGGCGGGGCCGCGCTGGACCGCGTGCCGGGGGTCGCCGCCGCGGACGGCTCGCTTTCCATGGAAGGCTGCCTGCGTTACGAGGGCATTCCGCGCGTGGTATACCCGGACTGGAGCACGGCCAGCACCGCCTCCTGGCGGTATCCCGTCGAGGCGTCAAGGGGCTGTAAGTTCAACTGCTCCTACTGCGGGTTCCCCGGAAAGGCGGGGCAGGTTTTCAGGCCGGCAGCCGAAGTCGTGGAAGAGATGCTCTATGCGCGGGAATTGCGCGGCATAAGGCGCTTTGAATTCGTGGACTCCTCCCTCACCTCGGATCCGGAGTTCATGCATGAATTATGTTCCGCTCTGCGCAAGTCGGGCCTTCGGGCGGATTGGAAATGTTTTGCCCGGCCCGACGCTTTTGACCACGCCCCGGAACTGGCCGCCGAGATGGCCGCGGCCGGCTGCAGCAAGGTCTTTATGGGGATCGAGGCGATACACGACCAGATACTTTCCCGCATGCGGCGCGGCATGGACCGCGGGTCGCTCGAGCGCGGCCTCGAAAGGGTCTTTAAGGCGGGAATAAAAGTGCACGGGAACTTTATAATAGGTTTCCCGGGCGAAACGGAAGCTACGGTCAGGGAAACCGCGGGCTTTATAAGCCGGCAGCCTTTTTCTTCGGTCTATCTCTGCACCTTCGGCATGTCCCAGGAGATGCTGGAACTGGCGGCTAAGGAACCCGAAAGATACTGCCACCTTTCAGGCAAGCCCACAAAGCGCTGGCGTCACGACGGCATGGACTATCTCGCCGCCTATAAGCTGACGGTCTGGGCGGCGCGCAGGATCAACCTGTCAAAACTCTGGCCGATGGCCATCTCCCCCGTTAATAATAGCCCGGACCAGCCCCCGTTTTAAAACCACTCGCCCGCCTGCCGGGGGCCTTGAAAGCGCCTGTTCAGCGCCAGCTTATCGGGAGTTTTACGCAGAGATCGAATATCCCGGAACTTATGCCGGGGATGTTCCTTGTTTCATGGTCAAAAAAAGAGTCCATGAGGTTCTTTTCCTCA
>JAPLKJ010000127.1:11009-19344 GCA_026388125.1 Elusimicrobiota bacterium
TTTTCCTCATACACGCCGCAGCACCGGTATAACCGGCCGTCAAAATCTATCGTCACCAGGTAGCGCTTGAGAATGCAGTCTTCCGGGCTTTTTAGAGTGTGCGCGATCTTCTTTTCAGTTTCCATATCGATGAAACGGCCGTAAAATACCGAAAAGCGTTCTTTTTCCTTTTGAAAAGCGGCATTGCCTTCGACGCAGGGGATATAGCAGCGGGAAAGCTTGAACTTGACGCCGTTCTCCCGGCAGAACTCCTTTGCCAGGACGGCATCCGCCTTGTTGTAGACGTAGTCATGGAACTTGACCGCTATTTCCGTTCCGCCGCGCAGCCGTTTTTTCGCCGAAACGAGCGCGGTAATATTTTCCAGCACCGTTCTTACGTCGCCTCCGGCATGGTTCCTTGAATATATTTCCTGGGACATGCCGGACAGGGAAACCTCGATCCTGTCCAGGCCGGAGCTTATGACAGCGGAGGGGTCCTTTAAGCAGGTCAAATTGCTGAAGGCGGTGGTTTTAGTTCCGGGAAGGCGCGATTTGGCGTATTTGACCATTTCGGGAAAAAGGGGATTCAGCATCGGCTCTCCCCAGTTGGCGAACCACAGCTCCCGGACCCTTACGTTTTCCATCTTTAACTTGTCGATTATACGCTTAAAAAGTTCCAGGTCCATCATGCCCCGCCTGTCGTTCACAAGGCCATGGACGCCTCCCCGCGGACACATTACACATTTAAGGTTGCAATTGGATATTTCCACGCATACGGTGGCGCCGACCGGGAAAAAACAGTCGAAATAATAGCGCAGCGCCCGGCCCGGGTGCAACCGCCGCCGGACCGGGCGCTCTTCCCCGGGGAGCGGGAATTTGAAGTCGGCAGATGATAAAAGTTAGACTAAAAACCACCGGTGCCGGTTTTAAACGGGCGGCAGCGGACGAACTGCCGGCGAACAGCGGGGCGGATGCGGATATGCGGGCCGGGCGATAGGAAAAATATCAGGAAAAAGAGGCTATGAGTTCAGACAAGTTTATTGAACGCCTGTGTTCGGCGATGCACTGGGTGTTCGATATTATTTTAAGGCTGCAGACCCGCAATCCGGACCTGCTCATATGTGAAGTGAAATACCGCGTTAAGGACGGAACAGCGGAAGGTTTTTCTCAATACGGGCAGGACCTGTTCTGCTTTCATTCCATCTTCGGCTCCGTAAAAAACGGGGTATTCGTGGATGTGGGAGCGAACCATCCGAAGCTGCTGAACAACACGTATTATTTCGAAAAGAACGGGTGGCATGGCCTGGCGTTCGAACCGCAGGAGCGCTTGAGGAAGTTGTGGGACGCGGAGCGGAAGACGAAGTGCCTGCCTTATGTTCTTGGCGGGGAGAACAAAGAAGTGACATTTATTGAAACTCCCGGCCCGGACGACCATGTGCTGGCGGGAGTCGAGGGTTTTAATAAAATTAAGCGATCGATGCGGACAACGGCGGCAGTTCGAACGCAAAGAAGGCTTGATGAGGTTCTTCTGGAAAATCAGGTCCGCCGGGTGGACTATCTGTCCATCGACGTAGAAGGCTATGAAATGAACGTGCTTTCGGGGCTGGACCTTTCAAAAATAGATGTTAAATGCATCGATATTGAAAATGACTCCGGAGAGCCGTATCTGGGAAGCCGCGGTTTAAGACGCCAGCTCCTGAATTCCGGATACCGGCAGGTGGCCAGGCTGGCGGGGGACGATATTTTTGTTAAAAAATAGAGCGGTCCTAAGCGGGGACAAAAAAGAAAAGGGCGGCGGCGTATGGATAAGCATGCGATAAAGGGGCTCCTGCGGAAAGAAAATCCCGTCGTGCTGGAAATAGGCGCTCACTACGGGTCCGATACGGAAGAATTCCTGGAAGAGTTCAAAAACATCAGAATATTCTGTTTTGAACCGGATCCGAGGTGCATAGAAAAGTTCAAGCAGCGGATCCGCGATCCCAGGTGTTCGCTCCTGGAAGCGGCGGTTTCCGATGCGGACGGGCGCGCCCTTCTCCACCAGTCTTCGGGCTGGCCGGAGGAACATTGGTGGAATTCTCCCAGGCTCCTCGGACTTCTCGGTTTGACAGTCCCATGGCTGCCCGCGGGCGGAAGGCTGGGAGAAAGAAATAAAATATGGGACGATTCCTCCTCGCTCAAGCCGGCAGTGTCCCGCTGCGGCCGGTATCCATGGCTGCTCTTTGAAAAAGACGTGGAGGTGCGGGTGCTCAGGCTTGATACCTGGACCCGGGAGCAGGGCATAAGAGCGGTAGATTTTATTTGGGCGGACGTGCAGGGGGCTGAAAGAGAGCTGATACACGGGGCGGGAGAGACTTTGCGGACCTGTAAATATTTATACATGGAATACGGGGAAACTTCCCCGTACCCCGGCGCGATGACCAGGGCTGAAACGATAGAATTGCTGGGGGCGCACGGCTTTGAAGCGATCCCCGCGTATTCTTCCCGGGGCGCTGTCGGGAATCTGCTGTTCAATAACAGAAAAGGGCGGCTTCGCGGGGCGTAATGGAAATGTTTATCCTGAAGACCGCGGGCGGGAACGGGTGATATTATGATCCTCTTGCAGGAAGGAGCAGGCAGAGGTTTTTTGTCGAATTACCTGACGATACTATTGGCGTTCCAGGAACTTATCGAGAACGAAAAAATTCCTGCCGGCGAGATCTTCGTGGGGTCTTCCATGTTCAGCCTTTACGGTAATCCGGATAACTGGTTCGACCCCTCGAGAGTAATAAAAGAAAAGTTCTTCGGTTCTTACGTTAAATTCGACACGATGACGATGTGGTACCGGCGCAACGAAAGGTCCGATTTCAGGTATAACGGCTATCCTGGGCTTTCGGCCTACAAAAAATACTTCGATTATAATGCCGGCGTAGCCGGTTATTTAAAGCAAAATGTCAGGAAATTCGATAAGTGCCTGGGCGTACATTTCAGGGGAACCGACAATAACTACGGCAAAGCTCCGGGCGACCATGCGGTCCCGGTAGCGTTATCCGTTTTTCTGGCGCATATCTCAAAAGAACTGGATACCGGCAAATATGAAAATATTTTTGTCGCGACGGATGAGAGCGGGGTCATAGAGAATATTAAGGATCACTGCCGGGAGAAGCATGGATTCGATAAGATACATTTCAATCCCGTCACCAGATCGGAGAACGGGACGGCCTTGCACAGGTCGGGCTATGACCGCGCGACCAGGATAAGATTAGGATATGAAATATTGCTGGACGTTCACTGCCTGTCCGAATGCGGCACGGTTATCTGCAAAGCTTCCAATATAACCAGCTATTTGCGGGTGTTAAGCGAAAAGACCGGATTGTTGCGGGTGGATCGGTGAGCGGCCGCCAGGACGCCGGTTTTAGCGCGCCCTACCGCAGCTTCTGCCAGTAAACACCCGCCCAGTCAATTGGAACTATCTCCTCCCGGATAGCGCGCTCTTTCCGGAAATCATGGACGGCCGCTTTGCAGGAATCAAGGGCGCCGTAATCATCTATTATCAGAAAGCCCCCGGCCGAAAGCTTGTGATACAGGTTTTTTAAAGCATCGAGCGTCGACTCATACAGGTCTCCGTCAAGACGCAGTACTGCAAGCTTTTCTATCGGGGCCGCCGGCAATGTTTCTTTGAACCAGCCCTCCAGAAAACAGACTTGTTCGTCTAAAAGCCCGTATTTCCCGAAGTTCCGCTTTACCTGCTCCAGGGAAACGGACAAGTTCTTATGCTTGTGGAGAGCGACCCCTTTATCCTGCGGATACTTCGCCGCATCCGGCTCCGGCAGTCCCGCGAACGAGTCGGCGACAAAAACTTTTCGGTCGGTTACGGCATACGCTTTTAGAACAGCGCGCATAAGGATCGTCGCCCCGCCGCGCCAGACCCCGGTTTCGATCAGGTCTCCGGGTATGCCGTTGCTGATAACCTGCTCAACGCAATATTGAAGGTTATCCAGGCGCTTAAGTCCTATCATGGTATGCGCCATCAACGGCCAGTCCTTCCCCGCTATCCTGCTGCTTTCGCTGTGGTCATAGGGGTTCGCGATCCCGGCGCCGCTTTTTCGAAGCAGGGGGGCGACCAGCATTTCAAAAAGAGACCGCTTTACGCTGCCATGCCAGGGGAGGAGCTCAACGCGTTCGTATTCGCAATAGATCGTGTTGGCGAGGCAGCGCTTGAGCAGGTCCAGATACAGGCCGGCACATCTTTCGTCGCTTGTTGACATCTAAGCCTCCGTTAACGGCCGGCCCCCGGGGGCCCGGCTGAAACCCGCGGGCACCGCCCCTCCCGGGATCAGAACCCGCGCGCCGCGGTTCCGGCGGCGTCCTGCGGCATGCTCACGGCTTTCCAGCCGTATTTGCGCGTCAGGCGCAGCATTCCCCTGAGTATGCGCAGTGTGGTGCGCACAGGCATCGCGCGCGCCGTCTGCGAGCCGGCGTTGGGCCCGGTCGGCTGAAAGCTTTTGCGCAGCCCGCCGTGAAAGACAAAGGCGTCAGGCGCGACGACAAGTTTCCACCCGGCTTTACGGGCCCTTATGGCGTAATCCACTTCCTCCAGGTAGCCGAAGCCGAATCCCTCGTCGAGCGGGCCCAGCTCCTCATAAACCTCGCGCCGCAGCAGCATGCAGAAGCCTACGAGCCAGCCCGCTTCAACGGGGGGGAGCCCGCGGCCGGACAGGGCCAGGCCGAAAGCGTCAAAACGGCGCAACTCCGCCTCCTCGAAAGTCTCGAGCGGAGGCGGCGCGCCGGCGGCCTGCTGCAGCGCGCCATAGCCGCCGTTGCTCACCGGGCCGGCCAGCCCGAACCCGGGGCCGGCGTCCAGCGCCGCTTCAAGCCGGGCCAGCGCGCCGGGGGCCAGCCGGGTGTCGCTGTTGCACAGCAGCAGGTTCTCTCCCGTGGCCAGCGAAAGTCCCTTGTTGACCGAGCGCACGTATCCGAGATTTTCCTTGTTCCGGTGGTAAACCACTTTAGCCCAGTGCGCGGCTTCCGTTGCGGAAGCCGCCGTCTCGGTCTCCAGCGGTGAAGCGTCGTCCACTATCACCAGCTCCACCGGCCTCCCGGCGTGCAGCCGCAGGCCGGAAAGGAAAAGCCGGTCCAGCATTTCGGCAAGGTAGCTGTCCAGGCTGTAGACCGGGACTATTACGCTTAGCGTCCCGCGATGTGCAGGACCGAAGGCTGTTCCCTGTTCCATATGGTCAGGCAGGCAGGCGCAGGATGCCTGTGCCTCAGTTCGTCCGCGCGGGGCGCCTTGTCTCTTTCTCTCTGGCCCCCGGAAAAGCGGTTTCCTTTAAACTCTATAATATCAAAATTAACGCCGCCGCGCTGACCGGGCGAAAGGGTTTAAAAGAGGGGGATATTTTGTACTATTACCTCAGGTGTATTCGTTCCGCCCGCGTGCCGGGCCAGTGTGTCTGTAAGACCGGAGGTCAAAATGAAAATAGCTGGGAAGATTGAAGACGCTGTGAACAAGCAGGTGAACGCCGAACTTTATTCGGCTTACCTTTACCTGGGCATGTCGGCCAAATGCACAGAACTGAACCTGAAGGGCATGGCGCACTGGCTTTACGTGCAGGCGCAGGAAGAAATGACCCACGCCATGAAATTCTACCGGTTCATCCTCGAGAGGAACGGCCACGCCGTAATGCCGGGCATAGAAGGCGTCTCCACCGACTGGAAAACGCCGCTCGAGATGTTCGAGGCCGCCTACGCGCACGAGCAGAAAGTGACCGCCCTGATAAACAATATCATGGACATAGCGCTGGCCGAACGCGACCACGCCACCGCCAGCATGCTGAATGGCGGCCGGGTACGGTCATTCGCGGCCGGCCCGGCCGCCGTTGTTTTAAATAATGTCCTCTTCTTCCACCGGCGGGAACCAGCGCTGCGCCACGAAAGTGGGAATAACGGCGCTGGCTATCAGCACGCCGGTCAGCACCGAATACTGCGCCTGGTCGAGGTAGCCCGCCCGGCTGCCGAACAGTACGGCCATCACGCCGAAGGTCAGCCCTGTGGACATCAGCAGCGTGGAATACATGCCTTCTTTAGGGAAATATCTTTTCATTAAAAAATAAACCCCGGCGAATTTCGAGACCTGCTTCACGGCGAAAATAGCCAGGAAAAGGCCCGCCGCCGCCCACAGCGCCGGCAGCGAAACTTTCATGCCGGCCACTATAAAGAAAAAAGGCGTGATGAACGCGTATGCTACCGTGCGCAGCCGGTTCTTTACGCTGGCGGCGCTGCGCTGCTCTTTAAAGTGTCCGCTCATCACCAAACCGAACAGGAAAGCCGGCAGTATGGCCTGGCTGGCGCCCAGCTCTGCCAGATAAATAAAAGCCAGCAGCACGAAGAAAATATATTTTATCTCGGGCTCTATCACTTTGCCGGCCAGCGCGGGGTGGCGTATCACGCCCATGGAAAAGCGCCCGGCGAACAGCAGGAAAACGGCCGTCACGGCCAGGAACAGCAGGGTGTATAAATTTGGTTTCAAGAATACGAAGCTCAGCGCCAGCGCCGTCAGCGTGTTAGTAAGGAAAGTGCAGACCATCAGCAGTTTGCCCGTTCCTTTTTTAGCCAGACCGGTTTCGGTGAGCACTGAGTAAACTACGGCCAGCGAAGTTTCCGACAGCGCTATGCCGGTCACCAGCGCGGCGGGCGCCGTCCAGCCCGCGGCGTAGCGGCAGAACAGGAAACCGCCGGCCAGCGGCGCGAAGAAAGAAAAGAAGCTCAGTGTGCCGGCCGCCCTGAAATTCTCTTTCAGCAGTTTTACGTCCACTTCGCTGCCGGCCAGGAAGGTCAGCACTATGCCGCCGAAGCCGGCTATGTACAGCATCCAATCTGCGGCGTGCAGCCCCAGGTTGCCGGCGGCCAGCCCCAGCAGCACTTCGAAGATGGCCACCGAAACGCCCAGCCGCAGGCTGAGTATGCTGGCCGCGAAAATTATCAGGCCGGCTATCAATGGTGTTTTATCCGGTTCCATATGGTCTCCATAAAAAATGACCCCTACCGTTGGGTAGAGGTCATCAGCCCTTCCGGGCGGTTCCCCCGCGGCGGCGCGGGGCGGCGGACATCATCGCCGTGCTAACTTAATTGTATCAGCTTTTCTTGCCTGCGCGAAAAGCTTTCAGCGCGGCTTCCAGCCGGTCCAGCAGCTCTTTGGGGTACATCTTGCCCACCAGCGACTGCCGCGCGGTGTCGCCGGCCTTCTCGAACTCGGCCACCACGGCGGGGCTGGCGGGGTCGGTGAAAACCAGTTTCTTGTTCTTCAGCACCGTCAGCGACTGCGTATTGTCTTTGCGGCTCTGCAGCGTCAGCGCCCTTAAATGCTTGTCGCCCAGGTCCAGCAGCGTTTTCTGGTCCTCTTTGGACAGCGCGTCGAAGGTTTTCTTGGCCAGCACCACCGCGCCCGAGGCGTTGGTGATGGGCAGCGAGAAAACGTATTTCATGCGCGCGAACCACTGCAGCGCTATCACGGACAGCGGCGAGCCGTACACGCCGTTGATCATCCCGGTCTGCAGCGAGGTCATCACGTCGGTGACCGACAGCGGGATGGGCTTTACTTTCAGCGCGTCGAACATGGCCTCCGCTATGGGGTCTCCTTCCCACATCCAGATCTTCACGCGCCTCATGTCCTCCGGCTTGGTCACCGGGGAGTTGGAGAAAACGTTGACTATGCCCACCTCGGCCCAGCCCAGCAGCACGTAGCCGCGCGTCTCGAAATATTTGCGGAAGTCGGCGTCGAAAGTTTTATAGATATGGTCTATCTCGGCGGAATTCTTGAACAGGAAAGGGGTGTCCAGCAGGCGTATCTCGGGCGCTATCTCGCCTATGCCCACGCCGGTGAAGCCGCCGGCCTGCAGCTGGCCCAGGCGGATCTTGCGCACCACGTCCTTCTCGTCGCCCGACACGCCGCCGGCGTAGATCTTGAACTGCACGCGGTTGGCCGTTTTAGAGGAAACCTCGGCGGTGTACTTGCGCATGGCGTTCATCCAGGTGGAGCCGTCCGGAGCCAGCGTGGCGAACTTAATTACGGTCTGGGCCTGCGCGCAAGCGCACAGCGCCAGCAGCAGAGCGCAAAGGGAAAGTGCTTTCTTAGAAGAGCTCATCTTTTTTCTCCAGTAATTTCTTCGCCTTCAGCTTGGCCACTTCGTCGGGCAGGCGGGTCTCGCCGTCCCTGGGCTCCGCGGCTATTATCTCGTTCAAAAGCTTCTCGAACAGCCCGGGGTCCTGCGCCGCCACCGCGCCCATGCGGGCGTACATGAAGCGGTTCAGCAGAAAATTCCCGCCGGGGCCTTTCAGCGCCAGCTCGAAATGCGCCTTCGCCTTGTCGTGGTCGCCGCCG
>JAPLKJ010000115.1 GCA_026388125.1 Elusimicrobiota bacterium
CGAGCGGCGGTAGGCCGCCGTAGAGATACAGCGCCATAACGCCGTTTATCGCGCCGCCGGCCAGCCCTTTTATGATGCCCAGCGTGACCGGGTCTTTTATGGAAACGCGCGCGGTGAGGTTATTATCCACGCCCCAGCAGAGGCTGGCGGCCAGCACCAGCAGCGCGCCGGGCCCGAAATTAATTCCGCCCCCCTCCCAGGACAGCGCGCAGGCGCCGGCGGTTATCAGCGCGGCCGCCGCCCAGAAACGCGCCCCGCCGTGCTCCCTGAATACCAGTATGGCTATCAGCGAAGTGAACACCAGTTCGAAGTTAAGCAGCATGGACGCCGACGAGGAGGTGATAAGATCAAGTCCTGTAAAAAGCAGCAGCGGGGCCAGCACGCCGCCGGCCAGCACGAAGCCCCAGACATAGGGCAGGTCGCGCCGCTCCAGCGGGGCCTCGCTCCGGCCGCCGGCGAGCAGCCGCCAGATCAGCAGGCCGGCGCCGCTGCCCAGGTAGCACAGAGCGGAAAGTTCGAACGGCCTTAAATGCGCCAATAGCAGTTTTCCAACCGGCACGGACACGGCGAAAAGCAGCGCGGCGGCAACGGCGAAAACGTAGCCCATAGCGGAAATCTTACATAAAAAAACGGCGGGGCGGCGTATTTTTTTTAACGCAAGCGTGAGTTGACAACCCATATTTAGGTTTGTAATATAAGGTAACAGGATTTTAGTTTTGTTTTCTGTTTTCAGCCCGCATAAAAATAAAATAAAGGAAGGAACTTATGTCAAACACCTCAGCGGTTGCAGAAAAAGGCAAGAAGTCCGCGCATGAGTACATTAACGGTCTTCTGGCCCACGTGGCGAATAAGAACCCCGGCGAGAAGGAATTCCACCAGGCGGTCAAAGAAGTGCTCGAAACCCTCACCCCCGTGCTCGAAAAGCACCCCGAATACATAAAGGCCAAGATCCTCGACAGAATAGTCGAGCCGGAGCGCTCCATCACTTTCCGCGTGCCCTGGACCGACGACAAAGGCGAGATCCACGTCAACCGCGGCTTCCGCTTCGAGTTCAACAGCGCCATCGGCCCCTATAAGGGCGGCCTGCGCTTCCACCCCTCGGTGAACGCCAGCATCCTCAAATTCCTGGGCTTCGAGCAGATCTTCAAGAACTCCCTGACCACCCTCCCCATGGGCGGCGGCAAGGGCGGCTCGGACTTCGACCCCAAAGGCAAATCGGACGCCGAAGTTATGCGCTTCTGCCAGAGCTTCATGACGGAGCTGTTCCGCCATATCGGCCCCAACACTGACGTTCCCGCCGGCGACATCGGCGTGGGCGGCCGCGAGATCGGCTTCATGTTCGGCCAGTACAAGCGCCTGAAGAACGAATTCACCGGCGTGCTGACCGGCAAGGGCCTCGCGTGGGGCGGCTCGCTGATACGCCCCGAAGCCACCGGCTTCGGCGTGGTGTATTTCGCGGAAGAGCAGCTTAAGACCAAGGGCACCAGCTTCAAGGGCAAGACCGTGGCCGTCTCCGGCTTCGGCAACGTGGCCTGGGGCGCGGTGAAGAAGGTCAACGACCTCGGCGGCAAGGTGGTCACCATCTCCGGCCCCTACGGCTACATTTACGACAAAGAAGGCATCAGCGGCGACAAGTGGGAATACATGCTCGAGATCCGCGCTTCCGGCCAGGACATCGTAGCGCCTTACGCCAAGAAGTTCGGCGCGGAATTCCACGCCGGCAAGAAGCCCTGGGAGGTCAAGGTGGACGTGGCTCTGCCCTGCGCCACCCAGAACGAACTGAACGAAGCCGACGCGAACAACCTGGTGAAGAACGGCGTGATCTGCGTGACCGAAGGCGCCAACATGCCCTGCACGCCCGAAGCGGTGACCGTGTTCCAGAACGCGAAGGTGCTGTTCGCCCCCGGCAAAGCCTCCAACGCCGGCGGCGTGGCCACTTCCGGCCTGGAAATGAGCCAGAACAGCATGCGCATGAGCTGGTCCTCCGAAGAGGTGGACAAGCACCTGCACGGCATCATGGTGAACATCCACAACGCCTGCGTGACCGCCGCCAAAGAGGCGGGCATGCCCGGCAATTACGTGGTGGGCGCCAACATCGCCGGCTTCAAGAAAGTAGCCGAAGCCATGATGGCCCAGGGCCTTGTGTAAGCCGTAGCACAGCCTTAGAGAGGACCGGCGGAGCGAAAGCTCCGCCGGTTTCTTTTTGCCCCAAAGGTCCAGATGCGCCCGGGCCCGCCGGCACTTATGCTGTCAAGGTATCGGGGGTACTATATGGCAACAGGAGGCTATATGAAAACGCTCATCATCACCCTGACCCTCGCGGCGGCTTTCAGCTCCACGGCAGCCTCTCAGATGAATTTCGACACCGGCTCCGGCGCTTCCCTGCCGGGCCTTATCTCCGCCCGCAGCGGCGGCATCCCCGCCCCGGCGGCACCCGCTGCTGCCCGGTCCGGCGCCGTCCCCGCCTGCGAACCGTTCTCCGCTGAGGGGACCATGCAGCAGGTACCGGTCTACGACCAGATGCTGACCGAGGTCGAAGATTCCAGCGTCTGCTACACGGTCCGCTCGGCGGCGCTGCTGACGCAGTAACAGCGCTTTCTTTTTACAGCAGGCGGCCCAGGGCCCTGGCCTTGCGCCGCTCTTTTTCGGTCAGGGTCTGCTTTTCGTCGAGCGAAGCTATGCCTACGAGCAGGGTGCCGGCCTTCTTAGCCCCGACGCTGGCGGCGGCGTAATTCAGCGCGCGCAGCGCGCCGGTGAACAGGCGGCCGATCAGCGAAGGCATGGCGGAAGAGGTGATCAGAACAGCTTTTTTCGAAGGTTTATTTATCCTGAGCTTGGGGGCCACCGCGCCCCAGGGCCAGTAGTCGTAAACTATCATCCGCTCGAGGAACCGCCGGGCCAGCGCGGTCACGTTGAAATAATTCACCGGCGCTGCCAGTATCAGGCCGTCAGCGGCGTCCAGCTTGTCCAGTATGCCGGCCATATCGTCGCTGAGCACGCACTCACCCCGCTTTACGCCCGGAGCCTGCGTGCACGCGCGGCAATTGGTGCAGAACTCTATGCGTTTATCCAGCAGGTCTATCAGCTCCACCTCCGCGCCCGCCTCGCGCGCCGCGGCCGCGGCTTCGTTCACCGCCTGCGCGGTGATGCCGCCGCGACGGTAACTGCCTATTACCGCCACGATCTTTTTAGCCATAGCTCTCCCCGCCGTTATTTAGCGGTTCTCTGCTCCTGCCCGGGATAGCCCACCGGCTGAACGAGGATAACTTTTTGCCCGGAACCCAGCCCCATTTCTTTGGCCAGCCGCGAACGGTCGAAGCCGCCCATCACCACGGTAGCCAGGTTCTCCGAGGCGCAGAAAAGGTACACGTTCTGGCTGATGAACCCGGCATCCGTCGCGGAATAAAGATCCTGCTCCTCCTGTTTCGCCCGGCCCATTTTCCCGGTATCGGCCACGTACAGCAGCAGCACCGGCGCGGCCAGCGCCGCCGGCTGCAGCCCTGAGGCCGGGCGGATGTCGCGCGGGAGAAGCTGTTCCAGGGTATGGCCGGCCGCGTTGTAAAGATACAGCCCTTTCGGCATGGCCGCATAGACGCTTATTTCCTGCCAGTTCATGGCCGAGGGAGCGGTGCGCTTTCCGTCGGGCCGGTTAACGCCGGACGCCGCCCAGAGCAGGTCCGACAACAGCTGCGGGGGCAGCTCTTTGCCGCTGATCTCCCTTGAAGATCTCCTGTCTTTGAGGGCCTGCATCAGCGGCTTACCGCCGGCCTTACGCGGCCGCAGCAACTGGCGCACGGATGGTTCTCCGGCAGCGTAAGTACCGATCTGCGCGCAGAACAGCGCCGTGAGGACCAGCGCCAGGGTTTTCAGCTTCATAGGCTCTTCCTTTATTTAGACTTCCAAAAACCGCAGGCTATGGTCTTATGGATCACGTCGTCCGGCATTTTATGCCCGTAGCACTTCCCTTCCGCGTCCAGCTTGGCGCACTCGTCGCATTTCACTTTGGTCTTGCCTGTAAGGAACCCGAGAATAACGCATAAGTAACGCATGATAATGCACCTCCATAGAGATAACCTATCATAGTAAAGAAATAATGATTTTCAAACGGAAAATATTTAAAGTAATAGAATTTTCGGGAGAGATGTCGCGCCAGCTCTTGCCGGAGCGGCGGCGGGGGTTCAGCACCCACAGGTAAGCGTCGTTCTTCAGCGGCTTAAGGGCCGGAGTATCGGTCCCGATATCCTGCCCGGGAGAGATATGTACTATCAGTTTTCCGTTCTTATGGTTCTCGCAGTTGTCTTTATCGAAGTTGCATGTCATGGCCATACCTGTCCTCGCTTCCCGACCCCGTTGTTTAATCATATTATAAATGCGGCGGCTCCGATAGGCCCAAAGGTCCCGCCCTCCGCTTGTCTTTTGGCCCAACGGAAAAGAGCCCGGTCGGCCGGGACCCGCTGTTTTGTGCCCGGGTACTATCGGTCCAGCAGCCTGTCCAGGAGGTTCTTATCATCTTCCCATTTAGCTTTGCTGGCTTCGTTGAACAGGAAAGACTTCCGCCCTTCGGCGTCCACCCAGACCGCCGCCGTGCCTTTCATGCCGCTGAGCAGCTTGAACGCTTTGTCCCGGCCCATCACGGCCAGAGCGGCTGAAGCCATGAAATTCTGGTCCTCTATGCCCGGGTAATAGATGGTAAGGGCGGAAAAATCCTTTATAGGGTAGCCGGTCCGCAGGTCCAGGATATGAGAATAGAGCTTCCCCTCTATCTCCACGAAAACGTCCCGCCCGGAAGAAGCCATCACCATCCCGTCCTCGAAAGCGAACAGCCCCAGTATCTTTACCCTGCTTAGAGGGTCGGGCATGCGGTACTTCCACTGCCTTTTGCCGTAAACCAGCATATTGCCGCCCAGGCGCAGCTGCACAGGGTAGGCCGGCGCACGCTCTTTAAGGATCTGATAGGCGCGCTCGAAACAGTAGCCGCGCAGCAGGCCGCCCAGATTTATCTCCACCGGCTGGGAGAACCGCACCATTTTTTTTACGGGGTCCACCTGTATATATTTCGAACCTATGTTCTGCAGGGCCTTCTCGATGTCCTCTTTGGCCGGAAGCTTCTTGCTGCCGGCGGCTTCTTTCCACAGCGGCCACAGCGGCGCGAAAGTTATATCAAAAGCCCCGTCGGTAAGTTTGTAATAGTCCAGCCCAATCTGCAGCAGGCGCAGGAACTCGTCGGTGACGGGCACCCATTCGTTGGCGGCCTTCTTGTTCACCAGCATGGTCAGGCTGTAGGCGTCGGTGTAACTGAACTCGCCGGAAATACGGTCCCACTCGGCGAAGATCTCGTCAGCCAGCTCTTTAGCCCCCGGCGTGCCCGGCCCGTAGGCCCTGAGTTGGGCGGACGAGTTCATTATATACGCCTTTTGAGAGAACGTGGCGGTGCTGCCGCCGCGTTTAGAGCAGCCGGCCGCAGACAGCGCCAGCACCGAGATCAATAAGACCGTTTTCTTCATGGTTAAAGTCCCCCCCCCTGTTCCGGTCCGCGCAGGAACAGGCGCCTGCGCAGGCGGCAAGACAAATTATAGTAACCGGAAAAGATAATTACAAGGAACTCGGTTGTATAACTAAAACCAAACAGACCCCCCTGAGGGGCAGGAGAACATGAACAGTTTAATTCGTTAATGGGGCCTGTCTGAGAAAACCTAAACAAGAAAAACAGCAGGGGCACAACCTGGCGTCCGGAAACTAACTTGTCCGGGTTTCAAGCCAGAAAACTTCTTCCATTCTTTTTCCAAAATAACGCGCTACCTTCAAAGCCAGAACAATGGACGGGGAATAGTCTTCCCCTTCAATGGCCACTATGGTCTGCCGCGACACGCCCACGGCCTTAGCCAGCACTTCCTGGGAGATATCTCTCTCAGCTCTTAAAACCCGCAGCCTGTTCTTAAGTTTGTCCATCTTGCGTTTATATCAAAACCTTTTTAAGAACGTCAGACACGAACTGTGTAGCGCCAGCCTACCCGCAAAAAAGATTCCTCCGCTCCTCGGCGAATAAATAGCCTCAACCCGACATGTTCAGGTTATAGTATACAAATAATCTTTTACGCGCAATACGCGGAACCAAAAAAGCAAGCTGCCGAAGCTTCAATTAGCCGGGAATAACAATGAAGGGATGTTTTGTCAAGTATTTGTCACGGGCGGATGAGCTTTCCCCGGTCAGTTTTTACGCAGGGCCGCGCTTTCTATTATTTTGTATACCGCCTCGCCCAGGCCGGAATTCCTGCCCAAGCGGCAGTTCAATTGTCCGGCCTTCCAGGAACATTCGCTCATAATATCGTTGCTGTTCGGGAAAATATGCACGGGAGTGCCTTTCGCGGAACCGTATCTGAGCAGGAAATCCTGCAAGAACGGGTTCAGCCAGGTGCCGTCCGCTTTTATATATGAGCGGTCTACGATGAACCGGATAGCGAACCCGGACTTGGGCAGCAGAATTACGGGAGTCTCGAAACCCGCCGCCGGCGCCTTTCCCGCTTTTTCCTCCTGCAAATTCAATTCGCCGGCCCACCCCGCCGCCTTATCCCGCTCTATCCAGGAGAACGCAGCGCCGCCCAGCGCCGAACTCCCCCCTATCAGGCATTCGATAGCCCCCTGCCCTGTTTTTTTACATTCACTGTCCGGCCCCGCGTCCCGGGCGGATAATTTTACATCCACATATCTTCTAGGGTGCAGCCCCAGCCGTTCGTAGACCGTGGAATAGTCCGCTATGAAAGCCGGCATCCGAGGATTGAAGAAAGAGCCGTCGGGCTTTAAAGCGCCGGGGCCGGCGGAAAAACGCAGCCTGACTATTTCCTCGTCCCGGACTTCGGAGGGAACGGTTGTTAAAGTTTTAACGTAGAACGCGCCCAGCCTGGCGGGGGTTTTATAAGGATACCGCTCGAGGCTGCCCGCGTAGCCCACCCAGAAACTCCCGGCCGGGCTGCGGTACACCTTCGCCGAAGGGTCCCAGTCCTCGCTGATGATCTCCGCGGCGACGGGGTCCGCCAGCAGCCATTTGCCGGAGGCCGCGTCTTTGACGGCTACCGCCGTATGCCCGTTGAACTTACTCAGCAGCGAAGACACCGAAAGCTCCACAGCGTCAACGAACAGCAGCTTATAGCCCTTGCTCCGCATCAGCCCGTAAAAGGCGGCGGCCTGGTCGCCGCAGCCGCTGCTTAAGCCGCCGGCCAGTATCTCGTCCGGAGTGCGGCGGCGCAGGAAATTCTCTTTTTCCCCAGTAACCGTGCCGGTACCCACCGGAAGCGTATATTCTCTCCCCGCGGACATGGTCTCAAGTTTGGCCACCCGGGCCAGGGCCGAATATATATCTTTTTTTACCGGCTCCTGTTCAGCGGCGCCCGCCCGACACAAACTAGCGGCCGTCAGAAGTGAAAATAAACTTTTCTTAAAAAGGCTCATAAGCTCCTCGCCGCAGTACCCCGTTACAATTATAGATTATTGCCCGGCGCCCGACAGAGTTAAGCCAAAGGCTTAACGAAAGGCGGTACTGATAAGCCGCCTCTCCTGGGCCGGATAAGCCGCACGCGTTAGTTCTTCGGCCTCAGGTAACCCGGCGAACAACGCGGTAAACTTATATTGTGAGGTTTTGAGGCCCTGAATAGGCCGCGGCCGGTACAGAAGATAAGGAGAAACAAATGAAAAGAATACTTATAGCGGCGATCGTGATGGCCATAGCGGCGGGAGCGCAGGCCGCAGAAATGTGCGCCGGCCAGCCGGTGTGTTTCCCGAACGGACTGGGAGGCGAGATGCCCCACGGCCAGTATTCCCCGTTCGCCAGTCTGCCGGTGCACAACTCCGGCATAAATACGCAGAACGCGGCGAGAGATGCTGCTATTACGCCCGTTCCGGCGCCAGTCGAGAATACGCAGACACTGATCCTGCGCGCGGAAGCCGCGGCCAACCCCGACAAGTTCATAGACGAACATACCCCTGAGGAAGTAAGCATGATGTTCGGGCTGTTCCCCTCCCGCTATATGATAAAGGACCCCGCCGCCGTACAGAACGCGACTGTCGAACTTACCGTGGACCTCACCCGCCAGCGCCTTATCGTGAAGTCGCCTGCCCTTAACGCGGAATTCAAGATCTCCTCCGGAGTTCAGGGGCACCGCACCAGCGGCAGCGGCAAGTGCTTCGCGCCGGATACGCTGGAGTCCATGCATTATTCCAGCCTCTACAACAACGCGCCCATGCCCCACAGCGTGTTCTTCAACGGGAACATAGCCGTGCACGCCACCAGCGCCGCCAACGAAGCGCTGCTGGGCCGGCCGGCCTCCCACGGCTGCGTGCGCCTTTCAAGGGCGGACGCCACTACCGTATTCAACCTGGTGCGCGAGAACGGGAAGAACAATACCGCCATCTGCGTGCAGGGCGCCCCGCCCCGGTAAGCGCGAAGCGCATGCCAGCATAACTAATAAGGAATGATCACAATGAACAAAAGAACCTGTTTCCTCGTTTCAGTGTTTTCAATAGTTCCCTTTATTTCGGGTTTCGCGCAGGCCCCGCAGCTGCCGCAGGCGCCGGCTTCCGTGCAGGTGCCCGCCGCGCAGCCGCCCGCCGGGGAGATAAACTCGCTGAAGGCGCAGTATGACGAATATTATTCCGCCCTTCAGGCCTATTCCGACAAAGCCTTCGCGGCCCGGCAGGACAGCCCCGAATTCCTGGAATACTCGGCCGCCGGCAAGTACCTGCGCGCCGTGCTCGAGAACCTTTCTTTCCGCATAGCCGCCGAAAGCGGCGCCGCCTACCGGCCGGAACCTTCCAGGTACGGCGGCGCGGTTTCGGCGAAAGTGGCGGCGGAAGTGGCCGGCGTTTTTAATTTCGGCGGCGTCTCCGCCGGCGCGACGCGCGGCATCCCCATAAAGGCGGGGTACTGCCAGATAAACTACGTAAAGGCCAGCACGCCCTTCCTGGTACAGTACGACGGCTTCCTTAATAAGGGCGAAATCATATTGACCTTCGACGACGGCCCCGGGCCGCTGACCGGGGAAGTTTCCGCCTCCATGAAAGACGGCGGCGCACAGAGCCTGTTCTTCGTGCTGGGCGTCAACCTCGGCGAGAGCGGCAAAGCCCGCCTGAAGGCCGAAGCGGCCGACGGGCATCTGGCAGGCGTGCACGGCTACAACCACGCCACCCCGTCCGGCAAACCCTTTACCGCGCTGTCGCTGGACGAAACCCTCAGGCAGCTGGGGAATGTGAACTCCTCCATAGACTCGGCCCTCGGCAGGAAGTCCTCTTTCTTCAGGCCGCCCTACGGCGTAATTTCTCCGGATGCGGTCAAGGCTATATATTCCGAACTCGGGCTGGTGCCGGTAGGCTGGACCATAGACACGCTGGACTGGTCCACGAAAGACCCCGATACGCTTTACCGGAACACCATCTCCATGATAGCCAGGCGCGGCAAGGGGATAGTGCTGATGCACGACATCCACCCCCAGAGCCGAACCGCCGCCAAGCGCCTGGTTAAGTGGCTTGCCGAGAACGGCTATAAAGTGGTTTCGCCGGAGCGCCTGGTACAGGCTTACAAAGGGGAATGAACCTGGATAACGCGGTTTTAAGGTGAAAAATTCCGGAGGAACGTTCAATATGGAAAAAATTAAAGGCAGACTTCCAGCATTACTGTCCGGTCTTTTTATCTTTGCCGCGTTAACGTCCCCCGCCGGCGCCCTTTCGGCTTCCGGCAGGGCGGAACCGGCCGCGGACGTTTCGGCCGGCCGTATAGCGGCGCTGCAGGTTTTAAAAGCCGGAGAGCTGCCGGAAACTCCGGCTGCGGCCAACCTGCCGGTTCCTGTCCCGTCTTTCCTTAAAACCGCCCGCAAGACAGCGGGAAGGCCGGTAGTTGTTACCGTGGCCGGCCTGGCTTCGAAGAACATAGCAGGGGGCATGGTCAGCGCGGCGGAGGGCATCAGCGTGCATGATCCGGACACTTATCTGCCGGACAGGCTGGCGAAGCTCCCCCCCTGCGCCGCGGTTACGGCCGTCCCGTTCGTCTGGGGCAGAACGTTCGGCGACACGCAGAACGCCCTCTACCGGTTCGTACCGCAGCTGATAGAGGTTTACGACACTTATAAAAATACCGGCCGCCCGGTCTATGTGCTGGCGCACAGCTGGGGCGCCGTCCTCATGCACGACGTGCTGCACCGCGTCGCCAGGCTCAGGCCCGACGTTAAAATAGACAAGTTCATAACCATCGGCACCCCGCTGGTGCCCCGCGTGGCGGCTATCGGCCTTATTACCGGCTACCAGGTGAGCAACCACGGCCTGTTGAAAGAAGTTTCTAAACCGGCCAACGTCCTCTACTGGAAGAATATCTGGGCCTCGAGGGACCCTTTCTCCAACGCCATACCGGCGGCGGACAGCAACGTCCAGCTAGACGCGTACCTGGGGCTGCCCGAGTACGAGCTGTCGCAGCTGAGCGTTACCCGGCCCGACCTCAGGCTGGAGATCAACAAGGAGATCGCGCTCCTGGACAACTCGCATGCCTGGCACAAGTCCTATTACAGGGGCTTCAAGGCTTCGCTGCCGGCCCTGAACGAGGAGATAGACCTTAACGTGTTCGACGCCCAGGTAGCGCCCCAGTTGGCCGCCTGCATGGCGAAGAACGTTAATTAAGCGGTTAAGCCGCCGGCTTAATTAAGGGGAATTTCGATAAGCCGCCGCTCCTGGGCCGAATAAGCGCGCCGAGGCGGGGCTTCGTTCTCAGGAAGTCCGCCGCCCCGCGGGGTAAACTAATAATGTGAGGTTTCTAAGGCGGACGGATAAGGAGGGCGCATGAAAAGTTCAGCACTTGTAACGATAGCTTCCAGGAGGGTTTCAAAGCCGGCCCAGAAAGCGGCCCGCTCCGGATATATAGTTCCCGGCAGCGCGCCCGCGGACGCTGAAGAGGAAGGGACGGATGGAGAGGAACTGTTCTTCTGGGGGCCGTTCGATCAGAAGGATCCCGACCTGGGCACGGGCACCGTCGCGTACTGTTTATAAAGGAGAGTACAATAAAATGAAAAGAATAATAACGATAGCCGTGATAGTGCTGGTTGCCGTGACGAAATCCGGGGCAGCTTCCGGCCTGGCTGAACTGAAAGCCAATTGCGCCGGCGAGCCGCCCGCGGTAACCGCGCCGGCCGCGCCCGGGCCTGAGGAGCGGACCGGTCCCTTCGACGTTCGCAAGCTGTTCGTAATACCGGCGGCGGATGCCTGGCAGGGACCTTTCGTCATACAGTTCCGGGAAAGCGCCGATCTGGCCGCGGTTAAGAACGTGCTGAAATTGACCGGGCTGGAAACGAAAGAGCTGAGGAACGACGGCTACGGCTATTACGCGCGCATCGAGATGGAGTATGAATACGCCGGGATAAAGGCAATGGGGCTGACGGATTACACCTCCGTCAGGTACGTAGCGGTGAACCAGAAGCTCTGGGATATAATGACTAAACACTGACAGGCGGTAAGGCGCCAATGACCGCTGCGCGCAGGCCCGCACGCCGAGTACGGCCTAAAAAAAAAAACGCCCTCCGGCATCCCGGAGGGCGTTTTTTTATTCCTTACGCTTCCTCTTCCTTCACCACTTCCCTGGGCAGGACCTGGAAAATGCCGGCGTCTATCAGGTAAATGGCCGAAGCCTGCCTGTTCTCTTCGGCGCTGTCGTACAGGGCCGACAGGTTCACGGCTTTCGCCAGATGCTGGCGGTAGACGTTCAAGCCGGCTTTCGTCATGCGGACGGTCAGCCTTTTCATGGCCACCCGGCTGGAACCCGCCAGCCACGCGTCCCAGTTCTTCTTTATGGCGTGGCGGACCATGGCGGTGGCCGGCGTTACGGGGAGCAGCTGTATCATCTTTCCGGCGAACAGGCCGCGCGCCTTGTCTTTGGCGAGCTCTATCAGCCCTCCGTCCTCCAGCGTTTTCAGCGCTTTCTTTACGGCGGCCGGCTTGAACTTGGTAACGTCCGTCAATTCCTTGACGGTGACCCAGCCCGAGGTATTGGCCAGGTAGCACTGGCAGATATGCGTGACCAGGTCCCTGGTGCGCGCTTTCCACTGGTCCAGCGTAAGGTTCACGGTAAGCTGCGCCAGCGCTTTATGGGTGGCAGCTTCGGCCAGCTCCCGGCCGGGCAGGTTCTGGGCGGGCGCGGCCGGCGCCGCCAGGAACTGTATCAGTTCATCGGAGCCGGACAGCGCCCTGAAATAGGCCCGCAGCAGTTCCTGCGCCCTGGGGGTATGCGGCGCTATGTCGAGCGCTGCCATGATGGCCTTAAGGCGCCAGCTCTTGGGCAGTATTTTGCCCCGCTCCATATCCCAGTAGCTCATAAAAGCCAGCCCCAGGCTTTTACTGCCGCCCACGCTTTTGAAGAACTGGTGAGCGCTGGAGAACCCCTGCTCTTTTCGTATCTTGGAAAGGGCGTTGCCGAACGCTTTTGAGTTATTCATATATATTGACCTTTACTCCTTGGGAAAGACCTGGAAGATGCTGGTGTCCACCAGGTAGACGGCCGATTCCTTCCGGTCCTCGGAAGGATTGGCGTAGATCTCGGCCAGGTTTATGGCGTTATCCAGGTGCTGGCGGTACTGCCCCAGGTTTTCTTTGTTAAGGCGGATGGTGCGCCTTTTAGAGCCTATCCGCCTGGACTCCGCCAGCCAGGCATCCCAATTTTTACGCAGCGCCATCCGGATCGGCGCCGTCGCCGGCGTGAGGGGCAGCAGCTGTATCACTTTCCCTTCGAAAAGGGTGCGGGCCTTGTCTTTGGAAAAGTCCACCAGTCCGCCGTCTTTCAGCGCCTTGAGCGCTTTCTTTACAGCCGCCGGAGAGAATTTTGTCGCTTCCGATAATTCTTTGACCGTAACCCAGCCGGAGGTATTCGCCAGGTAGCTCTGACAGACGTGCGTGACCATATCCCGTACGCGCAGCGCCCACTGGTCCATGGTCAGGTTTACCCCCAGCTGCGCGAGCGCTCTCTGGGTAGCGGCCTCGGCCATTTCCCTGCTGGGCAGGTCGGCCCCGGAGGCGATAGGAACGGACAGCACGCCGAGCAGTTCGTCGGAGCCGGACAGCGCCTGGAAATAAGCGCGCACCAGGGTCTGGGCCTCCGCGGAATGCATCCCGACGCCCAGGGAGGCCATGATCGCTTTAAGGCGCCAGCTCTTGGGCAGTTTTTTCCCGCGCTCAAGGTCCCAGTAGCTCATGAACGCCATACCCAGGCTTTTGCTCCCCCCGACGCCTTTGAAGAACTGGTGCGCGCTGGGAAAGCCCTGGTCTTTCCTTATCTTGGCAAGAACACTGCCGAAGAATTTAGCGTTATTCATATTTGTAGCCTGCCTTAACCCAAAGATTTTACGAACATCAGTTCCGCTTAACCGCCCGCACTCCCCGGCTTAGTCTTTCGGCAGGTACTTGTACACCTTGGCGTCCACGAAGTATATGGCCGACTCTCTCCTGTCCTCGTTGACGCCGCCGTAGACGGTAGCCAGTTTCACCGCGTTCTCCAGGTGCTGCAGGTACTGGTCCAGGTTGGCCTTGGTCATGCGCAGGCTCACCCTTTTCATGGCGACCAGCCTGGACTCCGCCAGCCAGGCATTGCAGTTGTTGCGCAGCGCCGCCCTGATCCCGGCAGTAGCGGGCGTCAGGGGCAGCAGCGGTATGGTCTTGCCACCGTGCCTGCCGCGCGCCTTGTCTCCGGAAAGGTCTACGATATCCCCGTCCGCCAGAGCTTTAAGAGCTTTCTTCACAGCCGGCATTTTAAACCTGGTCGCCTTCACCAGTTCCGCCGCCGTAACCCAGCCCGCCGTTTCGTTCAGATAGGTCTGGCAGATGTCCGTAACCATATCCCGGGTGCACAGTTTCCATTGCTCCAGCGTAAGGTTGACGCTCAGCTGCTCGAGCATTCTCCGGGTAGCCGTCTCTACCAGTTCCCTGCTGGGAAGGTCCGGCGCCTCCTTTGCCGGCCCTGACAGGAACTGCAGCAGTTCCTCGGAGCCGGAGAGCGAAGTAAAATAGGCCTTCACCAGGTCCTGCGCCCTGGCGGAATGAGGGGCCACGCCCAGCGCCGCCATGATGGCCTTAAGACGCCAGCTCCTGGGCAGTTTCTTCCCGCGCTCCATATCCCAGTAGCTCACGTATGCGAGTCCCAGGCTTTTACTGCCGCCGACCCGCTTGAAAAATTGATGCGCGCTGGTGAAGCCCTGCTCCCTTCTGACCCTGGCCAGCACGTTGCCGAAAGCCTTAGAGTTTTTCATGCCCCCAGTATACCATAAAGGTTAAGCCGTTGGCTTAACGAAAGTTAAATTTCATAAGCCGCCGCTCCTGGGTCAAATTAGCGCACCGCGCTGGTTCTTCGGCCTCAGGGAACTCTCCGACGGAGAAAGTAAACTTATAGTGTGAGGTCCTGAGCACTGCGCAGCCAGCGGGTCCAGGGACAAAAAAGAGACAGCGCCAAGTTAATGGCAACGGGAGATAAAATATGGACTCAAAAATATCGTTAGGGTTAATGCTGGTTCTGGCGGCTTCTGCCCTGCCCCTGCGCGCGGCGCAAACCGATACTCTGGCGGCCCTTTCCGGACAGGCGGGCGCGGAAGCGGCCGTACACGCGCTGCCTCCGGCCAGCGCGCCCGAAGCGGCGGCCCTCTCCCCCTATAAGGAAATTACAAGGGCGCCCGGCACGGACATCACCGCGCGGTACAAGGCCGTCCTCGCCACGGTAGCGGCCGCCAGGGACAGGGCGGGCGATGTTAAATACAAACAGCTGGCCGGCTACAGAATACTTTTCGTTCCCGGCTTCATGACGGATCCTTCCATCAACCCCGGCCTGGTCTACAAATCCGCCGGCAGCGGCGTCGCTCCGGAAGGAACCTTCATGCCGACCTACTTTTATGAGCAGATAAAATGGCTCAGGGCCAACGGGCTGGACGCCGGGATAGTCAAGATAGAGTCGGAAGCGGGCATAAAATATAACGCGAACCTGATAGAAGCGGCCATCCAGCTCTCTCCCGCGCCCGTCATCATCATCAGCCACAGCAAGGGCGGCCTGGATACCCTGGAAACCCTGGTGCGGCGGCCCTATCTGCGCAATAAGGTGAAAGGGCTGGTTTCCATACAGACCCCTTACTTCGGCACGCCTATCGCTGACATGGTGCTGAGCCATCAGCACTCCTTATCCCCCATGTCCGCCCTGGTGCTGAAACTTATGGGCGGCTCCATACAATCCGTCAACGACCTGTCGGTTAAAAGCCGCCTGGCCTATCAGGCGGAGAACGCGGAGGCGATAGCGGCCATCACCGCCGCCATCCCCACTATCTCGTTCGGCGCCTGGAAGAACGAGGAAAAAGGCGTAATGGACACGAACTTCGAGACCACCCGCGACCTTATGCTGGGCTGGGGAATAAAGAGCGACGGCCTGGTGCCCGTCAACAGCGAACTGCTGCAGGGCGCCAACCAGATAGCGCTGGAAGGCCTCGACCACCTTGCGACAGTGCTTGAGGTAAAGAAACCGGCCTTCGACAGGGTGGATTTCTTAAGGACGCTGCTGACGCTGCTGCTGGAGAATGGCGTTCCGGCCCTTGAAGCCGCGCCGAAACCGGAACCGGTGGGCGGGCTGATACATACCGGGGACAAGGCTGAGCCCATGCACTTCGGCCGCGTGAATATTGCGAACGACTCGGACCTGCGCGGCATAGCGTACCGCGGCGGCAATCCCTCCCCTGAAACTTATCAGTTCCTTAAAGACCGGGGCGTGGACACCATCATCAATATAAGGAACATGACCAAGCCCAATTGGAAAAAGTGCGAGGAAACAGGCATAAAGTGCGAGAACTATCCCGTCTGGGCACTGGATCCCGGTATCCTGGGCGGAGTCACTTACGCTGACAGGGACCTGGGCGGCATAGTGCTGCACGAGAACAAGAACTTCCTGAAAGCCTTCGGCGCCGCCGTGGCGGAGCTCCAGGCCGGCAGGAACATCTACATCCACTGCCAGGGCGGCACCGACAGGACCGGCGCGCTGGCTACGGCGCTGACCGTAAGGAGCTATGCCTGCGGCAGGAACTTCGACAGCCATGAATTGAAGAACACCGTGCTGGAGACGCTGCACGACTTCGGTTTCTGGACCTATGTTTTCCCCTCTTGGAAAACGGAGATCCGGGGCTGGATAGATAATTTCGACCAGAACAAGGAGTGGCTCTGCAAATAACGCGCAACGCGCCCGGAGCGGCAGGGCATAGGTTAATTGTAAACCAAAAATCACTATCAGGAGAAAACTATGGAGACAAAAATATCATTCGCGGTAATGCTGGTAGTAGCGGCTTCAGTGCTGCCGCTGCGCGGGGCTTGCGCCGATGACATGTCGGCCCTTTCCGCCCTGGCGGGAGGAACGCAGGTTAAAGGGTCGCTGCCGGAAATAAGCGCGCCTAAAGCGTCCGAGGCCCCGTACGCGGAATATACCAGGCCGGCCGGCACTAACGTCACCGGGGAATACAAGGCCGTGCTCAGCGCGGTAGCCGCCGCCGCCACCGCGCCGGACTACAGGAAATACAGACAGCTCTCCGGCTACAGGCTGCTCTTCGTGCCCGGCTTCATGACCAATCCTTCAATAGACTCCAGCCTGCTTTATAAATCCGGCGCCAACAAATCTGGATTAGGCTTGATGCCTACCTATTTCGCCGAGCAGATCGCCTGGCTCAGGGCTAATGGGCTGGACGCCGGCATCGTGAACATAGAGTCGGAAGCCGGCATAAAACACAATGCCGGCCTGATAGCCGCCGAGATAGCGAGATCGCCCAAACCGGTGCTGATCTTCAGCCATAGCAAGGGCGGCCTGGATACCCTGGAAGCTTTGATAGAAAGGCCCGACCTGCGCCGTAAAGTGCGCGGGCTGGTTTCCATACAGAGCCCTTACTACGGCACGCCAGTAGCCGACTGGGTGCTGCTCCACCGCCACTCTTTATCCCCCGCGTCGGCCGCGGCGCTCAAGCTTATGGGCGGCTCTATCGAAGCCGTGAACGATCTGTCGGTAAAAAGCCGCCGCGATTATCAGTACAGGAACGCGGCTGAAATAGCCGCCATCACCGCCGCCATACCTGCCATCTCGTTCGGCGCCTGGAAGAACGAGGAGAAAGGCGTAAT
>JAPLKJ010000122.1 GCA_026388125.1 Elusimicrobiota bacterium
AAGGCGGCTTCAGGCGCGGCTGGCCCTTGAACCCCTCCAGCGATTCCAGCAGCGCCGTTTCCTCGCCGCAGATATAGGCGCCGGCGCCGCGGTGGGTGAACAGTTCGAAATTGAAACCCGAGCCCAGGATGTTCCGGCCTATGAAACCTTTCGCGCGCGCGTCGGCTATGGTCTTGTTCAGCAGCTCGGTTTCCGCCGCGAACTCGCCGCGGATATAAATATAGCCGTGCGCCGCCCCGATGGCGTAGGCGGCTATGGCCATGCCCTCTATCAGGGCGTGCGGGTTCTTCCTCAGCAGTTCGCGGTCCTTGAAAGTGCCGGGCTCGCCTTCGTCCGCGTTGCAGACCAGGTATTTCTGGCCCTGGCCGCCGGGCGGGATGAACGACCATTTCAGGCCCGCGGGGAAGCCGGCGCCGCCCCGGCCGCGCAGGTTGGACTTTTTTAGTTCCTCTATTATCCCGGCCGGCCTGAGGCCCAGCGCTTTCTTCAGCGCCTTGTAGCCGCCGCAGGCGAAATAGGCCTCGATGTCGGGCTTGTTCTTTAAAAGGATGGTTTCCATTACTTTTCTTTCGCTCCGGTCAGCAGCCGGCCGTGCCGCATCTCCTCCAGCAGCGCGTCGAGCTTTTCCAGGGTAAGGTTCTCGAAATAAGTTTCGTTCACCTGCATCACGGGGGCCGCGCCGCAGGCGCCCAGGCATTCCGCCGAAGAAAGCGTGAACAGTCCGTCCGGGGTGGTCTCCCCCTCTTCAATGGCCAGCTTTTCGCGCAGCCGGGCCAGCAGGCCGGGCGCGCCCGCCATATGGCAGGAAATATTGCGGCAGACCTGCAGGTGGTATTTGCCCGCGGGCGCCCGGTTGAACATGGTATAGAACGTTACCACGGCCTTCACCCGCGAATAAGGGAGTTCCAGGAACTTAGCTAGCTCGTCCATGGCCTCTTCCGCCACGTAGCCTTTTTCGCGCTGCACTTCGTGCAGCAGCGGGAGCAGCGCGGCGTCCGCGCGCGGGTACCTGGCGCGGATACGCGCCGCGGTCTCCCTGAATTCGTCGGTCAGTTTAAAAGGCATCAGCGTTCCAGCTCCCCGCCTATCATGTTGATCTGCCCGAAGGTGGAGATTATGTCGGCGAGGTAGCCGCCCTGTATCATCTTCGAAAGCCCGCCGGTGAGCGGGAAGCACGGGGGCCGCAGGCGCACCCGCCAGGGCCTGCCCGTGCCGTCGCTGACTATATAAAAGCCCACTTCTCCGTTGCCGCCCTCCACCGCCTGGTAAACTTCCCCTTTCGGCGGTTTCACGCCCTCGAAGGTCAGCTTGAAATGCGCCATCAGGGCCTCGATGTTCCCGTACACCTCAGCTTTGGGCGGCAGCGATACGTTGAAGTCGGGGTGGTTTATCGGCCCGTCGGGCAGCTGCGCCAGCGCCTGCTCCACGATGCGCATGCTCTGCTTCATCTCCTCCAGGCGCACCAGGTAGCGGTCGTAGTTGTCGCCGTTGGACCCCACCGGGATGTCGAAATCGAACCTGTCGTACACCAGGTAGGGCGTGGCTTTGCGCACGTCCAGCGGCACGCCCGTGGAGCGCAGCGCCGGGCCGGTGAAGGAAAGGGCGAGGGCGTCCTCTTTCGAGATATGCCCGGTGCCGTGCAGGCGGTCGTAAAAAATGCGGTTGCGCGTGAGCAGCTTGTCGGCGTCAGAAATGTTCTTGCGCACTTTTTTGAACACCTCCGCCGTATCGCGCTTGAAATCCGCCGGCAGGTCGCGGGTGAGGCCGCCCACGCGGGTATATGCCGGCGTAATGCGGCCGCCCGCCACGGAATCCGTAAGCTTGTACAGCTCTTCGCGGGCGTTGATCAGGTAGAAATAAACGGTGAAAGCGGCCAGCTCCATGGCGTTGGCGCCGATGCAGGTGAGGTGGTCGGTCAGGCGCGAAAGCTCGCTCATGATCACGCGGACGTACTTGCAGCGCGCCGTGGTTTCCACGCCCATAAGCTTTTCCACGGCCAGCGCGTAGCCCACGTTGTTGATGAAAGGCGAAACGTAGTTCAGCCGGTCGGTGTACGGCACGCACTGGTTGTAGGTTATGGTCTCGCAGGTCTTCTCGAAGCCGCGGTGCAGGTAGCCTATTTCAATGTCGGAGCCGACCACGCGCTCCCCCTCCACGGTAAGCAGCAGCCGCACTATGCCGTGCATGGCCGGGTGCGACGGGCCCATATTAAGCACCAGCCGGCCGTCCTCGAGTTTCTCGAGGTCGGGGGTTTTGCCGGGTTCAGCGGTCTTCTTTTCCGTCATTCAGCGTGAACTAATCCTTGTGCAGCATCCGGGGCTGCCTTTTTTTGAGCGGGTAATCCTTGCGCAGCGGGTGCCCCTCGAAGCCGTCGTACATCAGGATGCGGCGCAGGTCGGGGTGCCCGTTGAACTTTATGCCGAACATGTCGTACACTTCGCGCTCGAACCAGTTGGCCCCGGCCCACAGCGGCGTCAGCGAATCCACCGCCGCGTCGTGCGCCTCTACGGGGCATTTAAGGCGCAGGCGGTAATTGTGCGTTGTGGAATAGAAATGGCAGACCAGCTCGAAGCGCGGTTCGCGCGGCAGGTAGTCCGCGGCGGTCAGGTCCATCAGCATATCGAAGCCGAGCTCCTGCCTAAGGAAAGCGGCGGCCTGCAGCAAAGCTTCTTTTTTTATGAGCGCGGTCTCATCGCCGCGGAACGCGTGCGTTTCCAGCACGGCCTCGGGGAACCGGCTCTTCAGCGTGTCCAGCAGGTAACTGGTCATCTGTACTTCCTGTCCAGCACCGATTCCCGGCCTACTTTTTCCTGCAGCTTTATCAGGGCGTCCAGTACGGCTTCGGGGCGGGGCGGGCAGCCGGGGATGTAGATGTCCACGGGGATTATCTTGTCTATGCCCTGCACCGTGGCGTAATTGTCGTAGAAGCCGCCGGAAGTGGCGCACACGCCGAAGGAAACCACCCACTTCGGCTCGCACATCTGGTCGTAGACGCGCTTGAGCACCGGGGCCAGCTTCTCGTTGACCGTGCCCACCACGAACAGCACGTCGGCCTGCCGCGGCGAGAAGCGCGGGTATTCGGCGCCGAAGCGGGAGATGTCGTAGGTGGAGGCGAAAGTGGACATGTACTCCATGCCGCAGCAGGCGGTAACGAAAGGATACTGGAAGAACGAATATTTCCGCCCCCAGTTGACGGCCTCGTCGAGGCGGGTGGTAAGGAAGGAGTGGCCTAAAGCGGTCTCTAATCCCATTCGAGGGCTCCTTTTTTTATGGCGTACAGCAGGCCGGCCGCGAGCATCACCAGGAAGCCGCCCATGGCGTAGAACGCGCCCGGGCCCAGCTCGCGGAAAGACACCGCCCAGGGATAGAGGAAGGCTATCTCGATGTCGAACATCACGAAAAGCACGGCGGTGAAATAGAAATTTACCCGGGCCAGGCCGCGCGTCTCCATGGCGGGCGGCATGCCGCATTCGAAAGGTTCCTGTTTTACCGGAGTTTTTTTCTTCGGGCCGAAGAGCACTGAGAGCAGCAGCATGGCCAGGGCGACGATAAGCCCGAACCCCGCTGTGAGCAGCACGCCTATATATTCCCGCATGCGCTTATTATACAAAGATAATAATACGGGCGGAGCGCTCCGGCGCGCGCCCTTTATAATAGATTAATTCTTCAACAGCAGGTTCAGGGCGTGCATGGCGCTCTTGTTGAGCCGCGCGTCTATCAGTCCCCGGCGTATGGCGCGGGCCTGCTCGGGGCCGCCCCAGGCACTGCCGCCCAGCGCTTTCAGCTTAAGGCAGATCTGCCGCACCGTGCGCTCGAGCTCATGCTCGGGCGGCTCCTTGGCTTCCCCCCGTCTGACCAGCGGCGCGCTCGCGCCGTCCCTGGCCGCCAGCTCGTAGGCCACCACCGCCACCGCCTGCCCCAGGTTCATGGAGGGCTGGCGCGGGCGGGTGGGGATGTTTATTATAGCCTGGCAGAAGGACAGGTCCTCCTTGGTAAGCCCGGTCTTCTCCGGACCGAAAACGATGCCCACTTTTCCCCCCGCCGGCTCCC